>DAOTKE010000120.1:0-10066 GCA_035449085.1 Kiritimatiellia bacterium | reverse complement strand
CTGACAACCACCTGATTCAAGGGGAATTGCTGTGAAATCTTTGGGACACTACTGGGTTTCAGCGCCGAAGTGTGGACGCCGACGAAGATCGGCAAGGCGCTGGCCAGGATGGGCGTCGCGCTCAAAAGTTTGTTCAACTACGAGAAGCTAAATCATTCGGGGAGCGCGGTTTACAGCTTCGCCCCCCTGCCCGACCCTGCTGCGGCGGCGGACGCTTCCGCCGACCTCTTGACGCCGCCCGTGTTGGGGGTTGTTGGGGATGTGGGGGACAAACGCACAAAGTCGCCCGTAAATAGTATTAATCCCGAACTTTTACCTTCTAACCCCCACATCCCCCACATTCTCCCACATGATGAGCGTGAGTGGGGGGAGGAAGAAGTTATAGACGGTTTTGAGGAGGCGGGGCCGGCGGAGGATGTGGGATGGGATGTTTTGTAGATGATTTGATTCAGCGGTGTGTGGACGCGGGGGTGGTCTTCAGGCCGCGTCATGGCCAGCTCAGGCCGATGCTGACCAAGGGGCGTCCGCCGGACACATTGCTAGAAGACGTGAAGGCTAACCGCGAGCTGATTTTGAGGCGGCTGGCGGAACTGATGGAGTTTGACGGACTCACAAGCCACCCGCCGCTGCCGGAGGACGCGGCGGGAGCACCGGGCGCGGATCCGGTGGACACATGGAGGAAGAAGCATGAAACAGGGAAAACAGATAACAAATGATAGCGGCGGGGCGGTGCCGCTCAAAAACAGGCAACAGGAGGCGTTCTGTGCGCGGGCGACCGGCTATGACGGCGGCGATCCGTGCACAGCGACGGATGCGTATCTCTTCGCTTATCCGCAGGCGCGCTCGCGTGATGCGGCGCGGGCGAACGCCGCACGTCTGGCGGCGCGTCCCGACGTGGCGGCGCGATGCGCGTGGATGCGCAAGGAGCTGGCCAACAAGGGCGTGATGGATGCCCACGCGGTTCGGGCGAAATTGTTGCGATTGCGACTTGACGTGATCGACAAGACTGCCGACACGAAAAACAAGCACCTCGCTCTGGAAGCCGCACGCGATCTGGACAGGTTGGGCTACACGCTGGTCGGAGAAGGGACGGGTGGCGGCGGCGTGGCGGGGTCGACGGACAGGGTGGTTGAATCCGCCGCGTTCAATTTGCGGCGGCTGTTGGAGGGTGACAAGGAGGGCGGTGGTGATGCCTGACGCCGCGTCACTCCACACGCTTGACCGTGCGGCGGCGTTACGGCTGTATCAGCGCGTGATCGACGAGCAGAGCCTCGATGCGATGCGCTGGTTCTGCCTCAACGACCGCTATTTCCTGCTCACCGTGGCACTCGGGCAACACCACATGAATAGCGATTGGTGCTATGCGCGTTGCCGCGAGGTCGAGGCCGCACCGGACGGGTATCTCGACCTGTGGAGCCGCGGGCATTACAAATCGACAATCATTACACTGGGGGGCGTGGTGCAGGAGGTGCTACGCGATCCCGAGATCACGGTCTGCATCCTTAGCTACAACTCAAGGACCGCGCAAAAGTTTGTGCAGCAGATCAAAGAGGCGTTTGAAAATTCCGTCCTGCGTGCGCTCTTCCCCGACGTGCTGCACGGGATGCCGCCGAGGGAGAATTGGTCGGTGCAGAAGGGGCTCGTTGTCAAGCGCACGTCGCTTGCCAAGGAGCCGACGGTGATGGGGTCGGGGCTGGTGGACGGGATGCCGACAGGCATGCACTTCCGGCTCCGCGTCTACGACGACGTGGTGACGGAGGACGGCGTCGGCACGCCCGACCAGATCGCCAAGACCACCCACGCCTTCCGCCTGTCCGACGCGCTCGGCACCGGCGACGGGCAGCGCGTCTGGATGATCGGCACGCGCTACCACCCGAACGACACCTACAGCGAGGTGATCAGGGACGGCATCGCCGTCGAGCGGCGGCGGGTGTGCGTGGACGCCGACGGGAACCCGCTCCTGTTCTCGGTCGAGGCTCTCGCAGAGAAGCGCCGCACACTGGGGCCACGGAACTACGCGGCGCAGATGATGCAGGATCCGACCGGCGAGGGCGTGCGGCTCTTCGACGACAAGTGGCTCATGTATTACGACAAGGCGCCGGAGCGGCGGCGGCTCAACGTGCATATCCTGATTGACTCGGCGAACACGAAGCGCAAGAAGAGCGACTATACGACGATGTGGGTGGTCGGGCTGGGCGCAGATCAGAACTACTACATTCTGGACGGTGTGAGAGACAGGATGAATCTGGCCGAGCGGACGCGTGCGCTCTTCGACCTGCACCGCAAGTGGCAGCCGCTTGCGGTGTGGTGGGAACAGGTGGGCGCGATGACCGACGCGGAGCACGTCCGGCAGATGCAGGAGGTAGAGGGGTACCGTTTCCGCATCGTGGACGTTCCCCAGAGCGTGCCCAAGCAAGACCGCATTGGTTGGTTGGTGCCGCTCTTCGCCGCCGCGCGGATTTGGCTACCGCGCCGGTTGCTCTTCGCGACGGTCGAGGGAGAGACGCGCGATCTAATACAGGATTTTATCACGCAGGAATACGCGACGTATCCGGTCGTCTCGCATGACGATATGCTGGATGATCTAGCGAACTTGCAGCACCCAAAGATCAAACCGGAATTGCGCTTCCCCGCCGCGCGAAATGACGAGCAGAAACCGGCGCATAGTCATTCGGAATGGAACCCCTACGCTTAGCTGAGGGTTCAAGGGTTCAAACGCGCCTGCGGCGCTGGCTTAAGGGTTCAAATTGGCAGGGAAAAAGAGGGGTCTCAAAAAATATTTTTGAAAACGACCGAAACGAAACAAAACGGACAGATAAAAACCAAAATGGGCTTATAGCTTTTTTTTTGCCTTTGGCCTATAAGAATGGCGTGGGCGCAAGCATGTCGCGAAAGGCGCGGCGGACGCCCAGAAAAGGAGGCGAAAAAACATGTGTAGTAGCGCACCTAAAGTGCCGAAGGCACCCGCGCCCACCGAGCCGATGAAACAGGCCGCCGCACGGTCGGCTGAAGCGTCTGATGCGGCAGCACGCGACGCGGCTCTGAGGCGCGGGTTGGCCTCGACCTACACGCGCTTCGATACCGGCACTACACAGACGCAGACGCAGGCGACGATCGGAGGTTGAGGCGGTGAAGCTCTTCCCTGACACAGACCTGTATGAGCTACGCGGCTGGTTAGATCGGCGTCAGACCGTGCTCAAGCGCGAGCGTCAGCCGCATGAAGCGGCGTGGCGGGAGCTTTCTGAACTTTACGAGCCTGATCTGGGGCGTGCGCTCTTCGATGAATCAGAGGACGTCGAGCAACGCGCCGCCGTTCCGAGAGACAAGAAGCTGCTGACGAGCACGCCGCGCACGGAGTTGCGAAGAATGGCGGCGGCGATGAAGTCGGGCACTGCGAATGAAAGCCGCCAATGGTTCAGGTTGAGGGTGCGAGGCTTGGGCAAAGTACAGGCCGAAAATCCCTCTTGGAAAATGTGGCTAGACCAAGTCACGCATACGGCGTCCGAGCTACTGGATCAGAGCAACGTCTATGGCGGCATCGGTCAGCTTTTCTTGCATTGCATTCTTTTTGGTGGCGGTGTCGGTGTGGTGTCCGGCGATCATCCTGTTGATATCCTTGATCTTTGCGTGATCGATACCGGCGCTTGGTGGATCTCGAGCACACGCAGGGGACGGGTCGACGTGCTCATGCGCCGCGTGGCCATGACCGCACGCGAGGTGCTCAATGAGTTCGGCGAGAAGCGAGCGCCCGAGAGCGTGAAGCGCGCCTGTGAGGACGGGAAGGACGAGCAACGCGTCATCCTATGGAATCTGATCTCGCCGCGCGATGGTAAGCGCACACCGGAGGTGGACGAGAGTATGGCGTTTTCATCGATCTGGTGGACGGGTGCTCAGCAGAAGGACGCCGCCGGAGATACGGCGGGCATCGTCGATATCAGGGGGTTTAACTACAACCCGATCTTATGCCCACGCTGGGACGTCCTAGAGGGGGTCTACGGGACAGGCCCCGGACGGATTGGGCTGCCAGAGGTGCGCGAGCTATACAGGCTGGAACTCGACTCGCTCAAAGCGATTGCGCAGCGGGTCGACCCGCCGCTTGCCGCGCCGTCCTCAATGGAGGGCCGTGCGATCAACACGTATCCCGGAGGGATTACCTACTACGCTGAGACCATGGGAGGCCACGCGCCGGTGATCCAGCCGTTGGTGCCATCGCCGCCGGACGTGCAGGCGGTCGAGGCCAAGATCGCGCAGGTCGAGGCGCGGCTCAGGCGCGTGTTTTACGCCGATCTCTTCAATGCCATTTTGAATGTGGCCAACCATTCGGGCGTGCAGATGACGGCGCGTCAGGTCGAGGAGATGTCGGGGGAGAAGATTTCACTGCTGGGGCCGGTGCTCACCAATCTAAATCACGGCCTTTTCGATCCGTTGATCGATACGGTGTTCGCAATCATGACGGAGCACGGGTTGGTGCCGGAGCCGCCGGAGGGGATGCAGGGCGAGGAGTTTCAGGCCGAGTATGTGAGCACGTTGCACCTACGCCAGCAGGAAGAAGCGAGGCTGGGCGGCATCATGCGGTTCTCGCAGTTCGCGGGCGGCATCCTGCAGCTTTCGACTGCCAGCGCGGACAAAATCGACGCCGATCAGATGCTGGATGAGGCGGCGCATGCGCTCGCCGTGCCCGGTGGTTGTATCCGCAGCGATAGGGACGTACAGCGCATCCGCGAGGAACGTGCGCAGGCGCAGCGCGAGCAGATGGAAGCGGCGGCAGCGGCTGAGGCGGGGCGGCAGGTGCCGGGCTATGCGGACGCGGCAAAGACATTGAGCGAGACACCAGCGGGCGGTGCGAGTGCGCTTGAAACGCTACTGGGCGCGACGGGGCAGACAAGCGGAGGGATGCTGTGATGCAGGAGATTTTTGAAAGACAGGCGAAAGAGCGGAACAAGCAGCTTGAGGCGGACGTGCGGGAGGTGCTCGGCACGGCGGCGGGTCGGCGCGTGTTGATATCGCTGCTCGCCAAGAGCGGTGTTTGGTCGCGTCTGGGATGCGCGGACGGCGACGCGGTGCGGCTGGCGTACGCGTCCGGTCGGCGCGACGAGGGGGCGGATGTGCTTGGGTTTTGCAATCGTGTGGCGGCGGGCTTAGTCGGCTTGGCGCAGCAGGAGAATAACGAGCGTGTGGCGCGGTGGAACGAGGAGCTGGAGGCGGCGCGCGTGAAAATCGAGGAAGGAAGGGATAGGCAATGAAAAGGCTCATGGGCTATGTGCTGATGGACAAGGCCGGAGAAGGCGGCGGTGGAGCGGGCACGACTGGCGGCGGAACTGACGGCGGCGCCACTGTGGACAACAAGGACGGCGGCGGCTCGATCTTAGGTGGTGCCGGCGCCGAGGGCGACGGCACTGACGGCGGCGCTGGCGGTGCCGGCGAGAGTGGAACAGGCGGCTCGATCTTGGGCGGCGGTGGCAATGACGGCAAGGAAGGTGCGGGTGACGCTGACGGTGGCGCACCGGAGGTGAAGCCGGAGGAGGTCGAGGCGTTTGTCGCCAAGATCAAGAAGATCGATCTGGGCGGCGGTGATGACGGCGCGGCGGCTCCGGCATGGGACGACGGCGCAGTCAAGGCGGTTGTGCCGCTCTTCATCAAGCACAAGGTGAGCGACGCGGCGGCGAATGAGATCGTGGCGGCCTACGCCAAGCATGTGACCGCGCAATATCAGGCCGCGCAGGAAGCCGACCGTGCGGTACTCCGGTCGATGCATGAAGAGTGCCGGAAGCGTTTCGGCAACGATCTCAAACGCTTTGCCGCCGAGGGGCGGCGTGGCGGAGAGAAGGTTTTCGGCAAGGCGTTGTTTGCGCGTTTGGCTTCGGTCGAGGCGTTCGGGAGCGACCCCGACATCATTGAGGCTCTCGCCGTGATCGGGCGCGGGCTTGCGCCGGACAAGGCGAATATCGGCGGTGCCGCTGGCGAACCCACGGAGCGCTCGCTGGCAGACCGCATGTACCGCGACGCGGTCGGCAAGAAGAAGTAACAATTTCCCCGCGTAAGGTTCGCGGGGGGTAACAAGGAGGTGGACATATGCTGCTTAGTTCTACGCGCAACCCGACCCTGCGGGACCTGTACAACGGCCTCAAGGCGGACGGGAGTTTTGACAGGGAGATCGTTGAGCTGGTTTGCGAGGCGAACCAAGACCTGCTCAGCGATGCCGTGGTGATTGAAGCCAACGGTACGGAGAACGACCGGACCACGATCCGCACGGGGCTTCCCGATGCGACGTGGACGGCGTATTACGAAGGGACGCAGCCCAGCAAGGGCAGCAAGAAACAGGTCAGCAATTCGATCGGGACGCTCAAGTCGCTGATCCAGGTCGACGCGGATCTGATCGCCGACAGCCCGAACGGCGCCGAGGAGATGCTGGACGAGGCGTTCAGCCACGCTGAGGCAATGGGACAGGAGGTCTGCGACGCGATCTTTTATGGCAACATTAAAGTCAACGCTAAAAAATTCAACGGCCTGGCACCGGTCTACAACGCCTATGGCGGGACGGACAGCCAGCAGTCGTCGTACTACTGCATCCAGTCGTCTGCGCGATCGAGCACGCCGAACAATTCGGCGCTTCGGTCGATCTTTTTGGTTGGATGGGGTCGCCGTGGAGCCTACCTGCCCTACCCTCGCGGGAGCAAGGGCGGCCTTGACCGCGGGCCGGTCGAGGACGCGACCATCACCCTCACGGACGGCGTTTCCCGTCTGAAGGTTAAGGAGCAGTTTTTCAAGTGGCGCGTCGGCCTCACGGTCAAGGACTTCCGCTGCTGCGGACGTGTTTGCAACATCGAGAGCAACAACCTTGCGAGTCTGGACAAGGACATCGGCGAGGACATGCTCAAGCTGAAAACCCGCTGCCGCCTGAATGGTCTCAAGCCGGCCTTCTACATGCCGGAGAGCGTCTACGAGTGGCTCGTGGTCAAGACGCGCCGTCAGGTGCTGGCGACAAGCTTCTCGTTCAAGGACGTGGGCGGGCAGCAGGTGCTGCACTTCGATTCGATCCCGATCCGCAAGATCGATTGCCTAGAAATCAACGAGGCGGTTGTACCGGCGGTGTCGTAATCAACCAACACGCAACGGAAAGGAGTAAAAGACATGATTCTCGATGATCTTCTCATGTTTTCTAAGGGTGCTGATTTGGAGACGGGTACCCGCAACGCGGTCGACCTCAAGGACAACGGCGACGACCTGAGCCGCAAGCTCAACTACTTCGTCAAGGTCGAGGGCGGCGCGGTGGCGGACGGCACGAGTCTCGCGGTCGCGTTTCAGACGAGTGCCGACAACAGCACGTGGACGACGCTGGTGTCGCATCCGGCTGTCGAACTCGCGGCCATTAACGCGGACGGGTTCATTGTCCCGCCGACGCCGCTACCGACCGGTCTTAAGCGCTATGTATGCCTGAGCTACACGACGGTCGGCACGTTCACCGGCACGGGCAAAATCCACGCGGGCATCACGCCCTCGCTGGACAAGGGCCTGTAAGGGGGTGCGACGTATGGCGACAGTCTACTACACACTTAAACCGGGCAGCGTGCGGACGTTCCTCTTGGGCGTCGCACGTCGCCCCGGCGAGCTGGTCGCCGTGCCGCCGGTCGAGACGCTCGGCGTCTATGATCGCCAAGCGCTCGAAGCCCACTTGAGCGCGTTGGCGGTGATGCGGCGGACAAGGGCGACGGTGATGCGCCGGTGACGCTGCGCAACGGCCTCACGGAAGAGCAAGCGCGGCTTAAGCTGCGTGCGGCTGGCGTGCCGGGCGTGGATGATGTTTCCGGCGATGCGCTCGCGGATATCTGCGACCGCACGTTCGCGCCGCCCAGCGGCGGCAAGGAACCGCCCGCGATCACGGAAGAGCCTGCCGACGCGAAGAAAAATCCACGGAAGAACAAGTAACAGGGAGGCTCGGCGCGTGAGCGCACGGGACGAAAGTTCGCATGATCGAAGTCAAGTATGACAAGAAAAAGAAGTCGCTCGCCATAGATGGGGCGCTCGGCCTTGCAAGTGTCGAGACCGTCGCGGTGATTGACGAAGGCGGCGCGGGATTGGCGGATGGCACACTTTGCCTGGTGCGACGACACCGCGCTGGCTTAATGGCCTATTGCAAACGGCCAATGCGAGACTGACACCCGTGCGCTCCCGCTCACCGCGTGGTTTGACGCGCATCCGGCGCATCAGTGCCAAGAGTTTGTCGTTCGCGTCAAGGATGCTGACGGCAACCTGCTGGGCGTGGGTTGTGTCACGCTCTTTGACTCCTGTTCGACCGGCGAAGGCTCGGACGGCTTCCCCGCCACCGGCGGCCCGATCGAGGTGGAGGCGGCGGTCGAGATCGCGGCGGGGTGTCCGGTCATGTTGTCCGGCGGGCTGGCGCATCCCTGTACGGCGGGCGACCATGCGCGGTTCTTAGGCATTGCGCACCGTTATGCCGACGCGGGCGAGATGGTGCGAATTGTCCGCTGGGGCACCGTGGCGATCCCCGGCTGGGGGCTGACGGCGGGCACGTCTTACTGGCTACCGCAGTCAGGGCAGTCCTTAGTCGCGGCGCCGCCTTCGATCGCGCTCTGCGTGGGGTTGGCTCAAAGCGCAGATACGCTACTACTTTCGACGGGGCGGCTGGCGGTGCAGTCTGGCGCATCCGAGCTACTGGGGTATCTCGTATGGGACGCCGCTAACAGGCGGCTCGCGGTCCTGCAGGCGGCGGCGACAGGCGGGGAAACCGCCGCGAACCGCATCGTAGCGGCGCGTGCGGATGGCACGCTCGACCCCGCCTTTATTCCTGCCGAGGCCTCGTTAGGGGCGCTGGGCAAGGCGTTTGCTGCGGTGCCGCTCCTACCGCCACCCGGCGCGGCGACGCTCGATCACGTGGTTGCAACGCTCAACCGAACCCTAGAAATCCTGAAAGGCGAATAACGAATGAAACAGATACGCATGACAGGCACCGCACTTGTCGCCGCGCTCACGCTCGCGGTAAACGCGCAGACCGCACGGCTGGGGTCGCTCCCCGGAGATACGATGGTTGTCACGAACACCTCGGCACTAGAACTCACTCAGGCTATGCTGGACGCAATCAACGCGACCAATGCGGCGACCCTGCAGGCCGCGCAGGAGATGATCGCCGCGCTCAACATGACTAACGCTGCGGCACTCAATGCGTTTAGCGCGACCAATGCGGCACTCATCGCGGACATCCTTTCGCGCACCAACGGCTGGGCGCAGTATGACACGCTTGTCCAGCAGAGCAATGCGACCGTGCGGCTCTACCAATCCGAGACATCGCTCCGCTGGGCGTGGCTCACGCCAACCAACATGGCGGTGACGACGCTGACGCCGGATCCCAGTTTGACGTTTACGAATTGGGCATCCGCAAATTTCGTTTGGTCGCAAGAGTCCGATAAAGCCCCTCTCGCAGATGCTACACTTTATGCGGCGCACGGCGGGGGCGCCGTTATCGCGTGCCGCACTGTTGCGGGAGAGCAAATGAGGCATGAACTAGCGATCTCCTTGGCTCCGTGGGTTTGGACAACCGGCACAATCGCTTACGCCGCTGATGCTTATCAGACGTACAGTCCTGAGTCCGTAGCGTGGAGCGTAGGCACCAGTGCAGAGCTTTTCGCAGGGTTCTTCAATAGCGCCTTTTTGTGGAGATCGTCGGATGGCGGCGCGACATGGGATATTGTCGATACACTTCCTGTTCGTGATGATAGTTGGTTTGGACATATATTTGTCCGCGGCGACGAGATCATAGCCGTACCGTTTTCGTCGGAACGTTTCGGACTTTATAGAGACACGTTTGCAGAGCATTGCACGAATAGATGGATGCGATCGACGGATGACGGTTATTCATGGCTTGCCTTTGACATAGACTATGTCTATCAAAATCCTTCAGCACCTCCCACCCAGATGGATTTCATCGCTTATGCCAGCTATTTCGCCAATCTTCATCAAACGGAAGATGGTGAAATTATCAACCTTTGTACATGGGTGTCGAGTAGACATAATATGATACCTTTCCTTAACTTACTTGATAAACGTTTTC
>DAOTKE010000119.1:0-10201 GCA_035449085.1 Kiritimatiellia bacterium | reverse complement strand
ACCCCCCGGACGCAAGCCGTCAGGCGCAGCGTCCGGGGGGTTTTGCAAGAGCCTCGGGGGACAAGAAATGGCTAGCGCGGCGCGCCGAACTTGACATAGACCGGGCGGTAAAGCGCGAACGGCCCGTGGGCGGGGGTGAGCCGCCCGGTGGCCTTGTCGTATGCGTAGGACATCAGCTCGTTTGAATGCTCGTGACCGAGCAGCACGAACTTTTCGCCCGGCATGAATTCGAAGTCGCGCGGCGATTGGCCGACCAGCTTGGAGATCGCCAGCAGCGACATCTTGCCGGTGTCGGGGTCGATGTCATAGGCGGCGATGCTGTCGTGCCCCCGGTTCGACCCGAAGAGGCGGCGACCATCCTCAGAGAGCTTGATCGCCGAGGCCTTGCTGTAGTCGGTGAAATCTGCCGGCAGCATGGGGATCGTCTGCACGTGGATGAAGGCCTCGCCGGTATAGAGAAACGACGAGATCGTGTTGTTGAGTTCGTGCAGCAGGTAGGCGGTCTTGCGGTTCGGATGGAAGAGGATGTGGCGCGGTCCGGCGCCGCCGACGCTGGCGATGGTCAGCGCCGTCTTTTCCTTCAGCCCGCCAGTCCGGCCGGGGAAATCGTAGACCTTGACGCGGTCGATGCCGAGGTCGACGATGCAGAGGTGGCGTCCGTCCGGCGAGACTTCGGCGCAATGGGCGTGCGCTTTTTCCTGGCGTTTGGGATCCGGGCCGCTGCCGGTGTGTTGCACGGTGACCGGCGGCGTGTCGGCGAGCCGGCCGTCCGCGGTCAGTTCGAAGACGCCGGCGACCGCATGGGTGTATTCGGCGAAAACCAGCGCCTTCTCATCGGGGGAGAGCGCGACATAGCAGGGCGGGGTCACGCCGATCGGCTTGTGGTTGAGCGGCAGAAGGGTGTCTCCCTGGATCGCATAAGCGGCCACGGCACCGTTGACTTTGGACGCGCCGAACTCCGGCAGACCCAGGCCGGCGTACAGCCGTGTGCGGGCCTTGTTGATCGACAGGTAGATGGCATTCTCAATGCCTCCGACAAGGCCGACGGGACGGAATGCGCCGGTCTCGGTGTCGGCTTCAAAAATGTGGATGCCCTCTTTTTTTTCGTCCGTGTAACAGCCAACGTAGGTCAGTACTTTCATTTCTGTCTGCTCCCGCTTATACAAACACGCACCATGTGTCTTCAGTGTGGCATGGACCGGCACGGACGGCAAGGCCGAAAATAAGGAGGAAGGGGGAAGGAGAAGGGAACGCTCAATCCCCAAACCTGTAACCCGCCACCGGCAACAATCTAGGCGCCGTCGCCTAGATACCGGCGTTCGACGCGGTTGCCGAACGAGCAGATGATCTCGTAGGGGTGGGTGTTTTTGAGCGCGGCCCAATCCTCGACCGTCAGCGCGTGAATGCCCGTACCCCCGAGGCAAACCACCTCGTCGCCAACCTGCGCGTCCGGCACGCTCTCCAGCGACACGGTCGTGTAGTCCATCGAAAGCCGCCCCAGCACCGGGCAGGGCACGCCGCGGATCAGCAGGTAACCGCGGTTGGAGAGCGCGAGCGGCAGGCCGTCCGCGTAGCCGGCCGAGACCGTGCCGACGCGCGTCGCGCGGTGCAGCCGGTACGTGTGCCCATAACCGATGCCTGTGCCGGGAGGCAGCGTCCGGATGGCCGTCAGACGGGTTTTCAGCGTGAGCACCGGGGTCACACGCAGCGCGCGGCGTCCGGCTGTGTCGAAGGAGCCGTGCAGGTTGATGCCGGTGCGCACCTGGTTGAACGGCTCACGGCAGGCGCGCGGGAAGTTGTTGATCGCGTCGCTGTTGGCGATGTGCCGTTTCGCGAAGTGGATGCCGCGCGAGCCAGCCTGCTCCAAGATGTCGCAGAAAAGATCCATTTGGCGGTTGGTCAATTCGGAGCCGGTCTCGTAGGCGTACGGAAAATGCGAGAAGATGCCTTCCAGCCGCAGTCCGGGCAGGGCGGCGGCCCGTTCGATTACCGGTAGCGCCTCCTGCGCAAGGATCCCGAGGCGTCCCATGCCCGTGTCGAGCTTCACATGCACGGTGGCGGTCACGCCGCAGCGCACCGCCGCCGCGCTGATGCGCACCGCCGTCTCGCTGTCGGTGAGGGGCAGCGTCACGCCGGCCGCGACCATCGGCTCGATCTCCTCCGGCAGAATGCTGCTGAGAATCTGTACGGGTTTACCGAGCGGCAGGAGCTGCAAGGCCTCGTGCGGTTCAGCCACCCCGAAGCATGTCGCGCCGGCCTGCGCCAGGGCCTCGGCAATGGGCAACACCCCCAGTCCATAAGCGTTAGCCTTAAGGACAGCCAGCACCGTGCACGGCGCGACCGCTTCAGTGATTTTCTGATAGTTGCTGACAAGCGTTTGGAGGTCGATCTCAAGCCAGACCCTGCGCGGAATATGATTCATGTGTCTCGTCTCGGTTGCATCGCTTTTCAGGCGTTATGCTGAAAAGAATGTATTCAAAGCCTCTTGGCTGGTCTTGGCGGCAAGCAGTTTGGCGATCCCCTGCGCATCGAGTGCGCGGGCAAGATCGGCCTTCACTCGCGCCCATTCCATGACGGCTGAAGGCGGATAGAGCGCCAGCACGCACACACGGTACCGACCGCCACAGGCGCACGTCACGCCCTGCTTGCCGACTCCAAGTGCAAGGATCACGCGACCGACGCCGGACGTCTCGACCGCGAAAAGCACGGTTTCGTCTCCCATGCGTTCCGGTGCCAGCGGCGCACGCGCCTGCAGCTCAGCATGCAGATCCTCCATCGCGCTGACAGCGCCGCTGCGCGCGCAGAGGGCCAGCAACAGCGACAGTGCCTGCGCCTGATCGGCGGGAGCGAAATCCAGCGACACGCTCTGCCACGACAAGGCAGTCGCCAGCGGCGTCGCCGCGTTCGTACCGGGCAGGCCCGGTGCGCCACCGGTCAAGACCGCGAACATGTCTTCGGGCGTCTCGCACGCCAAGAGCGACGCGCGCCCCTTCTCGTCCAACTGCCGGCAGACCTGCGCGATGAGCTGAAGCTGCGGCGTGGCGGCGTGGTCCGGCGCCAGCACCAGCACCACGATACGGGTCGGCCTGCCGTCGGCCGCATCGAAGTCAATGCCTTCCCGCTTGAGGCCTACCGCGCAGACCAGGCGCGTGACGGCGTCCGTGCGGGCATGCGGGATTGCCAGGCCGTGCTCGAGGCCGGTGGAAAGCCCTTGCTCGCGTTCGAACACCGCCTGGACGGCGCGTTCGCGATCCATCACCAGACCGCACTCATACAACAGCGAAACCAGCTCCGAAATCGCGCCCTGCTTGGTGGTCGCCAACAACCGGGGTTTGAGCGTTTCAACGGCGAAGCGGTTTTTCAGCATGCTGGTGGCCACTCCGGACGCTGGCGATCCGCTCTGCAAGTTCCTGCGCAGCAACACGTCATTCAGCGGCTTCTGGAGTTCGCGCAAGCTCTGTTCAACACCGGACGACAACTCCAGCATGACGGCGTTGACCAGCGGGCGCTCGCGTTCTGAACACTCGAAGACAACCTCGCCCTCTTGGCCGCTGAGATGGATGACTTGCGATTCGCGACTGATGCGGTAGAGCACCTGGTAACGGTTGAGGCGATGCGCGTAGAACCCGTCGTCCTCGAAAATCTCGACAGCGCGGTTAACCATCAGCAGCGCGGCCTGATGCGACGGGAACTGGAAGGCGATCCTGACCGGTGCAGGCACCACGAAGGGCTTGCGCGTGCCGTTGCCGCCAGTCTCGAAAAGCCGGCGCACGACCCCCGGCACACAGAGATTGGTCACGACCACCAGCAGGATTGAAACGAACAGCACGCCCGGCGGCAGCACGGTCATGCCCGCAATGGCGGCCAGCAACGCCAAGGTCAATTCGCTCCGCGGCATCACGCCCGCGCCCACCCGCAGGCAACCGCGACCGTCGAGCTCGGCCCATCGCGCGGGAACGGCAGCCCCGACCGCTTTCGCCGCGACGGCGGCCACAACAAACACGGCGGCACCAGCCAACAGCGCGGGCTCGCCCAGCAGTCCCAGATCAAGCTGCATGCCCAGCGCCGCAAAACAGACCGGCACCAGCACGAGACTGACAAAATCAAGACGCTCGCGGATTTCGTGGCGCAGGTCTGTCGTTGAGAAAACAAGCCCCATGACATACGCGCCAGACATCACCGAGAGCCCCATCGCGCCCATCACCCCGCCCGCGATCAGCAAACAGGCTGCCGACACGGCGAAGGCGCTGGTGTAGGTACGCTCGCGCAGCGCCAGACCGTTGACAAAGCGCGCCACGGGAGCCCCGCAGAGCGCCACCAGTGCCACGCCCAGCAGTGTGCGCACGATCATCGAGGCAATCAGGTGCAGTCCCGGCTCCGCACCGCGCGCCACCGCAGTCAAGGCACCGGAAAACACCGTAAAGAAAAAGAGACCCGCAACGTTGTCGGTCAGCGCCGCAGTCAGGGCCACATGGCCCGCCGGCGACTCAAGCCGCTGCCGCGCCGAGAGCATGCGCGCGAGCATACCGACCGACGAGACCGAGACGGCGGTGCAGACGAGCAAAGCCTGCGGCGTGATCCAGTCCCAGGCCGCGCCGCCGGAGAGGGCCGGAACCGCAGCGACCAGAACCACGAGCGTCGCGGCAAAACACAGGGCAAAGCCGCCGAGTCCCGCCGCAATGCCGCCGGTCGTGGAACAGCGAAACTGGCGCACA
The DNA here is from genome assembly GCA_035449085.1 of Kiritimatiellia bacterium. Taxonomy (GTDB): domain Bacteria; phylum Verrucomicrobiota; class Kiritimatiellia; order RFP12; family UBA1067; genus DUPH01. The sequence goes on along the minus strand of DAOTKE010000119.1, from coordinate 5,486 downwards.
TCGGTGTTGAGTCCCGCCAGAAAGAAGAAAACGACCAGTGCGATGGTGATCACGCCGCACATCGGATCCTGCGCACGGAACAGCGTGGCGGCGTCCTTCATCAATCCATCGGGGAAGACCGGCAGCGAGAGGCCGCCCAGCAGAAAAGGGCCGACCAGCAAGCCTGCGGCAACTTCGCCCAGTATCCGCGAGAGTTGCCAGCGGTGAAAAAGGCGGCCGCCCATCTTGGCGACAAGCACCAACACGCCCAGTTGCAGGATAAAGCGGGCGGAAGATCCCGCCCACGCATGCGCCGCCGCGTCCGTCTGCCCCGCCCACCCACATCGCGCACCGGCCGTGAGGGCCAAGATCACCATCGCTGTGTTACGCATACCCCACTCCTCCAGCCATGCGAGCGTCCGTCAGGATCGTTCACCGGCAGTGTAGCAATGCGTCGCCTCCAGCACAAGCGGACGCGACCAGACGGTTGGCATCGTCGTTACCGGCAAACCGCCCCTTGCGGCTGTTCCACGCCAGGCGTCCGGGTACGCGTTGCGCGACGCAGCCCGTCAGGACGGTCTCCATCAGCGCTCGCACATGGGAGGCATCGGCCGGTTCCGGCTTACCGGCGCGCAGCGCGTCGAGAAAACGGGTGTGCGTGTCCGCGCCTTTCGGAGGCAACGGCGCCAGCGTGCAGGCTTCATGCTTCTCGGCGTCTGCCAGCCGCGTCTCGCCCGTCAAAGCCACGCGATGCCGTTCGCCTGTCTCGTCGGCCATCAGCCAGACCCCGCCCTCGCCCGCCAGCAGGCATCCGCTTGCAGGCAAGGCCCCGAGTGACCGTATCACCTCCGGCAAACGGATGGCCGACGGCTGCCGGCCGCCATCATGCCATGTGAGCGTGACCGGCGGTTGCCGGCGGGCTGGCGCGTCGAAAAACGCTTCGACGCGGCTGGCGCGCGGATACATCTCGGACGTCGCCTCGTCGCTCTCCGCTGCCGACACCGCACGCGGCGCATCCAACCCCAGCGCACGGAAAGGCAAGCCCAGAAGCTGGCAGCCGATATCGCCCAGGGCACCTCCCCCGAAATCGCACCAGCCGCGCCAGTTGTAACGGTGGTAGATGCGTTGCTTGAACGGTCGCGGCGGTGCCCCGCACAGCCACAACTCCCAATCCAATTCGGGCGGCACCGGGTCACTGCCTTCCGGCCGATGACCGCCCTGCGGCCAAACCGGCCGCGCGGTCCAGGCGTGGATCTCGGTGACCGTACCGATGATGCCGGCGCGCAGCAACGTGACTGCGCGTCGGAACGCCGGCCGCGTCGCGGGCTCGTCGCCCATCCAGAGTGCCACCCTGTGCCGACGCGCTTTCCGCGTGAGCGCCTCCATTTCGGAGAGCGTGTGCACCAGCGGCGGTTCGATGAACACATGGCAACCCCGTGCCATCGCCCAGGCCGCCTGCACGGCGTGCCCGTGATCCGGCGTGGCGATCAACACCGCGTCGATCTCGCGCTCCACCTCGAACAGCACGCGAAAATCCTTGTATAGCTTCAGGCCCGGTTGCGCGTCGGCAACCGCGTCGCGCGCCGCGAGCAGCGCGCGCTCGTCCACGTCACACAGCGCCGCCAGCCGGTCGCCCGACGCACAGACCGCGCGCCAGCACGCCTCGCCACGTCCCGCCGCACCGATCACCGCGACGTTCAGTCGGCTTCCGGCAGACCGCCGCCGTGCGATGCCATCGCATGCCGCAGGGCTGCGGCAGCCGCCCGCCATCGCACCGCCCGCCAGGAGCGTTCCGAGAAAGCGTCTGCGTGTGGTCGTGTTCATGTGTCCTCCCGCACCGCGTGCTTGTCACTCCGTGTCCGCCAGTTCGCGCCGCCGCAATACTACGCAACCCGCCGCCGCCAACAGCAGCGGAACCAGTAAAACATTCCAGCCCAGCGACGTGCACAGCAGGTCGGCATCGAGCCGTTCTCCATGTGTCAAAGCCGTCAGCGGTTCGGCCTGCAGGGCACGGCGCGTGACGCCATGCACCGCACGCGACACCAGCATACCCGCGCGGTTGCTCCATTTTTGGGCGTCCTCTTCCGACACCACCTGCACCACCGAGTTACTCACCATCGTGAGCACCAACAGGACCGTCGCCACAAAAGCGGCCACCGGCAGCGAGAAACAGACACTCAACGTCAAACCGAAGGCCGCCAGCAGCGCCAGCACACTCCAGTGTACGAACGCCGCGCGCAACAGGTTCATCCAGAAACTGCCCCCCGGTATCAGAAGCGCCACGTCTTTACGGAAACGAAGCAATAGGCCCGCCGCGTGCCGGGCGTCTCCGGTGTGCATGAAACTCAGTTCAAACGTGCGCAGTCCGTCGGCCGGGATTTGACCGAAGGCGCGCGCGTCCACATCGAACTCGATCTCCTTCATCGTGAAATCATCCAGCGGCACCTCAACGGCCCGTGCCGTCTCGACACACCCCAGCCGGCAGATCCCGCTGACTTGCGTCCGCGTGTGGTACTCCGTCTCGAAACGCAGGCGCGCGGTGATCGCTTCACCGGCACGCAGCGGCCGGGGCAGGCTAAAACGCCACGACTGCTGACCTCCCGGTGGGATCTCGTTGTATTTCTCGTTCGCCTTCTCCTCCAGCACGCGCAGAATGGTGCGCTCGCTGTAACCCTGCGGCACCTCGCCGCGCGCCCGTAACGCCGCCAGCGTGGCACGCGCCTCCTCGCGCGGGGTCGGCAACAGCGGACGCGCCACATGACGGCTGGCCGGCTGTTCGATCGCCTCCCAGCCATCGCGGTGTATCCGCCAGCACACTTGCGCGTAGACCCCCGCATAGACAGCCAGCAGCACCCCCGCATTCAACGCCAGCAGGGCCAGCCACTTGCCGATCCAGAATTCGATCGCGCGCACCGGCTTGACGGCTGAAAGATGGATGCGGGCGTTGTCGATCTCCGCCGCAAACAGGGTGCAGGCCGCCCAAAGCGTCGCCAGACAGAGGATGCCGAAGGCAAACCCCAGTGTGTAGGTGAGCAGAATGTGCAGCTCTCCCTCGGGCGTACCGTCACCCTTCACGACGCCGGGCAGCGCCAGCACACAGACCGCCAGCAGCGCGAGCAACGCCGCGACCGTCTTTGTCCGCAGCGCGGCCCGCACAGCGAGAACGGCCACGCCAACAATGCGCCGCGCGGACGCCGCGATCCCGATCCCGTTCTGTGTGCCAGTTGCCATGGTAAGGAGAAGTGAGGAGTGAGGAGTGAAGAGTTAGGAGTTAGAAATTGGGGCGGAGGGCTGAGAATGAGGGGAGGCGGAAGGCGAGTGGAGGAATGGTGCCATGGCAAATGAGCGCTGCCGTCCGTCCCGTGCGACCACTTGCAGGAAGTAGCTTTCCAGGCTCATCGACGGATACTCCTGACGCACGCGCCGTCCCGTGCGCGTCTCCAGTTCGGCACGCACCGCAGCCGCGTCCGACTCGTCCAGGCCCTCCACCTCAAAACGCACGGCATCCGGCTGGCGCAGCAACTCGGCGATCTTCCCCTCGGCGCGCAACACGCCATGATCGAGTATCGCCACGCGGTCGCAAACATCTTCGACATCGGCCAGCAGGTGCGAGGTCATCAGCACCGTCACCCCGTTTTTGGCCAGCGCGCAGACCAGATCCTTCACTTCGCGGCAGCCGATCGGATCGAGCCCCGAAGTCGGTTCGTCGAGGATCAGCAGTGCGGGCGCGTTGACCAGTGCCTGGGCCAAGCCCACGCGGCGCGCCATGCCCTTTGAAAAGCCGCTCACCACACGGTCGGCGGCATGCTCGAGATCCACCATGGCCAGCAACTCACGCGTGCGTTGCGTAGCCTGCGCGCGCGGCAGGCCGAAAAGGCTGGCATAGTACATCAGCGTCTCGCGCGGTGTCAGAAAGGGATGCAGGTGCGAGACCTCGGGCAGGTAACCGATACGCGCCTTGGCGCGCGTGTCGTCGGGCGCCGCGCCCAGCACGCGGATCACGCCGGCCGTGGGGCGCAACAGGCCGAGCAGCATCTTGATCGTGGTGCTCTTGCCGGACCCGTTCGGCCCCAACAGACCGAAAATCTCGCCATCGTTGACCGTGAGGTCCAAACCTTTGACGGCCTCCACAGTCGGGCGACGCCAGAAATCGCGGAACACTTTGCGCAGCCCGCGCGTCTCGATCACCGGTTGTTTGTTTTCAGGCACGTCCCAATCCCTCCTGCGCGTCACCGCGCGCGTCATCCCAGATCCCGTTCCCGGAACGCCAGACAGCCGGCGCCCAGAAAGAACGTGCAGCACGTCAACGCGTAGAGCGCGGCTTCGCCCACATAACGCCAGGCCACACGACCGCCGTGCGCAAGCGCGTCACACAGCCAGAAATTCTGAAGATCCGGCAGCAGGCCCGCCGCCAGGCCCCGCCCCGACCACAACGGTGCGCCGGTCAGCAACGTGTCGCCGGCCAGGCCCAACAGCAGCACGCCAGCGCAGACCGCAAGCGTCGAGCCGGTCGGCAGACGCGTGGCCAGCGCGGTCGCCAGCGCCGCGAAAACCGCCAGCGCGAACAGCACCAACAGCGCAGCGGGAACCACGCGCAGATTCAGTTCCGGGTGATAGAGCACCCAGCTTGCCGCATGGGCGTGATCCGTGCCACAGCCCGTGCAGGCGGCTTCGCCGTGCAACGGATAAAATTGCCCCAAGCGATTGTAGAAGCCGGTCCCCAGCACCACCAGCACCTGCGAAAGCGCCACGCCGACAAAGGCCGAGACACCGAACCGCCGCCGGCCGAAATAGTGGCGCGCCGCCGCGATGATCAAGGCCACGGCCACACCCGCCACCGCCAACGCCAGCGTGATGACATCGGTCACGTAGCCCGCAGACTCCCCGTGTGCGATGAAGTGGGCCGAACCTCTTTCCGCCAGCAGCGTTGCGGAGAGCACGCCAATCGCGAACAGGACGGTCACCGCGAGCACCCCCAGCGCTTTCGCCAGCAGAAAGGTCACACGCTGCACTGGCTTACCTAACGCGGCGGCGGCAGTGCCGCGCGCGATCTCGCCGGATACCGTGCGGCCCGCCGTGCCGGCGGCAAGCACCAGACCGTACACCAGCATGCAGGACAAACCGCTGTCGCGCGCGAGACGTCCGTCCTCGCCAAACCGGTGAAATTGGAAGACCGGCACCAGGAGGGTCGTCATCACCGCCGAGAGCATGATCAGAAAGGCGACCGGCTGCTGAATCGCCTCGACCAGCGTGGCCCGTGCGATGGCCCTGACCTGTTTGAGTGCCAGGCACCACGCTCCACTTTGACCGTCATGGGGAAACATGGTTCAGAGTGTAGCGGATCGCGCAGGGACCGTCAAAGACCTGTCGTAAAAAAACGGGTATTGCCATGGCCCGTTTTGTCTTGTCAGTCAACTTAGAATGCTTATACTTTGAAACGATGCTTGTTTAAGGTCGTTGGTTCTGAAGAAGATAACAAAAAAGTAGGTGTGCGATGAGTATTCATG
>DAOTKE010000118.1:0-10388 GCA_035449085.1 Kiritimatiellia bacterium | reverse complement strand
ACAACCACCTGATTCAAGGGGAATTGCTGTGAAATCTTTGGGACACTACTGATCTGGCTTAAATTTTTCATCATCCTCACCGCCACCGGTCTCCTTGCCGGTCGTGATCGTCCCTTGGCCGTCACACGTGCGCCGGAATGGACAGCCATGTTCGAGCGTACCAACGGGTGGCTCGGCGCGGATGGCATTTATTCAATTCCTCTGAACGGCTTTGACGCGGCCATTGGCCCGCGCTCGGCGCCGCGCACTCTTTTTGTGTTCAGCGACACGCGCATTGGCGATGCAGATCCCAGAACGCATGTCATTACGGGACGCGGCATGCCCTCACATTCTGCTGCGATCCTCGACGGCACTGCGCCGTGTACCGAGGCGCTGTCGTTTCATTTCGGCTATCAGGATGATGGTGGACTCGGTCACCTGTTCACCGGCACACACACTTGGCTGAATGACGGCATCGCGATCGGCGGCCAGGTCTTCATCACCGCTTTTGCCGAAAAGGGCTGGAAGCCGGTGCGGCTCGATCTTATCACCTTGCCTTTGTCCAATGGCCGGCCTGATTTCAAGCGTGTACACGTCCGTCCAGACATCCCGCTGCTCTATAGGGACGACAACATCGACATCATGTTCGGTGTTGCCCTGATGGATCTTTCGGAGTCGTCCGGTGCGCCTCAACCGGATGGATACGTCTACGCCTACGGATACAAGGACAACAAAAAGCGGGGCTCGCGAAAGGATGCGGTGGTGGCACGCGTACGGCGTGAAGATTACGCCGATCCCGCACTATGGCGTTTCTGGGACGGCCACGCATGGCGCCCGAACATCGCGGCCGACGCACACGAGGCCGCTGCGCTCCAGCGTCACGTTTCCACGGAGTTTAGCGTCACACCGATCAGTGAAGGCCTGTATCGCGGCAAGTTTCTGATGGTGTACTGCCGTGATGTGCAGACGCGCGACATGATGATCGCAGTGGGCGAGACCCCGACAGGTCCCTTCGGTGACGGCGTGCTGGTTTACCGCGCGCCAGAGCCGGACACCTATAACCCCATCAACGGCGGCACCACGTACACGTACAATGCCAAAGCGCATCCGCACCTCTCTCCGCCCGGACGTCTGCTGATCAGTTACCACGTCAACCAGCACGGAAATTTGCCCACAACCACCGAGATCTACCGCCCCCGTTTCTTGTGGCTCGATCTTCACCGATATGCGGATGCAGACTGAAACTTTATTCGGATTGAACACGAGCGGAGTCTGGCATAAGATGATGGATAACAGATATGGCTCTCTGTTCCACACCTCTTCCTCCCGCATGCGAAAAAGAGCTCGTCCGGTTGATCGCCTTGGTGCCGGACGTCGATTTTGCTGCGCTTGTCGCCACCGAGCCCGCCTTTCAAAAGGGCGGTTTTCGCGTGGGCAACATCCCGGTTTTGCGCACCCGTCTGCAGCAGATCGTCTGCGGCGCAGGTGAGATTTCGCCGACGCTGCGACGCGTCATCGCCCGGCGTTCGCGCGCGCATACTCTCACCGGCCTGATGGCGGTTGAAGCGCTTTCGGAAGCCCGCCACGCTCTCGCCGCGCTGCTCGGTGCGCCGGTCCTGTTGGTCGCGCTGCTGCTTGACGAGCGCGTTGAGGTCAGGGAGTGCACCGAAGGCTGGCTGCAACAGACCACCCCGTTCCTGTCTCTCGATCCCTCCGAGGCGGTTGCGCACCTGCGGGATCTCTTTGCCGATCTTCACGGCCTTTTGGGGCGTGCGCCGTCCGACGCCGGAACCGCTCCTACACCGGAAGCGTGGCTCGCCCAGAAGGAGCGGCTGGAGCAACGCCTGCGCGAGCTTCAATCGGAAAACCGCCGTTTGAAAGGGGTTGATGACCGGCTCGCCGGACTTCAGCGCCAAGTGGCCTTGGCCAGCGAGCAGCGCGACGCCGCCCGGCAGCGTGTTCAGGAGCTTGAAAAGGAATTGCGTCAAACGGCGCGCGAGCTGGAGGCCGCCACCGTTGAGTTGACGCGCGAGCGCACGCATCGCGAGGAGCGTGTCACCGCAGCCGTCGAACTGGCGCTTGCGCGGGAGTTCCACGGTTGGCTCGCTCAGGCACGCGAGGTCGAGCGCGAAGCGCGGCGTCCCGATCCGCACGCGGACCTGCTCGAACAGGCCGAGGCCGCCCTGCGCAAGCAGAGCGAAATCGATCGCCACAGCGGCAACCGCGCCACTTTGACCGAACGGCGCGAAAAGGTCGAGCACATGCACGCCAAGGTGCGCGCCGCGCTCCGCAACGCGCTGCGGCCGGTCGCCGATCTGAACGCCGTTGAAGGCGCACTCGCCGCAGAAAGCCTCAGACTCCAGCGCCTGCTCGATCCCGACGCGCCCGCTTCTCCGCTCGAAACCGCGTTGGCCGCGCAGTTCCAAACCGTGTGCGATAATGATCTGCCGCGTCTGCGTGAGCTGCCCGAATTTCTGGGCTCGCTGCATGTCTTAGACGCGCAGGCCGTGGCCCGTCTGCAAGCGGCTTTCCAACGGCGTGTGGCTGCACTCGAAGCGCTCGGCGCACCGCCGCCGCAGACGGAAAACCTGCCGCACGCGTCCGCCTTGCTGGCGCACGCACTCGCCGGGAAGATCCCGGCCATCCTGTTGCTCGACGGCCACAATGTGCTTTTTGGCCTGCCTTCCCGCTACAATCCCGCGCGCGGATCTTCGCTCACCGAAGCCGAAAAACGGCAGAGGCTGACCCGCGATGTGGTGCGGCTTGCCGCGCCAAATCCCGCGCTGCGTGCGTGGGTCGTCTTCGACGGTCCCACCCGTCAGGACACGCAGGCCGCGCCCAATGTGCGCGTGATCTACTCCGGCGGACAAGGCGAGCACCGCGCCGATGGCGTGCTACTCGACAACATCCGCTTTTTCACTTCTGCCTCACCGGACACTCCGGTTCTCTTGGTCAGTAACGACCAAGACCTGTGCGCCAACGCTCGCCGGCTGGGCGCCGTGGATCTGCCGGTATTGGATTTCGGCGCCTTCATTCCGCATTGATGACACCTGTTTATGCACACCATCCGCATCACCGATCGGCCGAAAAGCCGCGCCGTCACTGAAACCTTTCTCGACGGGACCCTCGTTGTGATCTCGCGATCGGGATTACATGCCGCCGAACGTCTGCTGCTCGCCAACCTGCCGCAACTCGACGCCGCGCCGGAGGGTGCGCTGCTCATCGCAGGTAACCGGAGTGGGGGCATCGCTCTCGCGACTGCGGCGCGCTTCCCGACGCGCGCGCTGGCCTGCCATGCGCTCGATCTGCACCACGCGTGCGCCATCCAGCGCACGCTCGCGGCCAACGGCGCATCGTCGCGTCTCGTGGTCGCCCCCGGGGTTAGTCTGTGTGGCGATACTCCGGATGGCTGGCCGGCTGATGCGCCGGCTGGCCGGACGGAGATCGCGGTGCATTGTACCACCTCCTTGCCGGAGGGCCCTTTGGCCGCCGCGCTCTTTATGGCCACGCCCGGCACGATGACCGGCGAGCTGGTGTTGGACCAGCTCGAAGAGATCCATACGCGCCTCGTTGAAGGCGGCATCTGTCTGTTGGCCTGCGAAACTGACAGCGCCGCACTCTTCAAACAAGTGCGCGCCCTCTTTGGTAAGCTGCATGTCCTTTTCGACAAAAAGGGCGTCTGCTGCTGTGTCGTCAAGAAGAGGGGCGATGCGGCGCGCCTGCGGGATTTCAGCGCCACCTTTCCGGCCTCGTTGCCCGGCCTAGAGCCTTGCTCGCTCATTTCGCTGCCGGGTGTCTTCTGCCACCGCCGTCCGGATACCGGCGGACTGGCCTTGGCGGAAGTTGCGGCTCGCGATCTTGCGCCCGGTCAGCATGTCCTGGACATGGGGTGCGGCTGCGGGTTGGTCGGTATCCTGCTGGCGCGTAGCCATCCGGACGTGCGGGTCACGTTCGTCGATGCGCATGCGCGCGCCATGGCGGCGACCCGCCGTAATCTCGAAAGTCTCGGTCTGCTTGACCGTTCCACACTGATACTCTCGGACTGTGGTCTGCCGCAATCGGACGCGCAGTTCGATCTTTTTGCGGGCAATCCGCCCTATTACTCCGACTTCCGCATCGCTGAGCTGTTTATCCAGACCGCCTATGATACACTCAAACCGGGTGGCATTTGCCTGACGGTCGCCAAAAGCGCACGCGGGTTGCAAGAGCGGCAGGCGGCCTGCTTTGGACGGACAGAGGTGTTGCCTCGGCGCGGGTATGGCGTGGTCAGGAGTGTCCGATGAAGGATAGAGACATCCTGATGGACATGAACGAGCGGATGCGCCAAGCGAGTCGCATTACGTGGATCGGCATTGTCGTCAACATCGCGCTGATGGCCGCCAAATTTTTGGCCGGATTCCTAGGCAACAGCCAAGCGATGATTGCCGATGCGGTTCACACCTTTTCCGATTTTGCCACCGACATCGCCGTGCTGGTTGGCATCCACCTCTCCAACAGGCCTAGGGACAAGGATCATGCCTACGGGCATGGCAAATACGAGACCCTGGCCGCCACTGTTGTGGGGGCCGGACTGATGGTGGTTGGCTTGAAGCTCGGGTCAGATGCCCTGCACACGGTTGTCGATGCCATCGGAGGAGAGCCGCTCAAACCGCCCTCCGTCATCGCCTTCTGGGCGGCGGCCTGCTCAGTCGTGTCCAAAGAGTGGCTCTATCGGAAAACGATCAAAGTCGGTCGGGCGACGGCCAATGACAGTGTCATCGCCAATGCGTGGGATCACCGTGCGGATGCCTTATCGTCAGCAGGCGCTGCGGCCGGCATTGGCGCGGCCATTTTCTTGGGCGGTCGCTGGGCTGTCATGGATCCGATCGCGGCGTCCTTGGTCAGTCTCCTGATGCTGAAAGTCGCGTTCGGCATCCTGAAGGATCAGCTCGGCATCTTGGTTGATCGCGCTTTGCCTGAGGAGATCCACAGGGAGATCGAGTCGATCTCCCTGAGTTTCCCCGACATCTCCTATCCGCACAACCTGCGCACCCGCACCGTCGGCCAGACAGTGGTCATCGACCTGCACGTCCGCATGGACCCCGACATGCGCGTGGCCGACGCGCATGCCGTTGTCTCGGATTTGGAGCAAAAGTTACGGGAACGGTTCGGCGAAGACACGATCACCACCGTTCACATCGAACCGCGGTAGCTCTTGATCAGGCGCTACCGTTTCAGGTTTCTGGCTGAGAGCTGGGAGTTACACGTTCGGAGTTGAGAGTTCGGCGTTCTCTCCTTTTTTCTTCCTCCATTGTCCGTCCCTGCCGATCTTGCCGGCACTACCGGATTCCAAGATTAAACAAAGAATACACGGAACACAAAGCCGCAGAAAGTGTTGCGCAAAGCTTCTGCCTCCTGTTGGGGGAAAGGCTCTTCTGTCACAAACTGCAGGCTCTGTGCCCTCTGTGGTTACATGATCTTCCGGAGCGGCATGATCTTCCGGAGCGGGAAGCGCAGTTATTTACCCCAGGGCTTGCCCGGCAACGGCGCCTGATCGTCACCGTACTCCGGCATCGGCACATCGCCCGCCTCGAACTCCTGCCAGGTCGGCTTGCAGGCGAGGTTGTAGTAGGGGGAGTTCTGGTTCTCGAGGACATCCGACAGACGGATCGTCTGGCCGGTGTAGGCCGAGATACGCCCGATAATCGCGCAGGCCGTGCCCATCGCGATGTTTTCGCCCTCGTTCATCATCGGGATCTTGCCGAGGATGCTGAGCAGCAGGTTCTCATGCTCGATGACGTACGGGTTACCCTCTTTGATCGCATAGGTGTTGCCGTTAAGCGTGTAGGTGTCGCCCTCGAGCTTCAACGCCTCGCCGCCGATCTTCTGGATCTTGCCGCCGCCCGAGATCTCGAACTGCTCGGTACGGAAACGCTCGCCCACGAAGCCGCTGGTTCCGCCGATCTGACGGCACTGGCTGTGGATGTGCACACCGTCGCCGTAATCAAAGTCAACGCTGAAGAAGTCATACTGGTTGCCGGAGACGCGGCGCGCGCGCCCGCCGAAGGCGCCGGCCGTACGCGGGTAACGCCCGATGAACCAGTTTGCGACATCCAAGTTGTGAACGTGCTGCTCGACGATGTGGTCCCCGGACATTTCCGTCCAGTTCACCCAGTTGCTGCACAGATAGGCATCGTTCTTCATGCCTTCTTTACGCGCGCGCACCCACGGTACCGTGCCGTTCCAGTAGACCGCGCCGCCCAGGATCTGCCCGACCTTGCCCTGCTGCAGCGCCAGTGCCTGCAACAGATAGCCCTTCTGGTGGCGGCGCTGTGAGCCGGCGACCAGCGCGAGATTCTTTTCCTTAGCCAGCTTGGCTGCGGCCAGGAACTGGCGCAGGCCCGGCCCGTCGACGGCCACCGGCTTCTCGGCGAAGACGTGCTTGCCGGCCTTGATCGCCGCCTCGACGTGGATCGGGCGGAAATTCGGCGGCGTGGCCGTCACGATGATCTCGCAGTCCGAAGCCACGACCTTCTTGTAGCTGTTCGCATCCCAAAAGACATTCTTCTCGTCGCAGCCGAACTTCTTCGCGGCGCCTTTGGCGCGGTCTTCAAAGAAGTCGCACACGGCCACCAGTTTGGCCTCATGGCCGAGGTTCTTGGCCGCTTCAATGATCTGTGCCATCGCGCCCGTGCAGCGTCCGCCCGCGCCGATCATGCCGACCTTGAACACGCGCGGCGCATTCTGCGCAATGGAAATGGTCGGTGCCGCCGCCATCATCGCGGCAAACACAGATGACCCCTTGACGAATTCTCTCCGATTCATGTCTCTCTCCCTTTTTGACTTCGGACGGACACGTAGGCCCGATCCAATGTTTGTGAAATCACACAAGAATGCACATGTGAACGTCTTTACGCCCAACGATGCTAACGCGGGCGTAGCCCGCAACCCAATTCAATCTCACACAAAGGCACAAAGGCCACAAAGGCTTCTTTTAAAACGGCATCCACCTTCGTGCCCTTCGTGGCTTCGTGTGAGAAACAACTTGTTTTTTATTGTGCTTGTCGAGCCGCAAGGCACTAATGACTGCCTCTCCCATCGGTCGGGACGGAGCCCGACCCTCCAGTTCCTTCGAAGACCGTTTGGTTCCAATGATGGAGGGACGACCTCCGTGTCGTCCACCTCCGTGTCGTCCACCTCTGTGTCGTCGGCTGTCTGAAAAAGGCCACATTGAGAACTCCGGCTTTACGCCATCGCCCACTGCTCGCGCAGCATCGCGGCCATATTGAGGATCAGCCGGGTCTTCTCCTCTTGAGGCAATCCCTTTTTGGGATCCTCGGGGTTCTTGGGCCAGCCGCCCTCGAAGCTGATCGCGCCGCGGTAGCCGATGAGCTTGAGGCCCTTGAAGCCGTCCACATAGTTGTCGGCATCGCGGTGCACGCCGGGGATGATCCGTTCCTTCAGACCGGCGATGTGCACATGCGTCAACAGCTTGCCGGCGCAGATGAAGGCACCCATAAAACTGGTCTCCTCCAGCGCCATGTGCCAGAAATCGCCCATGACCGTCGCGCCCGGACCGATATCCGCAGCCATACGCGCACCGTCCGCCACCTGCCGCAGGAAAGGCGTCTCGTTGCGCCGCAGCGGCTCCAGCACGATCGACGTGCCGTGCTTGTGCGCATGTTCGGCCAGCCGCTTGCCGGTGTTCTCGACGAAATCTTTGCGCAGCTCTTTGGCGCTGAGACGGCCCGGCTCGCTGAGCTTGCCGCGCGCGGGGCAGATGATCAGTCCCACCGACCTCATCTTGCCGAGCGCCTCGAGGATCGGCAGGAACTTCTGTACTTCGGCCTCGCGCTTTTCCGGCTCTGCGTAAGAAAAATCACTCGGGCCACACGCGGTCGCGAGGAACAGTTTGCGCCCTTTCATGGCCTCGATCATCGCGTCGCAATTCTTGATCGGCCAATCGCCCGAGGGAATTTCGACCGCCGCAAATCCGTTGGCCTCAAGGAAATCCAGCTTCTCTTTGATTTCGCCGCCCGGGATCGCCCCCCATTGCAGGCAGAGGTTCAGTTCGGCCGGCTTTTCCGGCGGCGTCAGCTTGGGCATACCGTTGGCCCCACATGCTTGATCCGCAACGGCGCGCGGCACGCTGCACACGGCGGCGGCCCCGGCCACCGCCGAAGCCGTGAGAAAATCACGTCTCTTCATCAATCCGTCCCTTCTGGATGAGCTAGCCCCAAATCTGTATCGACATTAACAAGTCATACTTGATGAAAATACCACGGCACTGCTTCCCGGGTCAACATCGTGGAACGGCATGGGTATGATTTTTAACGCGGAGGTAAGACGGGTGGCAATTAACGCAGACGCAGGGACGCAGAGGTCTTGGGGATCGGTTGTGCCGGCAGGATCGGCAGAGATGGGGAGATTTTAACGCTAAGGCGTCAAAATGGCGGAGAGGGAGGGATTCGAACCCCCGGTACCCGTAAGAGCACACAGCATTTCCAGTGCTGCACCTTCGGCCACTCGGTCACCTCTCCATGCGAAAGGCCATACCTTATAGCGGTTCGACCCCGATAACTCAATCCTAAAAGTGGGGAAATTAATTTTTCAACGGCGTGATTGACATCGGACGGGCGGAATGGTTAAATGGCCCGGTTTTTCGCCTTTGTAGAGGCCAAGTGGGGGTATAGCTCAGTTGGTAGAGCGCTTGAATGGCATTCAAGAGGTCAGGGGTTCGACTCCCCTTACCTCCACCACTTAAGAACCCCTTTCGGGGCGTAGCGCAGACTGGTAGCGCGTTTGCTTGGGGTGCAAAAGGTCTCGGGTTCAAATCCCGACGCCCCGACCATTTTTCACGGCATTTTTACCCTGTTTTTGTTGGAAAAGCCCAATAAAGACGGGGTTTTTCGTTTGCACTGGGGGTGCGCACGCACCGGAGATGCCGGCAAAATAAAGAGATAAAGTTGGCAGAAGACGACCTTACTGGGATAAAGGAAGGATAATCATGTTGCTGCGGTTTGAGCGTGAAGATCTCCGCGACGCACTGAACGCGGTGTGTGAGCTTGTCCATCGCGAAGGCGGGCTTGCGCTCTTGGTCGGAGGGTGCGTGCGTGATTCGATCATAGGACTGCCCGCCAAAGATATTGACGTTGAGGTCTATGGCGTGCCCGCTGACGTCCTCAAGGCCCGCCTGGCTGCCCGCTTTCGTATTGATCTGGTTGGCGAGGCATTTGGCGTGATCAAGCTGCACCACCTTCCCATAGATGTTTCCCTCCCCCGCAGGGAGTCAAAGGCTGGCCTGGGCCACAAAGGTTTTGATGTTCTCTCCGACCCGAACATGACTGTGGAAGAGGCCGCAAGCCGTAGGGACTTCACGATCAATGCCATGGCCTACGACCCGCGGAGTGACCGGCTGTTTGATTATTTTAACGGCGTGGATGACCTGCGCCATCGCGTCTTGCGGCATACCTCACAAAAGTTTGCCGAGGATCCTCTCCGTGTTCTGCGGGGGATGCAGTTTGCGGCACGGTTCCAATTGTCGGCGGCCCCCGCGACGTTGAAGTTGTGTGCGTCCATGGACAGTGAGGGACTCGCGCGGGAACGCATTTTTGAGGAGTGGAAGAAGCTTGTTCTGAAGGGGGTGAAACCGTCACTGGGGCTCAGTTTCCTTCGGGAGAGCCAGTGGCTTCGCTTCTATCCAGAACTCGCTGCGCTGGTCCATTGTCAGCAAGACCCGGAATGGCATCCGGAAGGCGACGTGTGGGACCACACGCTGCTCGGTATGGACGCTTTTGCCGAGGAGCGGACGGGGATCGACCGGGAGGATCTTGTCGTCGGCTTGGCCGTTCTGTGCCATGACTTCGGTAAGCCACTCACCACTGTGCACGATGAAGACCATATCCGTTCTAAAGGCCACTCGGAGGCGGGGGAGGCTCCTACGCGTGCTTTCTTGTCCGGCATGACCGATGAATCGGATCTTGTCGAAGCCGTTGTGCCCCTTGTGAGGGAGCATCTCCGGCCGAAGGAGCTTTTCGACGCGCAAGCCTCATCATCGGCCATCCGGCGACTGGCTTGCCGGGTCAAGCGGATTGACCGTCTTGTGCGTGTGGCCCAGGCCGATCAAAACGGGCGATTGGGCGCTCACGACGATGGGTTCCCGGCCGGCGAGTGGCTGCTGAAAATGGCCGGCGAGTTGAGTGTGAAGGAGGCGGTGCCACGACCGATAGTCATGGGCCGGCATCTTATTGAATTGGGCATGAGGCCTGGCCCCGGCTTCAAATCCATTCTGGATGCCTGCTACGAAGCGCAGCTCGATGGCAAGATCACATGCTTGGAGGACGGTATTGCGCTGGTAAGAGAGAGCCTGACGGGCTAGCGTTTTTTTGTGGTGCGATGGAAGATGAGAGTGCTATTTTATTATGGAACTT
>DAOTKE010000117.1:0-10562 GCA_035449085.1 Kiritimatiellia bacterium | reverse complement strand
GTGATCTCCACCGCGCCGGTCTGCCCGTTCACACTCACCACGCTCTGCGGCGGCGCAGAGGTCACAACCACGCTGTTGCGGTTGAGGTCTCCTAACCGCGCAGTCTGCCCGAATGACAGCCACGCCGCGCATACCATAAATGCCGTAAGTGTCACGCGCTTCATCACACAACCTCCTTCAACGCCGCCGTAATAGCCGCGACCTGAGCGAACATCTCGTCCACGTTAGCCGTCTCACCGTCAAATTCCGGCAGCGCGGCGAACGCGGATATGGCCGCGTTTGTCAGGCCGTGCCCTGGATCGCCTTTCGCGCCCTTGTCGCCTTTGTCGCCTTTGTCGCCTTTGTCGCCCTTCGCTCCGCGATCCCCGGTGTCGCCCTTGTCTCCACGGTCGCCTTTGTCGCCCTTGGGGCCGGTCGCCCCGGTGTACCCGGTCTCGCCCCTGTCGCCCTTGGGGCCGGTCGCCCCGGTGTCGCCTTTGTCGCCTTTGTCGCCTTTGTCGCCTTTCGGCCCTGTCGCGCCTTTCAGGTCTCCCAGCGCGACGAGGTCTGTCCACTCGTCGTCTCCATCGACCTGCCACTGGATATAGTTGCCGCTCACACGCAGTTTGGCGTTTTTCCCGTCCGCGCCGTCCGCGCCGGTCATTGAAACCACGGCTCCGGTGTCCAATACCACGACCGGGGACCAGTTCACGGCAAGCTGCCCGTGCCCGACCGTTCCGCTGGAGTCGGTCAGCCAAGCGGAGAAGCCGATGCTCTCGCCGCAGCATCCGCTGAATGCGTCGGCCAGCGTCTGCCCCTTCAGCGATAGCGTGGTCTTGCCTTCTGCGGTCACGCTCTGCGCGAGGCCGGCTCCTTTGTGGCAGGCCGTGACGGAGAGAACCGGATTCTCCAGCGCCGCCGCCTCGCCCGCGAACTCAACGGCGTATTCAGCTCCGAGGAAGACGCGGATGTTGAACGTCAGCCGATGGTTTACCAGTGTCACCGTCAATGTCTTCACCGTAAAACCGCCTTTCAGAGAATGCCGTACGGGATCACGTTCACGCGCCGACCGCTCGTGCGGTCTCCCGGACCGTTCTTGTCGGACACGATGCCGTCAAGCGATGCCTCGCTGAGTCCCGCGTTCCAGTTGGCCATCTCGACCTGCGCCAACCCGGCGTCGCTCCACGCCTTGCCGGTCTGCCCCAGAAGCGGATACAGTGCGCCGCTCACGATCACAGGCCCGTACTTCTTCATCAGCGTTGACGGGGCCACCTCTCCGCCGTCGTCCGGAACGATGGAGCACACGGCCTTCACAACGTCCGTGCCCCTGTCTGAAATGCCGCTCCTGACCTCAAGAATAAGGCCGCAGCATCCGGTGTCCCTCACAAACCAGTTCATGCCGTCGTTCTCAAGCTGCACGTCGTTGACGTACACGCTGAACACGCTCTTGATGTGGCACGAGGCCTGGGCGTAAAGTTTGTAGCGGTGGACGGTCTTTTTTCCGACCGTCTCTATCGCGCCGCAGTCGGAGCACTCGGAGCAGTCTTTAAGGAATCCGGTCAGCTTTTCGCGCCACACCTCGGTCTGGTCGCAGAATTGACGCCACGCCTCGCAAAGCGACATCCGCACGGCGAGGTCGGAACATCCTGGCAGTCTCCAGATCACGCGGTCGGCGAGCAGCGTCACCGCGCTCACGTCCCACCATGAGCCTGCCGCCGCCGTCAGCGGTTTGTTGGTCGCCTGTGTCTCGCTCATGTCACCGCAAGCCTTTCAAACTTGGCCATGTGGTCAGCCGCCAGCGCGGCGTTGGCCGTGTCGGACTGGTCGTGCTCGTAGCACCGCGAAGCGGCGAACGCGCACAATGCCGCGTTCCACTTGGGGTCGGTGTAAAGCTCGGTGGCCCGCGCGGCGGCCACGTCCTCGTCTTCCATGTCCTTGGGCGTCATCCCGGTAGGGCGCTCCCAGTCGAACAGCGAAACTCCGAAATACCGTGACTCCGGGCGGATCTCGCGCAGGCGCTCAACACCTTCGCACAGTGCGGTCAGCACAAAGCCGGCCTCGAACCTGTACGGCTCGTGGTGGTCTCCGACGATGTATCGCACCCGCATCTCCATCTCGCCCAAAGTCACGGCACACCCCCTCTTACCCGACAGCGCCGGTCAGCGCGTCGATGATCTGGGATTTGTTCAGGCCCGCCACGTCCATACCCGCCTTCGCGGCAACGGCACGCAGGTCGTCAACCTTCATCGCAGCCAGCTCGCCCTTGGCGGGCAAGCCGGCGACGGTCTCGACTTCCGTGACCGGACACTCGGCAACGGTCTGGGAGGGAACGTCGATCTTGACGCCCTCGTCATCCGTCACAATCGGGTCTGGCTTGGGAAGCTCGGACTTGCGCACGTTCTCCGGTCGCAGCCGCGCTATCTCCTCGGGCGTACGGGCGCGGTTCTTGAGCGCCACGATCACCTGCCGCACCGTCAGCTTGCCGTCAGACAGCGCTTTCACGGTGTCGGGGTGCAGCACGAAGTACGAGGGGTTCCTTGCCACCTCCGCCGTGGCGAACACGAGCCGCCCGTCGTTGATGTTGATCGCGTATTTCACGTCAGCCATTCCGGTTCCTCCTTACTCCGCGAACGGTACTCCGAACACGTAGCCGGCGATCTCGATGGCGAACTCGCCGTCAGAGATGTCAGCCGATGGCGTGATGATGAGGTCGCATTCCTCGGTCAGCACGCCGGGAGCGTTGGCGGTCACGGTCGTGGCCGCGACCGCGTCAAGCTCAAGCTGGGCGTCAACGGCCCACACGCTCGAATTGTCCGAGGTCTTCTTGATCGCGATGCCGATGTTGCCCGCCGTCGCCGCAGTGTTCACTGTGATGACAACCTGCTTGGGATCGAAACCCTTGGGCAGCTTGCCGACAGTGTACGCGGTCCCGCTTACCATCTTGCACTCCGCAAGCGGAGTGAACTTGCCGCGCCACGCGGGGCCGGCCCAACTGGCGTTCTTTGCGTCCAGCCCGATGGCCGGATATTTTTCAGCGAAAGTCATTTCATTTTCTCCTTTTTGAAGCTCCCCATCCCGGCCTTTGAAACAGGGATGGGGACGCCGTTGTTTAGCCGATGGCCACGATGCCCGTCGCCAGGCGTTCAGGGTAGCGGACGAACCACTCGTAATCCCAGAACGCGCGGTTGAAGGTGCCGCGCACGTTGATGTCCTTCAGACCGACCTCGATCTCGGACGTGTCTCCGAAATACGTGACCGCGCTGTTGTCGCCGGCCAGACACACGTACCGCGTGGGCTGCGCCCCGACGCCCTCGACCTTTGCGATCACGGGCGTCAGGTTGCTGACGTAAACATGGGCGCCGCCAAGGTCTCCGATGTAGCGGATGTCCTTGCGGACGAGCGAGATGTCGTCTCCGGCAAGGTCGGCCTGCTTGAGTTCGGATGTCTGGATGCGGTCGGCCACGACAGTAGGAACGATGATCCACGGTGTCAGGTTCTCGCCTCCGGGCTGCTCGCGCAGCGTGTTGACGAGGTGGCACATGTAGTCGGGAGCGGCTTCCTTGTGCGTCTGCCCAGATTTGGTCACGTCCTCGCCGGTCTTGTAGATGTAGGTGGGCGTGGTCACCCCGCCCAGATCGTACGAGCCGGAGATGTAGCCCGCCGTGTTGCCCTGGTTCTCGGTCGCGCACTTCGCGTAGATGTCCGCGTAGTACTCGCGCTCAAGCTCGGGCAGCCTCTGCGTCTTGCCGAAGGTCATGAACTGACCCGCCAAGTCGCCGATGGCGCTGAACTTCTGCTCCTCGCGCTCGATCACGAACGCGATGTACGCCTGACGCCCGACGGAGAACTTCTCGGTCGTGCCGTTGACGTGCTGGTAGTTGATCGGGTCGCCCTGCTTGCGCTGGCGAGTCGCCACCAGAGGTTCGATGGGAACCTCCAGCGTCGTTCCCTGCCCCACGAACTCACCGGAGAACTCGTCGTTGGTGATGCGCGACAGGATGGTGTTGTGCAGCAAGCGCCGCTTGAAAACGGGCTTGAATTTAACCGGGTCGAAACCCAGCCGGCTGGTGCCGTTGATGTCAGTAGCCATTTTGATCGTCCCTTCACGGGACGCGGCCAGATAACCCTACCTGACCCGTCCCTGATTGAGGGCCTCGAACAGTTCGGCGTCGATGCGGTCATACTCCTTCTTGTCGATGAGCCCGCGCGCGAGATCGCGCTGTATGCGCCTGTTCTCCTCCTCGAACTCCGACTGGGTATAGACCTTGCCCTGAACCGAGCCTGCCTGGCCCTCTCCTCCACCCGCTGCGATGAAAGGCTCCGCGACGGCGGATGGGTTTCCGCGCGGTGCCGGGACGCCGGCCTCGTTGTAGAACCGTGAAATGAGGACGCCCAAAGCGGCCATGTTGCCGCTCCCGTATGCGTTGGCCACGCTCGGCCCGTCCACAGAGAGGAATTTCCGCCATGCCGATTCGAGCTTTCCGCCCGCATCGACAGCCTGCCGGAAGCCTGGGAACGCCGCGTCGATCTTGTAGTCGATTATCTCGCCGCGAATCCGGTCGATGTCGGCCCGCGTGCGGGAATCCCTCTCAAGGAACTCCTGCCTCACCGGGTCGGTGACGTGCCTTGCGATGTGCTCCGCAGCCTGAGCGGTCTCGTCTGAAACCGACTCGCGAAGCTCTTCCGGCAGCGCGTCGTGCGCCTTCGCGCTTCTGACCTTCGCAAGCTCTTCCTCAAGCTCCCTGTTCCGCTGGGCAAGGCTCTTCACCCTTCCCTGCTCGACACGGGCCTTGTTGAGCTCACGCTCGGCCTCTTCCGCGCGCCTGCGCCAATCGACGCTTTCGCCGCCGCCGCCGCCGCCGACGCCGGGAATGCCCGCCGCCGACACCGCCTCTTTTCCTGCGACCTCTTTGTTCTCTTCACTCATGGTATTGCCTCGTCCCTCACTGAGCCCCTCGCCAAAGGGGAGTCTGTGCCGCGCGTCCCGGAGCCCCAGCCGGAGGAATCCGCCGCGCATGTTTCCTAACACGGGTCATCCGGGAGCCGCGTCAGCAAGGGAAACGTCATTGGGAAGCGCGTTGGCGTTTGCGCCTCCAAATGACTGTGCCCCTGCAAGCGTCTCGATGACCCACCTCACTCCCTCCGCCTGTCCGATGAACTGGCGGAGTAAATCGTTCGTCTGCGCCTTGCCCGCGTTCACGCATACCCGCTCCCACTCGGCGAGCAGGCTGTTGCAGAACGCCTTGCCGTCATCCGTCGCCATGACCGCTGCGGCGGCGCGCCTCAATGTGTCGTCTCTCTGGAAGCCATACGTCATGCAGCACCAGCCCTTTCAGCGACAGCCCCCTGCATCATCGGCGCGGATGGCGCGGGGGCTCCTGTCATGCCGTTCGCGTCTGGCTGCACGGGAGGCATACCGCCTGCCTGTCCATGCGGCCCCTGTCCCTGTCCCTGTCCCTGCGCCTGCGCCAATCCGCTCTCGATCTCCGCAAGCTGCCGGATCTTGTTCAGAAGCTCCGCGTCCTCAAGCTGCGCGTCGCTCGGCATGAAGTCCGGTATCCCCATGCCATCAGAAACCTTGCGCAGGATGACCGCCACCGCCTTCGGGCCGACAAGCTGGAACAGCATCGGGTTCCCGGCCACCATCCCGAGAAACTGCACCTGCGTCTCTTTCTCCTGCTCACGCAGAACGCGCCCCATCACCCCGCGCGCCATGATCTGCGCGTCGCCCTTGATGAACGGGTCCGGGTCAAAGTGCATGTTATACTCGTAAAGCATCGTCAGGATGTTCTCGATGACCTCTTTGTCAGTCTGCCCGATGACCATCTTCAACCCGCGCATAGCGGCCTCGGTCAGCATCTTGAGGCCGGTGGCGGTACGCGCCACGCCGCTCGCGGAGGAAGCCCCGCCGTAGGTGTAGGCCGGGATTCCGGTGTCATCGTCGGCCATGATCTTCGAGCGGTCCATCGCGGCAATTATCTCCGCGATGTGCGAGGGGATTTCCACCGTGCCGATGGGAGGCCCGCCGGCCACACCCAGCCCGGAACCGCGCAAGGCCCAGAACTTTCCCGCCTTGATGTCCAGCGCGCCCGGACCCTTGTCCAGCAGGCTCGTGAAGTCACGCGCATAGAACATGGGGAGCGCCGTCATGCCCATGTTGACCTTGAGCCAGTACAGGCAGGAGTCCTGAAGGTTCTGCGCCGGAACGCACCGGTCGGCGATGGATTTGCCCCAGAAACTCCCCGGCACGTCGTAGAACACGCCTTTTGAAATCGGTATGCGCATGTCTTTCGACACGCGGCAGAAAACAACCTTGTCGGCAACGGTCACGACCTCGACCATGTAGAATGCGTCCGGCTTGACCTTCTCGCCGGACTTCTGCGCCGCGCCGTTCTTCAGCAGGACGCTCCCGCGCATGAAGGCGTACAGCTTGAGCCCGTCGTACATCCACCCGTCGCCGCAGAAAACGCCCTCGCCGCCGTTCCCTTCCAGACGCCTGCGCTCGGATTCAAGCCCGTCCCGCGTCTCGCGCCAGCCTTTCGGATGGTCGGCAAGCAACCTCTTGACGCAAGGGATGTCCCACCCGGCAACGGTCCCGCCCTTGCCGTCGGCGCTCTCGGCGAAAGCAGCAAGCTCGGGGCCTGTGAACCGCATGGCGATCACGATGGGGGAGTCGCCGATCTTATTGGACTCGGGGGCCGGATACACATCCCACGGGCTCTTAGAGCGGAACCGGAGCACCTTCCTTGCCTCGCGCGCGTATGTCACCGTGCCGAGTTTTGATCTCTTCGCCGTCAGCCTCGGCTCAACAACCTCGACGGGCCCCTCGATAATCCCCGTCCCGTAAGTGACGATGTCGTTCACGTACCCGGCCTTGGCCTCGCGGAACCCACCCTCCTCTAACTGGTCGCGCATCTTGCGCTCCATGCGCGCCACGCGCTCCTTTGCGAAAACCATCTCGGCGGCCAGCCGGTCCCCGTACCGCTTGTCCACCTCGGCCATGATGAGCCGCTGGTCTGGCTCCACGCCGGTCGAGACCGCAGCAAGCATCACGGACTTCATCATGTCTGCGAAAATGGCGACGGCATCCTCCTCGGGTATCTCTGGAACCGGCGTGGCGTCAACGGTGAACTCGTCGTTAGGCCCGTTGACGTACACCTCGTCCAGTTGAGCCTTGGCGGAGTTGCACTTGACATCCGTGATCTGGCTCGCCAAGTCCTCGTCCATCCCCGCCTCGCGCAGCGCCGCCTTCGATCTCTCGTCACGCTCGCCGCGCCGCAACCGAAGCGCCCTCAGCCACCTCGCCTCGACGCCGGAACTCACGCGATGCTGCGAGGCCCTTGAGTAAATGTCTCGAACGGCACGCGCGAGCGTACCGTCAGGCGCAAGGGAACGCTGCGCTTCCGCGCCCTGTTCCTTAGCGACACTGTTTTTGACATCTCCAACGCCGGCAAGCATCTTTCCGACCTCCCGTTATCCCAAACTTACAACGGCCCGCCGACTATCACGAAATCCGCGTTACATCGCCACGCTGAAACGAGACTCCGGCAGGCGGTTCCCGAGAAGCAGGGTGCCGCCGCTCCCGCCGTCGATAAGACCCCCGCTGTACCGGTTCCCCCTCAGCAGGCTCCACACGCCGTACTGGAAGGCGTCCTGGATGTGCGTGTAGAAGCTGCTCTTGTCTGGCCCCGGCGCGTAACGCTCCTCTCCCAGCACGCCGCCGGCCATCTTCTTGTAGCAGTAGCCGCCGTTGAACCCGTTGCGCAGAACCTTGCACCGCTCCCCGACAACCACCGCAGGCTTGCCGTCGCGCACTCCGCGCAGAAGCTCTTTCACGCAGTTCGACCGCAGCACGAAGCTGTTCCCCGCAACGTCGCACGGCCAGCACTCGATCCCGCAGGCGTTCACCATCTCTATCGCGCTCACGGAGTCCACCTCGTTCGGGTTCGCACCTGCAGGATCGGCGAAACACACGAGCCTCGTGCCGCAACCCCATCCGTACCGCTCGACCAGAACCGGAATCAGAAGCTCCTCGCAGAACTGACGTATGCCCATGTCCTCGCTCACGACCTCCTCCAGACACCGCACCTGACCGTCACGCCCCATCTGCAGCAGCACCGCCGCCGGCGTGCGCCCGAAATCCAGGCCCGCCACCAGCAACCGCCCCTTCTCGAACATCACCTCCCCGGGCCTGTAGTGCCATCCGTCTTTCCACTCCGGGTATATCGGAAGCCCAGCCACGCTCAGACCGTACTCGTTCAAAACCTGCGTGCGGATGTCGTCCTCGTCCTTCGTCCGAACCATGTTCAGCCAGTACGCGAACCCCTCGTTGTGGTTCTCAACGTTCTCTGCCGGCAACACGCCGTCGCGCTGCCCGATGTTCGGCGTGTACTTCCACCCCTTCACCCCGTCGCCGCGCTCGATCCATTCCCTCAGCAGCGCCGGAGGCTGCGTGAAATACTCTTCGTTCTCGTCCCTTATGTCTTCGCTGCGCCGCTTCCACCAGTTGCTCTCGTGAGGGCTGTTCGTGTCCATCAGCAGGCCAAGCCTCGGGTATTTCTTCCCGCCGCACGCCCTCGGATAACGCCCCAGGCGCTCGTACACCGTGGAGTGTACCTTCCAGGGTATCTGCGTCGCCTCGTTCCCCCACGCGCCGCTGAGCTCAAGAGACTTCAGCTTCTTGATGTCCTCATCCGTCTCAAGCCCCATCATCACCAGATGAATCACAACCTCGGTCCCGTCCCCGCTCGGATGCGCACACCGGTACTCACCGGTCATCGGGCTGTCGTATTTCATCCGCGTCTCGGGAAACCACTCCAGCCACGTCTGCAGCGTCGTCAGCTCCAAGTCCACCGCGTGCCGACGGTAGAACAGCCACTTGCTCTCACGCTTCCCTTCCTCGTTCGCTTCCTGTCCGCAAGACCGCAGGAACACCTCCATACAGCACGCCACGCTCTTGCCGCTGCCAACCGGACCCCTTATCCCTTTGATCTTCTTCCCGCTCAAATGGAACAGCCTGCACGTCGCGCTCGGCGTGTATTCCCGCTTCTTGAACTCTCGCCGATCAATCGCCATGAATCACACCGCTCCATTTCTCATCGTCTCGACGAGCCGCGCCTTCTGAACATCCAGAATACGGGCCACCACAGTTTGCATAATCGCTACAAAGCGAAAACACGTCACAATGGAACATTCAGCGAATAGCCGACACACACAGGTAGACCCCCCTATATGCTGGCGGGCGTGCCCCACCCCGGCACCCGGTCTAGCCCCCCGTACCCAGTCTGCTTGCCGGTCGAGGTCGGCTGCGCGGTTTGGCCTGGAAAGGGGGGTGGAAAATGTCAGATAGAGGGCTAGCAACCCTCTGCCAATCGCGTAATTGCTGGGGATTGCGGGGTGTTGGCCGGATTTTGGCCGGATTTTGGCCACAATTACCGTCATTTGCCGCCTCCCACAATGAATATGGCGTCCTGATCGGCCATACGCACGTCATCCGGTGCGATCCTGCGCGGCGTGTCGGCCTGCTGTCCCAGGTTGATGACGATCTGGACGCCGCCGGGGCCGCCGTCGCCGTTGCCTGGGCCGTTGCCGGCGTCGGCGCATCCTCTCTGGCTGTACTGGAGGGCGACCGATGCGGCCTTGAGCTGCAACGTCTGATCGTCAGGTGTATCCATGATGCTCTCCACCACCTCACGCGCACGATGGACGAGGCCTCGCGCCTGACCCTCGGCTATGATCTGCATCGCCGCGCGGATGATAGGGTGACGTTGGCAGAGGCAGTTAATCAGCCCTCGCGATATGCCGCACTCGACCATCGGCGCGGACAGCTTGCCGGTCTGGTAGCATCGGGCGAGGTATTTGGCGACACGCACGCGCGAACCGGGATCGGCATTGACCCACGCGAGGAACCCGTCGGAATCGCGGATTGTGGTTTCTGGTGCGGATGGTGCGGATGGTGCGGAATCGCGGATTGTTGTTGGAGTGGTTGGTGCTGTGGCGGTTGATGCGGAGATCGTACACAATGCCGTTGAGCCTGGGGCGGCGAGTCCGGCGAGACCTGCGGCGGCGGGTGGCGAGGGAGGCGGAGGAATTAGCGGTGCGGCGGCGTCTATGAGGTCTGCGGCGTCGCGGAGGTCGTCCGGCGAGATTGGCGGGGGCGGTGTAGGTGCGGCGGCGAGGTGTGCGGCGATCTCGGCGGATATGGCGGCGTCGCGCACGGCTGGGGGGCGGCGGGCGTGGAACTTGCGCGGTGGTCTGGTGGGTCTCTTGTCCATACGGCCATGATAGGCGATGGGAGGCGTGGCGGACAAAACGGCGTTACGGGCGCGGAGGTGAAAACCCCTACGGGGGAGACTGCGGGGATACCCTTGTCATAATTTATTGATTAAATTTTTTTGACTGTCAAGTTTGCGTTACGCTCGATTTTGAAAATGTTGAAAAAGGCCAATAAAAACGGGGGAAACGAGTTTTACCGGGTGATGGTGGAAATGGGTGGAGGTGTGGAAATGTGGTGTATGTGGTGCGCGTTAATATGCTGATATTGTACACAAAATAAATGTAGTTGACCGTTGCCATCTAAAGGG
>DAOTKE010000116.1:0-10628 GCA_035449085.1 Kiritimatiellia bacterium | reverse complement strand
GGCGAATTTTTAAGGCGCATTCCGTCGGATGCCCGGCGCGGTTTCCAACACATCACGTTGGACAGCTATGAGGTCGGCCCGCAAAACTGGACGGATGGCATGCGCGACATCTTCCGTGACACCTACGGTTATGATCCGGTCCCGTGGCTGGCCTGTCTGAGCGGACGCATCGTTGCGTCGCGCGAACAGACCGACCGGTTTCTTTGGGACTGGCGCCGGCTGGTCGCCGATCTGGTCGCGCGCAATTATGTGGGTGGCCTTAAGGCCGCGGCCAACCGCCACGGACTCAGAACATGGCTCGAAAATTATGGCCATTGGGGTTTTCCCGGCGAATCCCTGCAATACGGCGGCGCCTCAGATGACATCGGCGGCGAGTACTGGCTGTGGAGTTCGCTAGGAGATGTTGAATGCCGGCTCGCCACCTCCTGCGCCCACACCTACGGCAAGCGCGTGGTCTCGGCCGAAGCCTTCACCTCAGGGAAGAATTTCGTGCAGACGCCCGCCAACATGAAGACCCGCGGCGACTGGTGCATGACGCAAGGCATCAATCACTTCGTGCTGCACGTCTACACGCACCAGCCCTATGAGGCACAGCCCGGACTCGTGCCGTGGTTTGGCGCAGACTTTAACCGCCATTCGACCTGGTTCGCCAAATATGGGAAGGGCTGGACCGACTACCTGCGTCGCTGCTGTGCCCTGCTCCAAACGGGTACGCATGCTGCGGACGTCGCCTACTTTTTCGGTGAGGACACGCCGCGCATGAACGGTTCTCAGACCCCTGCCCTGCCCGCCGGTTACGATTTTGATTACATCAACGCGGAAGTCCTGCTCACGCGCGCCACCTGCAAGAACGGTCGCCTCACCCTGCCCGGCGGCCAAAGTTACCGCGCGCTGGTGCTGCCGCCCTCCGAGACCATGACCCCGCGCCTGCTTGCGCGCATCGAAACGTTTGTGCGTCAAGGTTTGATCCTGGTCGGTGCGCCGCCGCAACGTTCGCCAAGTCTGGCCGGTTATCCGGCATGCGACGACGAGGTAAAAGCCATAACAACACGGCTGTGGGGCGAGGCTCCACGTACGCCGCAGATCCGCAGCGTGCGCAAAGGACGCATCTACCACGGCTACACCTTGGAGCAGGTCTTCGCGACGCTCGACGTGCGCCCCGATGTCGCGCATGCACCGCGTGAACTGCTCTGGACCCACCGCACCCTGCCGGACGCCGACCTTTATTTCATCAGCAATCAGACCGAGAAAACGCTTGCGTGTGCCCCTGAATTCCGCGTGACCGGACGCATCCCTGAAATATGGGATGCTCAGACCGGTGTTCGTTGCACATCCGCGCTTTTCGAATCAGGCCCGCATGCGACGCGCGTACCGCTGCGCTTAGAGCCAGCCGGCTCGCGTTTCGTCGTGTTCCGACACCCGCTGGGCAAGCGCCCTTCGGTGCACACCCTGATGCGGAATGGCGAGACCGTCGCCTCGTGCGCGGTGGTCACGCAGGCGGTTCCGTCGGCCTCCGACCCCGGCACCTTTGTCATGGCCGCACGTGTGAAACCGACGAAAACGATCGGCTTACCGCAGCAGGCCGCTCGCGGCGTACAACATCGTGACCAGAATTTCGTCGTCTTCCCCGCACATGGCAATACATGGGGTGGCGGACATTCCGGCGCCGGCTTTTCGGTCGGCCGCAACGGAGTCGCCGTGTTTGAGCATTGGCATCAAAACATCGCGCCGGTCCTCGTGTGGACGGCTCCGGCACCGCTTGACCGCATGGTGCATGTGGCGCTGGTTTATGTGAAAGGCCGGCCGTCGCTCTATGTCGACGGGCGTTTGGTGCAGCAGGGTGTCGCCAGTGGCCAGATCCCGCATCCGACCTCGGGCGAAGCAGTGGAGTTCGCGGGTGTGTGTGATGGCCTCACGTTCAGCGAGGGCGCGATGACCGAGGATGAAATCGCCGCTGCGGCCCGGCGTGCAGGTGAGGCGACGGCCTCCGCACGGCCATCAATCGCCTGGCCGCCCGTGACATACGCACAATCCGGCGTGCTCACGTTGAACGCACAGGCATCCGGCTCTTATTCGGCGCGCCTGTCTGACGGCACAACACGCAACTGGACGGTTAACCAGGAACCGAGTTGCCTGACACTCGAACGCGAAACATGGAACGTGTCCTTCCAACATCCTGACCGTGCGGCGCAGACCTGCCGTTGGGAGAGGCTTATGGACTGGAAGGAGGCGGATGACCCGCTTATCCGTTATTTCAGCGGCACTGCGGTGTACGAGACCCGATTCTCTTGGCGCGCTATCACGCGTGATGCTCGCGTGATGCTGGATCTGGGGGATGTCCGCCACATAGCCGCTGTGACACTGAATGGACAGGAGCTTGGCGTTCTTTGGAAAAAGCCATTCGTCCTCGACATCACCCCCGCCTTACGCAGCGGCGACAACATTCTTGCAATCCGCGTGGCAAACACGTGGTTCAACCGTTTCATCGGTGACGAGCAACTGCCCGACGACACCGGTGCCAATGAAAAGGGTATCCTAGAAACCTGGCCGGAGTGGGTGCTGCGGGGAACACGCCGACCCGAGACCGGACGAGTGACCCTCGTGAATCGTAAACAGGTCAGGAAAGAGACGCCCCTGCACGCCTCAGGGCTACTGGGCCCTGTCACCCTTTTCGAATCGCTGACTATCCCTTAACCGACACACGTAAACGACGACCTGGAGAACTATGGCAACGACGTGTTCCATCCTGATTAACACCGCTGGCGGGCTGGGCATCTTTCTGCTCGGCCTGAACCAACTCTCTGAAGGGTTGCAGGCGGTAGCCGGCAAGCGGCTCCGCAAAATCGTGGCCGCGTGTACCAACAACCGTTTCGCCGGTATCGCGACCGGCACCTTTGTGACCGGCATCGTGCAGTCCAGTTCGGTCGTGACGGTCATGGTGGTGGGCCTTGTGACCGCCGGCGTGATGACGTTGCGGCAGGCCGTCAATGTCATCGTCGGGTCGAATATCGGATCGACGACAACCGCCTGGTTCGTGGTGCTGCTGCCGACCAAGCTGGGCAACCAAAGCATGATCATTATTGCGGTTGCAGTCCTGTTTTATCTCTTTGCAAAACGCGAAAAAGTCCGCTACACGGCCCTGGCCAGCCTGGGTATCGGTCTCGTTTTTTTCGGTTTGGAACTCATGAGCAATGGGCTTTCGCCCTTGCGCTCTGATCCCAGCTTTATCGAGTGGTTCCACGTGTTTGACGCCGCAACTTTATGGGGTGTCCTGAAGTGCGTGATCATGGGTGCCTTGGTGACCGCTGTGATCCAGTCTTCAGCGGCTTCAGCGGCGATCTCGATCAGTCTGGCCTATAACGGGGTGATCTCTTTCGAAACCGCGGTGGCCCTGGTCTTCGGCATGAACATCGGCACAACCATCACCGCATGGCTGGCCGCCCTGACCGCCTCCACGGAGGCGCGCCGCGCGGCCTTAGCGCACACGCTCTTTAACTGTATCGGAGTCGTGATCCTCGCACCGGTTTTTATGCTCGTGCTCAATCCGTGGATGCACCAATTGTTTCCCTCCATGATGGCGCCACAGACGACGGCCAACGGCGTTGTCTATCCCCAAATCACAGCGCCTATCGCGTTAGTCCATACCGGTTTCAACCTGGTCAACACCATGCTGTTTCTGCCGTTCCTGGGACTTTTCACCGCGCTGGTGCGCTATCTGATCCCCGACAGCATGGTTGTGGAGCAACCGCACCTCGCCAAACTGGATCCCGTGAAACTTTCTCCGGTGATTGCTGTCGAACAGGCGCGTCAAGAGGTCCACCGTATGGCCTCCTATGCGCTGAAAAGCCTGAACGATTTCCGCGAAATTCTGAAAGGCTCGCGGAAAGAGGAACTGGAGCGCGGCATTTTCGAGACCGAGGACATGCTGGATACCGTTCAGCACGAGGTGTCAGATTTCCTGGGCAAGGTCATGTCCACCCACCTGCCCCTGGACGTCGCCTACCGCGCACGCATGCTGCTGCGCGTGGCGGACGAATATGAATCGGTCAGCGATGAAGTGCAGGCTTTACTCAAGATGATGATGCGCATGCGGACCAACGGCATGACCCTGTCAGAAGAGGGGCGGGAAAAGATGCTCATGCTCCACGACATGTGCGCACAATTCGCGGACAAGGTGACCGAGGCCTTCCGCCTGGGCAAGAACCTGGCCCCCGAAGTGCTGGCCAACATGCACACCCAGTCGCAGGCGATCTCGCAGCGCATCAAAGAGGTGCGCGCCGCACAGCTCCAGCGGCTCACGGACCATGATCCGAATGCCGATCCGATCAAGGTCGTGCTGCTGATGGATCTGCTCAACGTCTACCGGCGTCTGAAAGAGGACTGCCTCAACATCGGCGAGGCCATCATCGATGAACGCGGCGGCGAGGCCGCCTGAACGGCCGCCTCCCCACGATCATGGCTGGATGCTGCGGATACGCGTCGTGGTCCGCATGGCGCAGAACTCTTTGCCGCACATCGAGCAGTGGTCGTCCGTCGCCGCGCCACTGCAGGCACGGGTCTTGAGCCAACGCGCACGCGCCCGTTCGGGATCAAGGGCCTGTACGAACTGCGCCTCCCAGTGAAACGCCATTCGGGCGCGCGACATCGCGTCATCGCGTTCGCGCGCGCCCGGCAGGCCGCGCGCCACGTCGCCGGCGTGCGCCGCGATGCGGTAGGCGATCATCCCCTGATGCACCTCGTCGCCATCGGGCAGTCCCAAATGCTCGGCCGGCGTGACGTAACACAGCAGGGACGCACCGTAGGTTGCGGCGGCCGTGGCGCCGATACAGGATGTGATGTGATCGTAGCCCGGCGCGATATCGGTCACCACCGGCCCGAGCACGTAGAACGGTGCGCCGTCGCACACCTTTTGCTGACGCGCCATGTTCATTTGAATCTGGTTGAACGGCACATGTCCGGGCCCCTCCACCATCACCTGCACGCCGCGCACGCGACAACGCTGCACCAATTCGCCCAATACGTCCAATTCACCGAACTGCGCCGCGTCGCTGGCATCCGCCAGGCACCCCGGACGCAGACCGTCACCGAGCGACACCGTCACATCATGTTCCACCAGGATGTCGAGCACCTCGTCCCAATGCGTATAAAGCGGATTCTCCATCTGGTTGCGCTTCATCCATTCGGCCATGATGGCGCCGCCTCGGCTGACGATCCCCATGATGCGCCGCATCGCCAGATCGACATGCCCGCGCAACAGTCCGGCGTGGAGCGTCATGAAATCGACTCCCTGCTCAGCCTGTTCGCGGATCACCTGCAGCAGCAGATCCGGGTTCATCTCCGGCACATCACCCGCGAGACGTGAGATGGTTTCATAGACCGGCACGGTACCGAGCGGTACCGGCGAGGCATCCAGCATCCCCTGCCGGATCGCCCTCAGATCGGCACCCACGCTCAGATCCATCACAAAATCCGCGCCGGCCTTCAGCGCGATCTGCAGTTTCTCCAGTTCGTCGCCTTTGCCGGAACGGGTCGTCGAGCGTCCCAGGTTCGCGTTGACTTTCGTGGAGAAAAGACGTCCCACGCCGACCGGACGCGCATTGGCGTGTGCGGGGTTCAGCGGGATCACCGCGTGACCGCGGGCGACCGCGTCGCGCACCTGTTCGGGCGTGACCTTCTCATCCTCCGCGACACGGCGCATGGCGTCCGTGATAATCCCCTGCTGTGCTGCTTGAAGCTGTGTCATGAGTGTCTGTCCCGAAGCTTATTCTAGGTGTTTCTCAAGGTGTCAACGCGGACACGTTCGACCGGCAGACGGACGGGCGTTCCCAACACCGCAGCGGCCTCGCCCACCCGGATGGCGGTACGGATCGATTCATACACGTAGGCCTTGCCTTCGACCACCGCATCCAATAGCGCCTTTCCGCACGCCAACGAAGCGGCAATGGCCGCGCTCAGTGAACAGCCTGTCCCGTGCGTCGAGAGCGGCTGCTCGATACGCGGTGCCGCGATGCGGTGAACGCATTCGCCATCATACAGGACGTCTTCGGCCTCCACCGACTCGACGTGCCCGCCTTTAATCAGCACGGCGGTACCGAAGGTGTCGCCCAATTCACGCGCGGCCTCGGCGATTGCATCGCGACCCCCCACCGCATGACCAGCCAACACCTCAGCCTCGGGCAGGTTCGGCGTGATCAGCGTGGCTAGCGGGAGCAGCTTGCCGGTAAGCGTGGCGACCGCATCATCCTGGAGCAGGCGCGCGCCGCTGGTCGCCACCATCACGGGATCCATCACCTTGCTGATGCGGTTATGCGGAACCAGGCGGTCGGCCACCGCCTCGATCACATCAGGCGAGGAGAGCATGCCGGTCTTCAGGGCCGAGACCGCATAGGCCTCCAGCACGGCATCGAGCTGCATGCCGACAAACTCGGCGTCCGCCGTCAGAATGCCGCGCACGCCGAAAGGATTCTGTGCGGTCAAGGCGGCGAGAACGGTGCAGCCGTGCACACCGAAGACATGAAAGGCGCGCAGGTCGGCCTGAATGCCGGCGTTGCCGCCACTGTCGCTGCCGGCGATCGTCAGCGCCACAACACGGCGCATCATGCTGAAATCGGTTTCATTCTCGGTCATATCGTCTCCAGGCAACAAAAAAAGCGGCCGTTTCCGGTCCGCTTAAAAAAGGCTGTCACCGCCTATTCCCTCGCGCCGGCATGATCCGGATCAGGTTCAACGGGTGTTCTCTCAGCCGCACGACACGGCACCCCGATGGCAATGGCATGAATCATAGTACAACTCCGTCTCCCCCCGCAAGCCCCATACGCTCGGCACAAAGACCATTATAACCGGTCGGAGACCACTGAAGGGGGAAACGCCATGAAAGGCCCTGGTTTGAAATGGCCGGGTTCCTTTGGAAAATTGCCGACCTGATCAAGGTGACTATGCGGCGAAGGAGTACGGGACGCCTCGCCGAGGCGTCTGCGGCGGTCTCGGCGATCCGTTTCCGCATCTGATGCTACCGCCTCGGCCTCAAGGGGCGCTCATCCGGCTGTTGTAAACCACTAAAATGAAGTCACAGGATTGATGCAACTTACGTTATAATATCAGTCATGAAAGCAACACCTATCTCTCTCATGGCTGCCGGCACAGTGCTGGCTGCCTCTGTCGCGTGCGCCGACACGTCGGCCTCCAACAAGATCGTCTCGTTCAAGGACGCCGCCAAGATCAAGAGCTGGGACGCCTGGAACGATCACAAGAAACCGCAGCAGACCGCATCCGTCCTTCAGAAGGAACGTCCGTGCGTGACCTGGAAAGCGCTCAACGCGCTCAATCCCGGCATGAAGGAGATTGGGCGTATCGCGGTACGTGACTCGAAGAGCATCAGGGCGAGCAACTGGTCCGTGGGCTGTGAGACGATGGACCGCGACTATGCGGAATGGGACGCCTTCAAGGAGCTGTTGCCCATGCTGGGCGTCAAGCACGCCCGTTTCTTCAGTGGGTGGGCGAAGACCGAGCAGGAAAAAGGCAAGTACGATTTCGCCTGGCTCGACGTGCATCTGCGCGAATGTTCCGCGATGGGAATCCGTCCCTGGGTGTGCCTCTCCTATGGCAATCCCGTGTGGGGCAGCGACTTCCGCCTCGGCATGCGCGTGAGGCAGGTCACGGACAACCCCGATGCGTTCGAGGCGTGGCTGCGGTATTGCAAGGCGTGCGTGGCGCGTTACAAGGACATCGTCGACGAGTGGGAGATCTGGAACGAGCCGTTCGGCCAAGGCCACGAATACTCCGAAATGGTCTACCGCACGGCGAAGGTAATCCATGAGGTCCAACCCGGAGCGAAGTGTTTCGTGACGGCGATCACCTGGAACGATGACCCCACGAAGAACGATTACGCGATCGTCGCTGAAAGGCTCAAGAAGGAGCATGCGCTCGACCTCGTCACGCACTGGATCTACCACCCCTACAATCCGAACCCCGACACATCGTACGCGTTCGCCGAGAAACTGCGCGCGTTCGTGAAGGGCTATTCGCCGAAGTACGACATCATGCAGGGCGAGGTGGGCTGTCCGAGCCAGCTCGAGTTCGCCCACGCAATGAGCCAGATCGAATGGACGGAATACGCCCAGGCGAAATGGAATCTGCGCCGCACCATCGGCGACTTCTCACGGGACATCCCTTGCAATGTGTTCACGATGATCGATTTGCAATACACGTTCATGCTTCAGAGCTTCGGGCTCATCCGCTCGAACACGCTCAAGGAGTTCGTCTACCGCCGCCCGAGCTTTTATGCGATGCAGCACGTCTTCAGTCTGCTCGACTGTGACGCGAAACCGGAAAAATTGGATCTGGATGCGCCGTTCACAATGGAGTACTGGTGGGATGTCCGGGCGGCTCAGCCGCGGAAGCTCACCTGTTCGCGTGTCGTGCGGAAAGGTGCCCCCCTCTGGTTCTTCTGGTTCTCGCAGGCGCGTCCGGGCGACCAGCTCGGATTCGACCGCATCACCTTGCCGGTGTGGGGACGGATCGAGCATCCCGTGTGGGTGGACATGATCACGGGCCGCGTGTTCGAGATCCCGGCTGGGCGCTTCAGTATCGAGGAGAAACGGACCGTGTTCAGGAATCTGCCGATGTGGGATTCGCCGGTGCTGATTGCCGACCGTTCCTCCATAGACATGTGAGGTCGAATCCTGCATCCCCGGCAGATCGGCATCGCAGAGCCGGTCGAAGAGCGAGCTGTGGACACAACCGGAGGCGGTCATGTCCCGCAAACGTGTGACCTCCGGAGGAGCTGTTGAAGGCCAGGCCGAACAGGCGGTGTGAGAGCCGCCGTCAAAAGTCCAATGAAGCGGAGAATGTCACGCACGCAGCACCAGTCGTTGCCGGTGTGCCCGCCATCGTGCAGTGAACACCTCCATCACGCCGCTTCGCGCCCACTCTTCAATTCCACAATCGTCTTCAATATCAGCGTTATAATCGCCAACCCCGCCAGAATCGAGGCGCAGGCAAAGGAGGCCGTAAAGCTGTACTCGTTGTACAACACCTCGACGTGCAAAGGCAGTGTGTTGGTCTCGCCGCGGATGTGGCCCGACACCACAGACACCGCACCGAATTCGCCCATGGCGCGCGCGTTGCACAGGATAACCCCGTACAAGAGGCCCCACTTGATATTCGGCAGCGTCATTTTCACAAACGTCTGCCAGCCATTCGCGCCCAGACTGAGTGCGGCCTGCTCCTCATCCGATCCCTGCTCCGTCATCAGCGGTATCAGCTCGCGTGCCACGAACGGAAAGGTCACAAAGAGCGTCGCCAAAAGAATGCCCGGCACGGCAAAAACGATCCGGATATGATGCTCTGTCAACCAAGTGCCGATCCAGCCTTGGCGGCCGAATAGCAGAATGTAGATCAGTCCCGCGATCACCGGCGAGACCGCGAAAGGCAGATCCACCAGTGAGAGCAGCAGGCTACGTCCCTTGAACCGGAATTTGGAGAGCGCCCAAGCCGACGCGACGCCGAAGACGGTGTTCAGCGGCACCGCCACCGCTGCCACTCCCAAGGTCAACTTGATTGCCGACAGCGCGTCCGGATCGGAGACACTGGCGAGCCACAGCTTCACGCCACCCGCAAACGCCTCTTTCAGCACAACCAGCAGCGGCAGCACAATCAGTAGCCCCATGATCGACAGGGCCCCCAGGCATAATGCGAAATTGGCCCCCGCGCCCATTTCATGATTTACACGGTTGTTCTGCATATGATGCACCTCAGTTCCCTAAGTAGCGGGTTGCCCGCGCCTGAAGCAAGTTGACCGTCCAGATCGACAGTAACGACAGCAACAGCAGCGCGACGGCGATAGCTGTGGCTCCCGCATAATCGAACTGCTCCAGTTTGGTGACGATCAGCAACGATGCGATCTCGGTCTTCATCGGCATATTCCCGGCGATGAAAACGACTGACCCATACTCGCCCAAGGCTCGCGAGAAAGCCAGCGTGAAGCCGCTTAGGATCGATGGCGTCAACAACGGCAGAACCACGCGCCACAAGGTTTGGAACTTGGAAGCTCCCAAACTGAGTGCCCCCTCCTCCAGTTCCTTGCTCAAGTCCGCTAACGCGGGCTGTACACTACGGATCACAAAGGGCAATCCGATGAATATCATTGCGACCGTAATGCCGGCCGAGGTGAAGGCCACCTTGATGCCCACCTTTGCCAGTGCCAAACCCAGCGTGCTGTTCGGGGCGAACAGCGTGGTCAGCGCGATGCCACTGACTGCGGTAGGCAGAGCAAAAGGCAGATCGACCAGCGCGTCCACCGCCCGTTTCAGGGGGAAACGTCCCCGCACCAGAAACCAGGCCACGGTCACTCCGAACATGACATTGGCTAAAGCGGCAATAAACGCGGACAAAAAGGTCACCTTGAACGAAGCCAGCACGCGCGGATGGCGGATGGTTTCGAGAAAGCCCGCTATCCCCAGTTCGCTACTGCGGAACACCAGCGCGGCCAGAGGCACCAGGACGATCAGTGAGAGGTAAAAGACCGTGAACCCAAGGGACAAACCGAACCCAGGCAATACACTTTTTGCTCTTAGTTGTCGAGTAGACATAATATGATACCTTTCCTTAACTTACTTGATAAACGTTTT
>DAOTKE010000115.1:0-10681 GCA_035449085.1 Kiritimatiellia bacterium | reverse complement strand
GGCGTATTCATCAAGACCGGCGCGGGCACTCTGACGCTGGCCGGCCCCGGCGTGAACGTCCTCGGTGCCGGGGAGGGCTCTTCCAACAATTCGGCGGCCATGAACTTCGGGGCGTCGGGCGGGAGTCCAACGCAGGGCCTGCGCTCGTTCAACATCGTCAACGGCACGGTCGTGCTGGGTGCGCCGGGACAGACCAACACCGTCATGCACACCATTATCGTCGGCGGCGAGAGTACGAAGGCGGCGGGCGCGGAGACGGCGGGGCACCTGATCATCAATGGTGGCGTTTTCTCCACGCCGGAGTCGCTGACGGTCGGGCGCGGCAACGGCACGGCGGTGACGGCGCCGGATGGGCTTGAGTCGAGTGTGCGGATTAACGCTGGCAAGGTGAGTCTGGGTGGACTTTGGCTGGCCGCCAAGCTCAACGACCAGACATCGACGACCCTCACGGCCAAACCGCTTTTTGAGGTCAACGGTGGCGATGTGAGCACGTCCACGCTGAACGGCGGCAGCAATGGTGGCGCTCCGCAACCCCAGTTCGTCTTCAACGGCGGTGTGACGCGCGTGACCGGCACGGCGGGTGACGCGATGCGGCTCGCCAACGGGTCGGGCGTGCAGAGCAAGATGACCGTCAACGGCGGCCTCGTGACGGTTTCCAACACGACGATCCGGCTGGCGGAAAACAACAGCTCCAACCGCGGCCAGTTGGTGTTGAACGGCGGCCGCCTGGTCACGCGCGGCATCAACCGGCAGGGGGCGGGAGTCGGCGAGGTGTCTTTCAACGGCGGTGTCCTGCAACCGTGCCAGAACATGACGTTGACCAATCTGAGCGCGGCGGTGGTGCAGGCTGGCGGCTTCGTGGCGGACGTGCCGGCGGGGCTGACGTTGACCGTCATGCAGCCGCTCATTCACGACGATGACACGCTGGGCCCGCTCCCCGACGGCGGCGTGGTTAAGACAGGTTCGGGGACGCTCGTCCTGGGCGGCGTGAACACCTACACGGGGCCGACGGTGGTCTCGGGCGGTGTGCTGCGTGTGACAGAGGCGCTGGCGACTGCCGGTGTGACACTGGCGGAGGGTACGACGTTGTCGTTGGCGGACGGTGCGTGTACGGCTTTTGCGCCGCCGGTCGCGGCCAACGGTTCGGTGTCGGTTGAGCTTGACGTCGCGGCAGATGGTTCCGCGCACGACACGGTGGCGCTGGCGGCTGGGTTCGCAGGAACCGTCAGGGTGCGGCTGACCTCGCCTGAGACGGGGTTGCCTTTTGTGAAACCGGGACGGTACGCGCTCTTCGCGTTCAGCGGGACGGCACCGGCGACGACGGGGTGGACGGTGGACGGTGTGCCGGCGGTGTTTGAGGTGACGGGGAGCACGGTTGAGCTGGTCATCGGCGCGACGGGGGGCAGTGATTTTGCGGAGTGGATCAACACGACGGGCGGTGCGTGGAACAACGCTGAAAACTGGTCGGCGTCACCTGGCGCAAACGTGCTGTTCGGGACGGCGGTCACGGCCCCGGCGGTGATCGACACCGGCAGCGGTGCGTCGTTCGGCTATATGGTGGTGGACAGCGCGCATGGCTACACCTGGAGCGGCGGGACGTTGACTGCGGGCGATGTGGCGGTGGTGCGCGGGACGCACACTGTCGAGGCGGCGCTGAATCTGCCGGGGGCATCGGGTGTGACTGTCGCGTCGGGGGCGTCACTCAACGTGTGCGGCGCGGTGTCAGGCGCGGGGGACTTGACGGTTGTGGGCGGAGGGACGGTGGCACTGACGAACGGGCCGGCGGTCTCGGTGCCGGTGACGCTGGATGGCGTGACGTGGGCGACGACGTATCCGACGGTCTTCGATTCCCCATTCACGTTGGGGCCTGGCGGCGCAGTTGTGACTTCGGCCTACGGGACGGTGGTGGCACTTGCCGCGCCCGTAACGGGACCGGGCGGGCTGGTCAAGCAGGGGTCGAGTGTCCTGTCGCTCACGCCGGAGTTCGGCGGCGCGCTGTGGGTACGCAAAGGTACGGTGGAGTCCTCGGTGGAGCCTGCCGGGACGCTGACGCTCGGTGAGGGCACGTTCCGATACACCGGGCCGGACGCGGTTTTCACGCGCGGCTATGTGTTGCGTACGACGGCAGACACTCAGGCCGCCTCGTTCGAGAATGACGCGGATGTCACGATCAACGGGCAGGTCACCGCCGAAAGAGGCGCATTCATCAAGTGGGGACCGGGGACGCTGACTTATGGTTACATTGGCGAGAACTGGCTGAGCGCGGGTGACAACGCGGGCGGCGGCGCGAATGGCATGGTCGATCGGCCCGCGTATGGCGATGCCCCGCCGGGCGGCTACCGCAGCTACAATGTCTTTAACGGGAAGGTCGTGCTGGGCGCACCCGGCCAGACCAACCATTTCGCGCAGGCGGTGGTCGTTGGCGGCGCGAGTACGACACAGGCTGGCGCGGAGACCGCCGGACACATGGAGGTCAATGGCGGCACTGTGCTCTGTGAGGACTATATCACGGTCGGACGCGGCAACGGCACGGAGGTGACGGCACCGAGCGGCCTGGAATCGACCTTTACACTGAACGACGGCGAGGTGGTCATTGCGCCCAACAAGGGCATTTGGCTAGGTGCGAAGCTGGCCGACCAGGCAACGCTCACGGCGAGACCGCGCTTTATCATTAACGGAGGCTCCCTCTCTTCGAGTCTGCTCTACTGTGGTAACGGCGGCGGTACGGCTCGTCCGGAGGTCGTGGTCAACGGCGGTATGATGCGCGTAACCGGTACGGCAAGTGACGCGATGCGGCTCGCCGTCGGCTCGGGGGTTCAGAGCAAAATGACCGTCAACGGCGGCCTCGTGACGGTTTCCAACACGACGATCCGGCTGGCGGAAAACAACAGCTCCAACCGCGGCCAGTTGGTGTTGAACGGCGGCCGCCTGGTCACGCGCGGCATCAACCGGCAGGGGGCGGGAGTCGGCGAGGTGTCTTTCAACGGCGGTGTCCTGCAACCGTGCCAGAACATGACGTTGACCAATCTGAGCGCGGCGGTGGTGCAGGCTGGCGGCTTCGTGGCGGACGTGCCGGCGGGGCTGACCTTGACCGTCATGCAGCCGCTCATCCACGACGATACGTTGGGGTCTGCACCCGACGGCGGCGTGCGCAAAACAGGCGAGGGGACGCTCGTTCTGGGCGGTGCAAACACGTATGTGGGGGCGACGGTGGTCTCCGGCGGCGTTTTGCGTATAACAGGTGGCGGGACGTTACCGTCGTCATTGACGGCGGCGGACGGGACACTCAGCTTCCAGGTGCCTGTGTCCGGGCAGACCGTCGGCGGTATCACGCTGGAGGCCGGGAGCGCGCTGCATGTGACCGCCTCGGAGGCGGCGTATGTGACCGGCGCGGTGCATGTTGCTGGCGACCTCGTGCTGGGCGCGGCAAGCGTGGGGGTGTGGCCCGAAACGCTGACCAACGGCACTTACACGTTGCTGACCTGTGACGGGACAATCAGCGGCAATCCGGCCGAATTGGGGATGGCGAACGGGCGATTCGGCAGGGTGTACACGTTTAGCGTGGTCGATAACGCGCTGCGGCTGACGATCGGGACGACTTCCTCCGGCGCGGCGGTCTGGACGAGCGCGACGGGGGGTGACTGGGCTGACGCGGCGAACTGGGCGGCGGCTCCAGGAGCGGGTGCGGCGGGACTGCCGGTGGGCTTCACCGAAGCGATCGTGACGCCGGCGACGGTCAACGTCGAGAGTGCAGTCACGGTGGGTGAACTCCACTTCGACAACCCCAACGCCTACACGCTGGCGGGAACCGGGAGTCTGACGCTATCCATGCAGAACGACGCGCCCTCGTCCGTCACGGTGCGGCAGGGAACGCACACGGTGTCGCTGCCGGTGGGTATCGGCGGCGGGCTGTCGGTGGCGGCGGTGAACGGCGAGCTGCACGTCACGGGCGCGGTCTCGGGCGAAGGGAAACTCGTCAAGTCGGGTGCAGGGAGGCTGAAACTGGCCGGCGCGAACACCTATTCCGGCGGCACGGAGATCGAGAATGGTGTGGTGGACGTGACGGGGACAAGCCCGTTTGGTGCCGGGCCGGTGACCATCGGCCCGGAAAGCGGCTTGGCCGCGAAGGACGCGCCGGCGGTGATCGCGAACGATGTGTCCGCCAGCGGATTCATCTGGTTGGGGGCCTATTCGCCGCTCAGGTTGTCCGGAAACTGGACGCTACGCGACGGAAACACGGTTATAACTAAAGTCGCCACGAATGAACTGGTCGTGACGGGCGCGTTGAAACCGTCTGCGGCCGGCTTCAACCAGTTGGCAATCAGGGACGGGGCGGTGCGTTTCGCGGCGGGGGCGGACGTGCTCTTCCGCAGCGGAAACACGCGCGAGTCCATCACGTTCCAGGCCGTCGAAGGCACGCCGCCGCTGCGGACGCTGACGGTCGAGGCTGGCGCGAAGGTCGAGGCGCAGTGTCTCTACATGTATCAAGGGCGGACCAACGATCTGGTCGTGACAGGCGGCGAGCTGCGCCTGACGGGCAACGGCCCGAACAACGATGCGCTTATTTTTGGCGCGGGGAACGGTACCATGCAGCGGCTGACGGTGAGCGGCGGGACGCTGTGGGCGGGCGACGGGTCGTGGTCATCGCTGGGCGTGAACTACGGGCCGCGCGACATCGAGGTCGGCGGCGGCGCGGTGTCACTGGCAAAAGTGTCGCTGGGTGTCCGCGACGAAGTGACCGCCACGTCCGGGCCGCAGGCGCATCCGGTGACGCTGCGGTTGGCGGGCGGGCTGCTGGAGGCGCGCGAATGCTGGAACTGGATGGCCGACCGCAACGGCGCGCGGTTGAACGAGATCTGGCTGGAAGGCGGACGGCTGCGGTTGCCCGCCACCTATGCGACGGTGACAGACCGACTGAATGTCTCTCGCCTGGTCTTCAATGGCGGCACGCTGGAGACAGCGGGTGTCGGCATCACGGCAGAAGACCCGGATGACTATCTCAAGGGACTGAAGTCTGTGGCGGTCGCGGCGGGCGGCGCGCAGATCGATACACGGGGGCGGAACGTGACGCTGGCGCAGCGGCTGGTCGGCGCGGGGGATGTGGTGAAACGTGGCCCTGGCATGCTCACGCTGGCAAAGCAACCATGCGTGGCCGGGCGCGTTGACATCCAGACCGGCACGTTGCGGCAACTGCCGGAGGCGGATCCGCCGTATCCCGATGATCCCATCGTGCGGCTCACGTTCGACGGCCCCGATCTGCGGACGGACGCTTCCGTTTACGCCAACGACATCGGGCTGGTCGGGAGCGAGGGCACTCTGACGGCTGTGGACGGGGTGCGCGGAAACGCGGCGCGGCTGGCGCATGTCAACGCCCTGACCGTGCCGTACCGCGACGACCATCAGAACGCCGGCCGCTGGACAGTGTCCGTGTGGGTACGGCAAAGTACACGCGGCAGCTCCAACCAGCGTATGACGTTCTTTGGCACTCTCGACGATTACAGTAAAGATGCGCATGATTTCCTGTTGCGTATCCTTGCGGACGGCACGTTCCGCTGGTTGGGTACCGGGCCTGGCAATGTCGAGTACGGACATCTCCGCGCGGATGTGGCGGATGCGGTGCCGCTGAACACATGGACGATGCTGTCCTTCGTGGCGGACGGCACGAACGGCTTCTCGATGTACGTTAACGGCGAGCGGCGAACGATGAAGGTGACCGCGAACAACGACGGCTCATTCGTCAACACGGACGTCTATGGCGCGGGGCAGCAGTGGCTGCTGTTGGGCAAGACCGGCAACAGAGCGTTCAGCTTCGGCGCAGTGGCGGACACCGATACCGATTGTTTCGAGGGAGACATTGATGAGGCGACCGTCTACCGCCGTGCACTGAGCGCCGCGGAGATCGCGCTTCTGTACCGCGGTCAGAACCCGTATTCGCGACGCGTGCGCGTGGCGGCGGGCGCGGTGTACGATCTGGCGGGGGCGGATCAGGAGATTGACGAACTCACCGGCGAGGGGACGGTTGCAAACGGCACGGTGAAGGTGACCGAGATGCTCGCCCCCGGCGACGCTGAGGATGCGCCTGCTGGATCGTGGCTGACTGTGACGGGCGGGATGACGCTGGGCACGAACGTGACCTATCGTTGCGACTGGACGCTCGGCATGAACGACATGGTGGACGTACAGGGGACGCTGACAGTCGCAGGCTCGGGGGTGATCGACCTCGGCCTGACCGAGGAAGGGCAGATGCCTGCCTCGCCGCACAACAAGCGGTTCACCGTTATGGCTTACGGCGCGATCGAGGGCGCGGCGAACTTCGCCGGCTGGACGGTGACCGGCACCGGTCGCCATTACCGCTCTTCCGTGACGGCACAGAACGGCGAGGTGACGGTGACGCTCGAAGGCCCCGGCGGAACGATAATGCTATTGAAATAACGCCCCTGACACGTGGGAGGCCGCGGCCTTCGCGGGAAACGGGAACGGTCCGCCGGGGACGGCGGGAGCTACGTTCCGTGATTACTAGCCCGCGAAAGGTTAAACTGGAATCAGGCGGTCGAGTGTGATTAAATAAAGACCCATTTTTCATCAGATAAGGCGGTTTGTGCCGCCCCGTGGAACCAAGGCAGACACATGAATTTGATTAAAACGATTTTTGGAACAAAAAACGACCGCGATTTGAAGCGGATGCAGCCGCTGGTCGAACGAATCAACGAATTTGAAAAGTCCTACCAGTCGCTGTCTGATGAGCAGCTCAAAGCCAAGACCATCGAATTCAAGGAGCGCGTAGCGAAAGGC
This sequence comes from Kiritimatiellia bacterium, assembly GCA_035449085.1. Taxonomy (GTDB): domain Bacteria; phylum Verrucomicrobiota; class Kiritimatiellia; order RFP12; family UBA1067; genus DUPH01. Next base: position 3,889 of record DAOTKE010000115.1, on the reverse strand, counting down.
GAGTCGCTGGACGATCTGCTGTGCGAGGCGTTTGCTGTCGTGAAGAACGCCTGCCGGCGGCTGTGCGGCACGTCGCGCGAGGTGTGCGGGCATACGCTGACCTGGGACATGGTGCCGTTTGACGTGCAGCTCATCGGCGGTATCGTCCTGCATCAGGGAAAAATCGCCGAGATGCAGACGGGTGAGGGTAAGACGCTGGTGGCAACGCTGCCGCTTTATCTCAACGCACTTTCTGGACAGAATGTGCGGCTGGTGACGGTGAACGACTACCTGGCCCGCCGTGACGCGCAGTGGATGGGGCATCTGCTGGAGTATCTCGGCCTGACGGTGGGCTGTATCCAAAATCACATGGGGCCCGCCGAAAGGCGTGAGCAATACGCGTGTGACGTGACCTATGGCACCAACAGCGAATTCGGCTTCGACTATCTGCGCGATAACGGCATGGCCGTTGAACCGGCGCAGGTGGTGCAGCGCGGCCACTATTACGCGATTATCGACGAGGTCGACAGCATTCTGATCGACGAGGCGCGTACGCCGCTGATCATTTCCGGGCCGGCCGCGCACTCCTCGACGGCCCAGTATGTCGAGCTCAAGCCGCGGGTCGAGCGACTGGTGCGGGAGCAGAATGAGATCTGTAACCGTTTCATTGCCGAAGCCAAAAAGGCGTTGGAGACGGGGGACGATGATACGGCGATGCGCAAGCTGTATCAGGTGTACCACGGGATGCCCAAGCATAAGCAGTTTTTGCACATGTTAGAGGATCTGCCGGTTCGTCGGTTGCACGAGCAGGTCGAGAGCATGATGATGACCGACATGCGCAAGGAAGAGGCTCGCGACCTGCGCGAAGAGCTGCTGTTCGCGATCGACGAGCGGACACGCGAGGTTGCGCTGACCGACCGTGGCAACGAGATGCTCTCGCCCTCTGACCCCGAGATGTTTGTGATGCCCGACTTGGTGTCCGCACTTTCTGCATTGGACGGGGATTCCTCGTTGAATCAGGAGGAACGCGCCAGGCGCCGCCAGCAGATTCAGGCCGATTTCATGATCCGCAGTGAACGGGTTCATAATGTTGACCAGCTCCTGCGAGCCTACTGCCTGTACGAAAAGGATGTGGACTATGTGGTGCAGGACAACCACGTCTACATCGTGGACGAGTTCACGGGGCGTATTCTGCCGGGACGGCGCTGGAGCGATGGCCTGCATCAGGCGGTCGAAGCCAAAGAGGGTGTCGAGATTGAACGTGAGACGCAGACACTGGCGACGATCACGATCCAGAATTACTTCAGGCTCTACAAGAAACTGGCCGGCATGACCGGTACGGCGGAAACCGAGGCTTCGGAATTTCACGACATCTACAAGCTCGACGTGGTGGTGATCCCGACCAACCGGCCGATTCGCCGCGTGGACGGCAACGACCAGATCTACAAGACCCAGCGTGAGAAATACAAGGCGATCATCAGTGAAGTGGAGAAACGCCACCAACGTGGCCAGCCGGTGCTGCTGGGCACGGTGACGATCGACACCTCGGAAGTGTTGAGCCGCATGCTGCGCATGGCGAAGATTCCGCACAATGTGTTGAACGCCAAGAACCATGCGCGCGAGGCGGAGATCGTTTCTTTGGCGGGCCAGCCGGGGGCGGTGACCATTGCGACCAACATGGCGGGCCGCGGTACGGACATCAAGCTCGGCGAGGGTGTCGTCTGGGTGCCAGACTCCACGATCAAGTCACAGATCAAGCTGGAGGACAAATACGACAACGGGCGCAAGACACTTCGTGAACTGTTGATCGAGAAGCCCTGTGGTTTACACGTCATCGGCTCCGAGCGGCATGAGTCGCGCCGTATCGACCGCCAGTTGCGCGGACGTTGCGCGCGTCAGGGCGACCCCGGTTCTTCGCAGTTCTACATCTCGCTGGAAGACCAGCTCATGCGGCTGTTCGGCTCGGACCGTATCTCGGGCATTATGACGCGCCTGGGCATGCAGGAGGGCGAAGCGCTTGAGCACAAGTGGCTGAACCGTTCGGTCGAGACCGCGCAGCGCCGCGTGGAACAGCAGAATTTCGCGATCCGCAAACGCACCCTGGAGTATGACGATGTGATGAATAAACAGCGCACGGTCGTTTATGATCTGCGCGGCCAGGTGTTGATGTCGGAGAGTGCGCATTCCCATATTCTGGACGTGTTTAACGATTTGATCTTAACGCAGTGCGAGCGTTACCTCTCCTCGGCCAAAGATGCGGAGCCGCAGGATCTGGTCGCCTGGGTGGTGGAAACCTTCCCGGTGGCGTTGCGCGTGGAGGAGATCGCCTCCTTCAAAGGTGAGCCGGAGAAGGCGGCGGATGTGATTTACGGGCGAGTTGAGGAAGCCTATGAGCTGAAATGTTCGATGGAGGATCCCCAAGTCCTGCCGATCATGGAGCGGACGGTGTTTCTCAGTTGCATCGATCATCAGTGGCAGGATTACCTGCGCGCGATGGACGAGTTGCGTCACGGTGTGAACCTGAGGGCGTACGGTCAGCGCGATCCGCTGGTGGAGTACAAGCGTGAAGCCTTCAGCATGTTTGAGGAGCTGATGACGAACATCAAGACCGAGGTCGCGACCTCGGTGTTCCGTGCGACCACGCTGCAGAACTACCAGCGGATGATGGCGGCCTCATCGGTGCGTGTGCAGACGGTGCATACGGATGTCAACATGCTTGCGGGCGGGGTGCAGCCGCAGGAAGAGCCTGGGCCGTCCAATAAGCGTCCGCTGCCAGCGGATGTGCCCGAGGCGGCGGTGGCAGGGTTCGACGCGATGCTGCAGGCGTTGGAACGCGCAGAGCGCGCACCGGCGCCGCAGGCTAATCAGCAGCGGGTCGGCGAGGCGCGTGCGGCGGTCGGGCGTAATGATCCGTGTCCGTGCGGCAGCGGCAAGAAATACAAGAAATGCTGCGGTCAGGGACTCTAATCCCGACTTGCCGACTACGTTCTTCTCGTGCGGTGCGCATACACGAGACAGCCTGCGCCCAGCGTGAGGAGGCCGAGGCTGATGGTCTGGCTGATTGAGAACGGGCCGACAGCCAGACGCGGGTCGCCGCGCAGATACTCGATGCCGAACCGCAAGAGGGCGTAGCCAATCAGGTAGAGCCCCGTGATGAAGCCATGCGCGGTGTGCTTGCGCGGATAGAGCGTGAAAAGCAGCGCAAAGAGCAGGGCATTCGCGGCCGCCTCAATCAATTGCGTGGGGATGACCGGCAGGCTCTTGAGAGCGGTCCGTTCGATTAGCGGCGGGACGGCGGAAAGCTGTTCCCACCATGCGGGCGATTCTTTGGGGAAGCAGACACCGATCCAAGAATCCGTGATCTTACCGTAACAACAGCCGTGCATAAAACAGCCGACACGTCCGAGGGCATGGCCGAGAGGAACGACGGCCAGCACCAGATCCGTGACTTGAAACAGATGCTGACGATACACACGCGTGTAAACGGTCAGCACAAATGCTGCGGCGATCAGGCCGCCGTAAAACATCAAGCCACCTTGGTCGACGCGGAGTATAGACAGCGGATGACCCGCAAATTCGGTTGACCAGTGTTCCAACACGTAAGCGGTACGGGCACCGAACACGGCCGACAGCATGAGCCAGGTGAGCAGGCTGGAAAGATTGTCGGCGTTTTGGCCAGTGCGTTTGCAAAGGCGCACCGCGGCCCACCAGCCCAACAGGAATCCCAGTGCCATACAAAGCCCGTAGGAACGGAGCGGAGGGAGCGAACCCAATTGAAAAAGGATAGAATGCATGTCGGCTATATTAGTGTCTGACCGGCTGGAAAGGCGATAAAAAACAGAGCCTGAATGGGTTGCGGGGTGGGATTCAAGATAGATGATGGGATAACGGCAGTCTGACGGGAGTTCTT
>DAOTKE010000114.1:0-10731 GCA_035449085.1 Kiritimatiellia bacterium | reverse complement strand
CGACGCCTCAGCGAGGCGTCCCCCGAAACCTTAGCGAAGGCAGGAAAAGCCTGACTAAAAAAAAACCATAATTCGGCCTTGCCTTTCTCAACAGTAATCTGCTACTGTAACCGACGTTTTCAAGAGCGCCTCTAGCTCAATTGGATAGAGCATCTGACTACGGATCAGAAGGTTGCAGGTTCAACTCCTGCGAGGCGCGCCAGAAAACCAAACAACCAGATTGCGGGGTGGAGCAGCCTGGTAGCTCGTCAGGCTCATAACCTGAAGGTCGTAGGTTCAAATCCTACCCCCGCTACCAATTTTAGGCGCGTGTCTGATCATGTCAGCACGCGTTTTTTTTTGCCAAAGGCCCAATAAATAAAGCCCGCCGGCCGCTGGCTGACTAGACAAAGGAACAGGTATTTAGAAGAGATTGCTTGCGGTTTTAGGCGGGGAGCTGGTACGGACTCAATACCTAGAGCTCGTTCAATCTGGGGGTGAAGGACACCGCGCATGGATCGTGAGTCGCACGCTGGGGGCGTCGAGCGCGGGCACGGCATAGCGACGCGCCACGCGGTAGCCAGGCACCCAGACGATCTCATCGCCGCAGGCGATCAGCGGAACAGTGTCGCGTAGCATTTCTGGCAGTTTGGCGTCGACATAGAGATCCTGGATTTTTTTGGATCCGCGCAGGTTGGTTGGCGCGATACGGTCGCCCGGTTGCCGCGCACGGACAGTCAGGGCACGACCCTCAAGTGCGGCCGCGCTCAGTGTACAGGCTGCCGGGATATGGCCGACTCCGTTGGCCAGGCTGAAGATGCCCGTGTCGCGGGTCGCGATAATCTCGAATGCGCCCCAGCGGAGCGGCTGCGCAGTGGGGATCGCCAGCACGGCGGGGGGAGGGACAATGCGTGCTGGCGGCGACGGCCGAAAGGAGAGCCGGCGGTCACGGCATTGCACAATGTCCTTCCCGTGCAAGGTGGCGTGCCAATCGCCGGGCTCGCGGCAGAGCGCCAGCAAGCGTTGCACGGTGCTGAAACCCGCCGCATGCGGGTTCGCGTGCCGATAGAGCCAGTGGCGAAGAATACGGCGCTGCAGGGCCAGCGGCTGGCGCAACAGCTCGTCTACCGGCAGCGCGTCACCGCCACCGGTGAGAACGGTAAACTGTTGCTCGGCTAGCGTGTCCAGCAGGGCATCATCCTCGCGCAGGGTTTCGGCCGATTGGCAGAAGCGCGCGCGCAGGTCGGCAGACCAAGAGGCCTCAAGGTGCGGCAGCACGGCATGGCGCACCGCATTGCGCGGAATCGTGGGGTCGCAGTTTGAAGCATCCTCTCGCCATGCCAGATTGCGCTCGTGCAACCAGGCGCGCAGGGCTTTGCCCGAGATCGCAAGCATCGGACGAATCATGCGGCAACCGCCGAGATACGTGTGCGGGCGCAGACCGGAGAGGCCGGCGGCACCGGCGCCGCGGGCCAGTCGCAGCAGCAGGGTCTCGGCCACGTCGTCGGCGTTGTGGCCGGTGGCGATCGCGTCCAGCGCATGTTCTTCAAAGGCTTGCCGGAAGAAGTCTAAGCGCGCGTCGCGAGCGGCCATTTCCAGCGAGCGGCCGTCGGCAGGGCGCCCCGCGAGCGCCACACGATGGCTCACGACCGGCAGTCCGGCGTCAGCGGCGAGGGCTTCGACAAAACGGGCATCTTCGTCCGCCTCTTTCCGCAGTCCGTGATTCAGATGAAGGATGGTCACCGCAATGCCGCGCGTCCGACACTCCGGCATCAGCAGGTGGAAGAGAGCCGTGGAATCCGCGCCGCCAGAGACTGCCACGCCCAGACGCGCGACCGAATGCAGCAGACGGTGACGCACGATCATCGCCGCCATCGCCTCGTCGAGGCGATGGGGGTCTGTGACATAACCGGAAAAACAGGAGGAACCAACAGCCATACACATAGAATAATCCATGTGCGTTTAGCGTTCAACTTTCCTCGTTAGTGGACTTTCCCAAAAAATCCGGCCATTCTAGGAAGACCAGCCCGCGCGTGTTAAATTCAAAGTGTTGCCGTTCGACATCGACGATGACATCTGCCGTAAGGATATTCTGCTGAGACGAAAGACTCTCAAATTGACGTCGTCAATTAGAAAGCGAAGGGCGCAAGGGCGCATCCCTTCCCGGCGGCCCCCGTGACCTTCTGCGTTCTGGTTCAACGTTCGGCGTTAGACGTTCTGAGTTCAGCGTTCGGCGTTGCGTTGGTGGCGTCGGGATACCACGACGTAAGAGTCTGACCGTCGAGAATGTTCAGAAACTCCCGCTCCCACGCGCGTTCGCGTTCCGGATCACGGAGTTCTGTGGGAGCGGAGCCGGGCAACGGCCATGCCCATTCATCCGACAGCAAGGGGGCATAACGAGGTTCGCGGAGACGCAGCCGCACACGCTGTCCGTACCCCCACTCCCATCCGAACGGGTAACCCCAGTCTGCCAAGTACGGGTCACGATATCGTCCGCCTCGCAAAGACAGTGGCACGTCCAGTCCAACAACAGGCCCTGGATATCCCCAGGGGAACGGCCCGAACGGATACGCACCGTCATACCGGAACGGCGACACCCACCAGCCAGTGTAGAGATCGACGGAAGGCTCCTCCCCTCCCCGTACGATCCCCGCCGTCACCAGAAGAACCATCAGTGCGCAAAGCCGTCTAATCATGGACACAGTATACGACCTATACCCCGCGACCTTCAATCTTCGGTGTTCCCGCAGTCGGACGAGCAACCCCCCGTCCTCCCCAAGCACCGGCAGCCCCGGCACGACCGTAACTGCCGGAACGTCCGCCTAGTTGCCGGCTGAGAAACGCCCGCAACTCCTCGAACCGGTCGATCGCGAGATCCCACGTCTCGTCGCGCGGCTCGCCAAAGCCGAAGCGGCAGAAGCAGCGGCGAATGCCAGCGTTCCGGCCGGCCGCGAGGTCGGTGAAGTTATCCCCCACCATCCAGTCGTCAGCGTCCAGCGTGACACCCATCTGCTCGGCCGCGAGCCGCAGCGGAGCCGGATCGGGCTTGAGCGTCGGCGAATCGCCGCCGCCCACCACCGCGCCGAAATACTTCGCGATCCCGAGACCCGCGAGAATCGGATGCGTGACGAAGCTGGGTTTGTTGGTGACGACGGCCAGATGCCAGCCGTCGGCCTTCAGTGCCCCCAAGGTTTCGGCCACACCGGGATAAAGCACCGTTTGTTCCAGACAATGCTCGACATAATGCACACGCTGGCGCACCAGCATGGCCTCCCAAAGGTCGGGACGCTCGGGAATCGCGCGCTCGATCAACACGCGTACGCCTTCACCGACACACGCCACAACCTCGGCGACCGATTTTGGCGGCAATCCGAAATCCTGACGCGTGAGATTCACCGCACACGCCAGATCCGCGCGCGAATCGATCAGGGTGCCGTCCAAATCAAAAAGCAAAGTTTTCACAATCAATCGTCCGCCGGATCATCCATCAGAGCCAACTGCCACGCCGGATCGGTCACCGCCCCGATCTTGACCGCATAGCTGGTGCGCGCCGCGATATCCTCGTCGGTCACCAGGTGCACATCCAGCAGACCGTCGGTTTTATAACCGGTACGCAGATAATTCTGCTCGGACAGGCTCAGGCTCCAGCCCTCCAGCCACACCAGGAGTTCCCGCTGCTGTTCCGGCGTCCCCTGCACATGCACCAGCAGATCGATGTCACTGCCGGGACCGGCGGTCGCATTGGCGGTCGAGCCGAAGAGATACATGGCGCGGACGCCGAACCGTTCGCGCTTCACGCAGCGCGCAAGCTGTTCGGCCATGCGCAGCCGCCAGTGCCAGTAGTCTTCGGAGCGCGGCTGTGCGGGCCGTGCTTCGGCCACATGCTCTTCCCCGCTCGACACTGAGGGCGCAGCCAGATATCCGACCGCCTTGCCGAGATCCGCGTTCATCAGGATACGCAGCACCTGTCCCTGCTCGCAGCCGGGGATGTCGATCACCCGGATGACATCGGACAACTGCGCATATTCCGGCACAATATTCGCCAGCATGTTTTTCGAGCTGTTGAGGAACCGCTCGTTGAACACCACGCCGGATTCGTCGGGGTAAAGCGGAATATACCGGATGCCCGCCTCAACCATATCCTGGAAGAAGTGCGTGCCGAACGACAGCTCGGGCGCGTACCCCCCTTTCTTGCGCGCGATCTCGACCAACACGGCGGTGTTGCAGATATCGGCATAGGTGACCGGAACCCCCCGCTTGATATCTCCCCGGCTGCCCCAGCGTCCCGGCCCCATCAGGATAAACCGGCGTTTTGGCAAGAGCACATTCAGGCGGCCCACGGCGCGGGCAATGTCCACCAGCGCATCACGACTGGTCTGCGCGGCATACTGTTCTGGTGAGACATAGACGATGTGCGAGATGTCGGGCACGCGCCCATTGGAAATAAAACGTGTGGCGGTAAAGAGCGTTTCGCTGGACGGGATCTCCTGCGGAATGGCGCTCGGCGCAGTCTCGCTCTCGGTGTACTGCGGGCGACACTGCAACAGATAGAAATCGTGCCCATCCGAGGCAAACTCGATATCCACCGGTGTGCCGAGCCCCTCTTGCAACGTGAGCAGGATGGCGCGGACACGCTTCACGAATTCCGTGCGGTTGATCAGCCCGTCAAACGTCGCGACCAGCTCGTCTTTCGCGGTGTCCAGTTCCAGGCCGGACGGCGCATGGATGTTGCCGTCGCGGTAGATCGAGACCAGGTGACGCAGATTGGGAAACTCGCGCCCGTGTTCGCGCAGCAATGTACTCAGCGGGACGGTCTCAAAGGTACGCGATTCGACGTTGATGACATCGACCATCGAGGGCGAATAATGCCGGATCTCGTCGGGGCTCACATTGACCCGCAGCCCTGGCTTACCGGGCGAGATCAGCGTCGGATAATCGTTGCTGACGCGATCCACAGCGCGCGTGCCGAGACCGGGCACCAGACGCACCAGCCCGTCATCCCGTTTGAGGCGCGGCGACCAGCGGAATTCATTGCTGCTGAAGGCGACACCCGCATAGGCCGGCATGACGTAAGGGCCAATGCGTGCCCCGACCACCTCCTGGATCAGGATGCCCATCTCCTCGTGGAAGTCCAGCAGCCCGTGCTCGGCCCGGTAAAGAATAGGATCAGGCCCGTAAACCGAGGCATAGATTTCCGCGATCGCGTCGAGCAGGGCTTCCAAACGGGCCTTTTTACTTCCCTGATTCGGCAAAAACAGGCTCTTGTATTTGCCGGAGAAGGCGGACCCGGCTCGGTCTTCGAGCAGACTGGAACTGCGCACGATGAGCGGGCACTCCCCGAAATCGTCCAGCGCCAGAGAGAGCCCTTTAACGATATCGCCGGGGAAAGGCGCGTTCTTGAAGAGCTGGATAATGTTGGGGTATTCAATGCGAATCTGCTCCAGCTCCTTATACTTCTGCTCGTTGACATCCTCAAGTTGATTGTAACGCAAAAACTCCGTTTGGCAGTCCGCCGTAAGATACCAGGTGCGCGGCGTTTTGATCCCCTCGAACAATTTCTCGCCCTTTTCGGCGGCGCGCCGCAACAGATGCTGCGCGAGAAACAGTCCGGTGCTCTTGCCACCCAACCGTCCGTTGCTGCCCGCCGGATAAATGATACGCGGTGCCAGCTCAAAAAAGTCGGACACCTCGAGATGGCGCTTGGCGAGATTGATGAACTCGACGTTGTCGGAAAAAAAGCGCCGGATCAACGAGACGCGCAGCCATTGCTCGGTGGGCTTCGCGAGTTTCTTGTCGTTATCCGTCAGTGCGCGGTAACGCAGGATCGCGTCCACGATCTGATTCAGCGGGGTGTTGCCGGAATCAACCGCCTTGATCAGAAAACTGAGCTTGTTCTCCTGGATCCACCGGTGCAGATTCTCAAGGATGTCGGCGTCGCTCAGATGCTGCGAGGCGATCGCGAACACCTGATCACTCACCGCAAAAATGCTCTCCCGCGTCTGTTTGTGACTGGGGCTGTTGCTTTCCATGCTGCCGTCGCCTTGCGGCGGCGCCAGTTCCGAACCGAACGTATTCAGCAATTGACGCGCCTCTTTCACCCCGCTGCGGAAGAGGTAGTAGAGCATCTTACGCGAGGTGTAGAGAAAAAGTTTCTCGTCCGTCCGCCGCAGCAGGTCGACGATCACCATCCACTCGTGGTTGCTTTTCGCCGCCAGCGTGCGGTGGGTCGTCTCCCAGTCCTTGAGCAGCTTCTCAAGCTTGCGGTGAAAAATCGTCTGGCCGATGCGGTCCGCAATGGTGCGGAGCAGCTTGATCTCCTTCTGGAGGAAAACCCCCTCGCGCGAGACGGGCACCTCGTTGCTGTAGGAAACCTCAATGAACCCGACGACCCGGTCTTCCTCTTTGATCGGAACGGTCTCGGCCCAGTGCGTGGGCGTGTAATGCGGCGGTTCGTAGACGGCGTCCTCATGCACGATCCGCACCTGGCACAGCTTGGGGTACTGCCAGCCGAAAGGGATGATGACGATCAGCTCTTTGAAAATCTGCGGCAGGGAGAGCCGGTCGTTTCCCAGCAACTCTTCAACCTGGTAGAGACAGTTCAACTCTTTCGCGCGCTCGCGCAACACCGTAAACCGGTCTTGAGACTGCTTCTTCTCGCTCATGAATCCCCCATCCGGCGCAACCCGCCGCCTGCCCTCATCCATACGCGGCATAACGATCAAAAAAGTCGGGACTCAAGCAGTAACCGCCTGAGCCCCGGCACACACCGGCATCCGTTTACGCCCAGCCGCGCTGTTTGACTGCCTCAGCCACCCGGTTGATGGCGATCATGTAGGCGGCATCGCGCATGTACAGCTTCTGGCGCTTGGCCAGATCATACACTGCAGCAAAAGCGGAGGTCATCTTGGTGTCGAGCTTGGCAAGCACCTCGTCCTTCTCCCAATAGTAATTGGTGTTGCACTGCACCTGCTCGAAGTAACTGCACGTCACACCACCCGCATTGGTCAGGAAGTCCGGCAACACGAAAATACCGCGCTGTTTGATGACCTCGTCCGCTTCGGGCGTAGTCGGGCCGTTCGCGCCTTCGGCGATGACCTTCACGCTTTTCGCGATCTTCCCTACCGTATCGCGGTTGATCTGGTTCTCAAGCGCGGCAGGAATCAGTACGTCGACTTCCTGCTCCAGCCAGGCCCCGCCCGGCAGACGCTCGTAACCCAGTTCGGCGGCGCGGTTCTTGTCGATGCCCCCGAACCTGTCGGAAATGCCGCGCAGCTCTTTGAGGTTGATACCGTCAGCCTTGCGGAACGTGTACGACGTCTTGTCCGCCTGGTCCCAGCATGAGATCGCGACCACCTTGCCGCCCAGTTCCGTGTAAAGCTGCACGGCATGCTGCGCCACGTTGCCGAAACCCTGCACACTCGCTGTGGTTTTCGCCAGGTCAACGCCGAGAACCTTCAACGCCTCGCGCAGCGTGTAGATCACGCCGAAGCCCGTCGCCTCCGTCCGCCCCAGCGAGCCGCCCATGCCGACCGGCTTGCCGGTGATGAAGCCCGGATAATGGCCTCCATGAATCGCCTCGTACTCGTCGAGCATCCAGAGCATGTGCTGCCCGTTGGTCATCACATCCGGCGCCGGCACATCGCTGATCGGGCCCACGTTGCGCGCGACCTGACGGATCCAGCCGCGGCAAATCTGCTCCTGCTCGCGCAGGCTCAGGTGGTGAGGATCACAGATCACGCCACCCTTGCCGCCGCCCAACGGGATGTCGACCACCGAACACTTCCAGGTCATCCACATCGACAGCGCACGCACGGTGTCGATGGTTTCCATGGGATGGAAACGGATACCGCCCTTCGCCGGCCCGCGCGCGTCGTTGTGCTGCACCCGGAAACCCCTGAACACACGGACCGTGCCGTCATCCATCCGAACCGGGATCGAAAAATGATACTCGCGCAGCGGCTGGCGCAGGAGTTCCCGCACGCCCTCGTCTAATTCAAGCAACGCCGCCACTTTGTCAAACTGCGCTTGCGCCACCTGGAACGGGTTATACGAACTGCTCTCCATACTCTTCGGCCTTTCCTGATTTCGCCTGTCGAGGGCGACTGTTTTAACCACTTAACACGTTTGGTTATACTACAGGTGCCCCCACGCCGCAATGACAATTTTGTCACTTTATTTTCACGTCCACCACATACACTTGGCGCGAGCCTTCATGGACGGAATTGAATGCCAGCATCCTGCCATCCGGACGCCAGCGCGGATGCAGGTCACACCGCGAATACTGTTCACGGTATATCTCCGGCACAAAAAACGTACCGAGCGGCAGTACCGCATGATCCGCCATGCGCATGACCATCAGCTTGCGCTCGTTCAATTTGTCCGGATAGGTGTCGGTTGCCATCCAGCGTCCGTCGTCGGAAAAAACACCGTGCCCGTCGAAGTCCAGCAGACCCCGGCCCAGCCGCGTGAAATCCTCCTTGCCCGGCGTGAAGAGCACATGGCTCCACACGGCATCCTTGTACTTGGCGGTGACCATCAGACGGTCGCTATCCAACCAGTTGAAATGTGATCCGCCCCAACCGTCCGGGAAGCAACGCCGTACGTCACTGCCGTCTCGCTTGCAGGTGAACGATGTGGTTTCCCACTTGCGAACAACTTTCTGGCCCGCGAGATTCTCCACCGTGCGCGCCAGCCAGAAGATCTTCGATCCATCGCGGCTGAAAACCGTGTGGCAGAAGTAGGCCAACGCCTTGGGGTCCTTAACCGCTGGCATGCGATCACGCACCGAGGCAATCGTAACGATCAGTCGTCCCTCGCCACTCGTCAGGTCCACAAGCCAGAGTCCATCATCCTCTGGCCAAACGGTGTCCGCGCGCGCGTCCTGTCCGTTGCCGCCGTAACCGTAATCCGGCCGCGTCAGTCGCAGCCGCGCGTAGTTGATGCTGACCGCCCAGCGGCCATCCCGCGAGACCGCGCTCACCGGAAACGGCACCACGCGCCGCGTACGCTTCTCCATGTCGTAGATGACCGAAACGAAACGCCCATCCACCAGATCATTGAAGATGAACTGTGTCTGGGGTGCCGTTCCGAGCCAGTGCGCCATGGTCGCCTCCTGGAAATTCCAGCAGCGTGTCTCGGTCAGCGGGATGAAACGGTGACCATCCTGCGTGTCCACCACCCCCAACACGGCCACATCCTGCTCAGTGGCCAGACGGCCCTTAACCTCGGTTTCCAAGACCGTGACATACCGGTTATCCGCACTCCAGGCGTTGATCGCATAGTAGCTCGCGAAGAGATGGTCTTTCGGCCCGGAGGTGATCGCGCGCGGCGCGGAAAAGACAGGGAAATCCTGCCCCAACGCCAATCCGGCCATCACTGTACCCACAACATACCACACTGCTCTTGTCTTCATGATGCAAGCCCCCGAATGATTTCATCCCAACACTGTTTCTGACGGGCGATCTCCTTGAAACGCGCCTCGTTGTCGGGCTTGTCGCCAATCTCCAACATGCAGAACCCGTTCCAACCGATCCGTTTCAGGAAGGCGCATTGTGTCCCGTAGAATTTCGCCTCCGTGTATTTCTTCGCCGTAAGATCATGCACATGAACGGTACCGGCAAGATAGGGGCCGACCTTTTCAAGATTAGCCGCAAGCCCTTCACCCTGCGTATCACGGAAGTCGCTGTTGGGGATCAGCCGCAGAGCTGGGTGATCCACAGCTTTACGGATGATCGCCAGATTCGGCAACAGTCCTGCGCTGCCGTGCGCCTCGAGCCGCAGTTCCACGCCCAGATCCGCCGCTACGGGCGCCAGGCGCTTTAACGAGGCCGCGATCTGGTCGAGCGTCTTCTCCTGCGGCACCTCCTTGTGGAAATCGTTCGGGAAGACACGCAGCCCCGACGCACCGAGGTCGGCACAGAACTGCAACAGCTCCCGTGTCCGCTCAATGGCCTTCTCGAGTTTGGCAGCGTCGGGCGAATCATAGCGCTCACCGCAAGCAACGCCGACCAACTTGACCGGGCTGTCGGCAAAACGCTTCGCAGCCTCGGCGCGCTGCGCCTTGGTGCTGGTGAGTTCCAGACCATGCGCAAACTTCATGTCGGTCCGGATCTCAACCCCAAACATGCCGAACCGGGGCAAGAACTCGATCAGTTCAGGAATCGTCCAACGGCTGCCGATCTGATAGGTGGTCAGCCCCAGCCGCAACCCTCCTTTTTCCTCACGTGCCTTCGCTACCGGCACCGCTACAGCGGCAGCCATCGCTCCACCACGCTTCATGAACTCACGTCGTGTCATGGTCTTTCTCCTTTGTTCTGACTCGAAAACCTTTGAGATGATTAAACCTTATCCGGCACTTCAAAACCTTTGCGGTATTCGCGCCCGAGATAGCGGTTCGCCTCGTCCGCAAAGTCGCCGATGAACCGTTCCGCCGCCGGATCAAAGCGCAGGTATGGCCCGAGCACCGGCGGTGTCTTGCTGACGTCAATCCCGTTGGCGTCAAGATGGGTGGCCATCCGTTCCCACGTCTTGAGGAAGTCGGCATTGAAAGTGAGGCGCTCGCGGATCTGCTCCGGCGCGGCCTGCCGACCTAGACGGTGCGAGATGTTGCCCAGATGCACCAGGCTGGTCGACACGTGCGCCTCGGCGATATCGTAGTAGGGCATGCCGGCACCGCCGCGAACCGCATCGAAAAAGGCCGCGCGCGCCGACCGCAGTGTCGGCTTGAACTCCTTGATCAGCTTATCGTTCCTG
>DAOTKE010000113.1:0-10782 GCA_035449085.1 Kiritimatiellia bacterium | reverse complement strand
CAACGCGTGGCCGCTTTCAAAACTTTAGGTGTTGCGCTGGCCGGTCGCGCGCGCGAGTTTTTTTGAGCATACCATCTTAGAAACAGAACCGTCAACACATGGGCAGGGGAAATGCAAACTGTGTGAATCGGCAAACTAACCGCGCCCCCCGCGCGGCCGGGGGCGCGGTTAGTTTGCCGATTCACCATTGACCGATTATTTGGGTCTGCATGAACTACCCCATCGCCGCATCCGCGCACTGTGCTATACTGAAGCCCGTATGCCAAAGGTCTTCTACAACGCCATGGTCTTGCGTGAACCGTATTCCGGCGTGGAGGTGACGGTTCATCAGTTGGCCTGCGCGCTGGCGCAGTTCGGCTCGCTTCCAACCTGCGCCTGTGTTCCCGCCGGACACCGCGCCATCCCCGCAACCCCGCACCTGCGTCTGCATACCACGTGTGCAGCGGTTTCGCGCTCGCGCCTGCTGCGCATCCTGTGGGAACAGACCGCCATCCCGTTGCTTTTGTTACGTACCCGCGCCTCGTTGTTGCACGCGCCCGCCTACGTCGCCCCGCTGCTGGCACCCTGCCCTGTGATCCTCACGATCCACGACCTGCACGTGATGACGCACCCGCAGTTCTGCCGCAAGCGCAATATCCTGCACTACAAGCTGCTGATCCCGCCTTCAGTCAAAAAAGCCGCCGCGATCATCGTTTTCTCGCCCTACATTAAACGCATCGTTCTGGCGCGTTTTCCGGCGGTGCGCGAAGAGCGCATCCACATCATACCGCCCGGCCTCGCGCAGACGATGACCCGCTGCACCGATTACGCGCGCCTGCAGGCTGTGCGCCAGCGTTACGGCTTGCCCACCTCGTTCCTGCTGTTTGTCGGCGACCTGACATCGCGCAAAAATATTCTCGGCCTCATCGCGGCGTTCGCCATCGTACAGGGCGAACGCCCGGACTTGCACCTTGTGTTGGCGGGCGCGGCCGATTCAGCCACCGCCGCGGCGATCGACGCGGCCATCCGCCAGAACGGCGTGCGCCACCGCGTCAGTCGCACGGGTTATGTCAGTGCCGAAGATCTGCCGGTGCTCTATTCACTGGCGCAGGCGTTTGTTTTCCCCTCGCATGACGAGGGGTTCGGCCTGCCGCCGCTCGAGGCCATGGCCTGCGGCTGTCCGGTGGTCTGCTCGGGCGGCGCGGGCGTTGAAAATTGCGGCAGTGCGGCCGTCACCTGCGATCCGCGCGACCGCACCTCCATCGCCAGTGCGGTCAGCCTGCTGCTCGACCATCCGGTTTTCCGCAAAGAGAAGATCGAGGCCGGTTACCGCAAGGCGGCCGAATTCACCTGGGAAAAATCGGCCCACGCCACCGAAGCCGTCTACCGGCACGTGCTGGCAACATCCACCGGTCGCGGCACGACCGCGCGATAGGCCTGCCCATAACATTTTTCCGCAGATTCCCGCAGACACGGATTCAATCTGTATAATCGGTGTAATCGGTGGACAAGACCACACGATGATGGGTGCCCGCTCTGCGGGCGGCGAGCTTATCCGTAACTGGTGGCGCGGCCGACACCCCGGACTTTCAGGTCATGCTTGTCACTGACGCTGACAACCGCATAGGCATTGTTCTCCATCCCCGAGCCTTCGACCACGGACTTCAGCGTGTAGTAGAGAATCCCGTTCACCTGCTGGCAGGCGCCTGCATGATGGTGGCCCTGAAAAACGGCCAACACCCGCTTTGAGCCTTCCAAGACGCGCCGCACCTCGGCGGCATTACGCACGTAAACCGAGCCTTTATCCGCATCCAGCAACTGGTGCACGAAAACGATCGTCGGCAGGTTGGTTTGTGCCAGATCGGCGGCAAGCCACTGCATTTCTTCGGACGGTATCAATGACTCGCGCCAGTCGTAGTTGCCGGAATCATAGGCAACCCCGTCGGTGCGGAAATTGGCATCCAGTACGATAAAATGGAAGCCTTTGCCGTCGAATGAATAGTAGGTCTTGTCTTCTGCGATGCCCGTATTTTGAATATGGCTCATGAATTGCGCTTTGGAGATCTGGTCCATGTCGTGGTTGCCCAACACATGATAACGCGGCCCCTTGAAAGCGGTAAAAACCTGTTCGATCTCTTTCAGAAAAGAGAGGGTGTCCTGCCGCGTGGAGCCCTGATCCTTGAAATCACCGAGCTCAATGAGGAAGTCGACGTTCTGACGATTCATGTCGCGCACACACTCCGCCAGTTTCGCGCTGGACTCCTCGTAATACCGATTGATTTTCATCGGGATGCGCGCAAAGTGGCAGTCCGCAACAATGCCAAACCGCACCGCCGCTTTGCTATCTGCCGCCGCAAACGAGAGCTTTGGACAAGCACAAAGTGCAGTCGTCGCGCCCCATGCGATGAACCTTCTTCTGGAACAATCTTGATGTGTGTTCATGCCGGTGTCTCCTTGCGATGCGACGCCCCGTTCACAGCCCCGCCAGAATGATCGTCAGCAGGCCGATCACAAAGAGGACGAACATCGCCAGATTCAGCTTGTGTGCGATGCTTGGCGCGCCTTTGAACTCTTTCCAGACCAAGATGCCCCACAAGGCCGCCACCAGCGTCGCTCCCTGACCGAGACCGTAGGAGATCGCAGGGCCAGCCTTGCCCGCCGCAATCAGGCTGAGCGCCATGCCGATATTCCAAATCGTGCCGCCCAGAATGCCGACCGCATGCAGCCGCGGGGTGCCCAGCGAGAAATAAGCGGACGGCGGGACCGGTTGGCCGCGCACGGGTTTGAACGAGACGATGGTATTCCAGACAAAGTTCGAGACAAACAACCCCAGCGCGAACACCACGAGCGCTGTGTAGGGCGTCATCAGGCCCGCTTCGGGATGGGCGAAACTCTTGGCCATACCTTTGGAAACCAGCCCGAAGAAGCCCGCCCCCATCAGCACACCGGCGATCACGGAGATCGTGATGCCCAGTCCGAAACCGCCCTGTTGCGCCTGATCGGCTGCTTTCGCCGCAACCAGCTTCCGATACGCCAAGGCGTTGAGGATGATCGCCAGCATCACGAGAGCCACGCCTAACACCAAGGCCAGGCCGATGCCGACCGGGAACGCCACCGCGAGCCCTGCCAGATCGATGGCGATGACCAGCAGGATGTTCGCCAGATTGAACAGCACGCCGCCAAGGAACGCCAGCCCTAGATGATCGGGCCCGGCCTGACGGATGTCAGCGAGGAAACCGCGGCCTTCCGCACCGCAACTGCCCAACGTGAAGGCAAACAGCAGCGAGCTCAAGAGAATGCCGATGCCGTAGTCCCAGTAGAAGAGCTGGTACTTCCATTTGTCGTTCGACGCCAGTTTCTGGGTGTTCCCCCACGAGCCCCAGCACAACATGGTGATCACACAGAAAGCAACCGCCACAGCATAGTTCTCAACGAAAAACATAACGTCTCCTTAAGATTCGTCCTTTCTGACAAAGGCGTGTCAGCGCGCGCGTGCCGGAAGTTCCGCGCGGTAGGGCGCGGAGGCTTGAGCGCCCAGACGTGTGACCGACACCGCCGCAGCTCCAGAGGCGAAGCTGACCGCCTCCACCAAGTCCAGACCTTCAGTCAGCGCCACCGCCAGCGCACCATTGAAAACGTCGCCGGCCGCCGTCGTGTCCACGGCCTCGACCTTCAACGCCTCCACCCTGACGCCTTCAGAGCCGTCATACACATGCGCGCCTTGAGCGCCCATGGTGACGACAGCCCGTCGCGCCCCTTTGCCGCACAACGCTTTCGCAGCAGCCTCAGCGCTCTGCGCGTCGGTCACCTTGATGCCGGTCAACCATTCGGCCTCGCTCTGATTGGGCGTGATCACATCCAGACACCCGTAAAGGTCGTCGGGAATGGTTTGCGCCGGGGCAGGGTTCAGAATGACGGGAATACCTTGGGCGGCAGCAATTTCGGCCGCCCGACAGACCGTGTCCAGCGGGGTTTCGAGCTGCATCAGCACGAGATCCGCCTGCTCAATGTATGCCTGCGCCTGGCCGATCTCTTCCGGCGTCAGCGTGCCGTTCGCCCCGGACGCCACGGAAATGCAATTCTCTCCATTTTCACCGACCATGATCAGTGCGACGCCCGAAGGCTCCTGGCTATCGGTGAAAATGAAATCGGTGCAGATGCCTTCTTTGCCAAAAAGGCTCTTGGCCTCGCGCCCGAAAAGGTCGTTCCCCACCTTGGCGACGAAAGTGACATGTCCGCCTAAACGTGCCGCAGCGACAGCCTGATTGGCCCCCTTGCCGCCGGGATTCATCATGAAGCGCCCACCCAGAATGGTCTCGCCAGGTGCGGGTATGCGTGTGGCCTTGACCACCATATCGGTGTTTGTGCTGCCAATGACGACGATTCTTTTCAAGCTATCGCCCCTTTCTTACTTTGTTGGCGGAGCCACACACAGTTGCACGATGGCCTCACGGACGCGGGCTGCCTGTTCGGCGTTCATGGCCAAGTAGCGATCACGCCCTTTCCCGTCTTTACCGGGCCTGAAAATAGTGGCACCGTCATCCGACACCGTCACGGTCCCCGCCGGCGAGAGACTGAAGTATCCACGGTCCGGATAAACCGCATAGAGCAACGCGGTGGGATCCCAGGTCGGGCGGTCGTGCCCTTTCGGCGAGTAGAGCGCATACGCTTCGGGTAAGGGATGATGTTGGGTGTAGCCATAGTCCTGCTCGATCGATTCGTAGGGATAAGCCGCAGCGATCCCGATCTCGAAACCGCTCCACACGACCGGCGTCGGCCACTCCTGAGCCAGCTTCTGGGCGGCCGGTATGTCCTTGATGACGTTGTACTCCAGATAATGGTTGTTCCAGTTGATCGTCTGAAAGGCCCCCGCCATGACGGAGAGCAGCTTCACTTTTTTTGCGATCAACTCCTTTCCGCTGAGCGGCGAGTGCGCGTCCGGCTGCGACTCCAGCAAGCGCCGGAAATTGGTGAAAAACCCCACCTGCACCAGCGTGACGCTGTGATCCGGCTGAGCGGCCAGAATCTTGCGGAGCAGTCCTGTGGCCTCGGGCGCGTCGTTGCCGCTCTTCAGGTCATGCGGATAGCGCAGGCTGCCGTCTTCGCGCCTGGCCTCGGCCAGCAAATTGAACTTCCCCGGCTCAGGTGTCGCGCCGCCCTTGACCGCGCCGATCGGGATGTCCGGACGTCCATAGAAAGTGTTGACCGCATCCGTGAAAGCCGCGGCCAAGGGATGGTCCTTCGTGAGGGTCACAGCCAGCAGGTCGACGGCCCCGCGCGACTGTAACGTGTGGATCATGCACAGGGCCATCACGTCATCCGTGTCATTGCCCATGTCAGTGTCGAAAATCAACCGTACCGGCTCTGCTTGCGCCAACGACGCAACCGCGATCAGTGTGACCCACCAGGTTTTGTTCTTCATGCCTATGCCCTTCGGTGCAGAATGAGCTTGTTGCCCCCTGTTGAGGAAACGATCCACTAACGCCGTTCCCGTCTCTTGAGGATCTTTTACAGAATAATGGCTAGTCGTTTCAAGTTTAATTGGGAAACAAGGGAAACAAAGGTGGGAAACGGAAATAAAGGGCCCGTTTTGCATAGGCGGTGTCCGCCACTTCGGCCTCGGCCTCTTCGCCGCCGTGCCGGAGGGCCGCACAGCCCGGGAAGGAGGAGAATAGGTCCTATGGGCCCTATAAGTCCTATTTCTCCAATCGAAACTAAGGGACAGGTATTGGGTCGAGCCACCTGATCCACTTCAACGGCACGCGTTTTCTGGGGCCGTGCAGTTAAGGCCATTCACCACGTTGATCGGGCGGCCGGCCTGGAAGGCCTTGACGTTTGCCACCGTGATGTCCAGCAGACGCTGGCGCGCGGCACGCGTCGCCCAGGCGCAGTGCGGCGTGATGACGATGTTACGCGCATGCAGCAGCGGGTTGTCGGGAGAAGGCGGCTCAGTCGAAAGCACATCCACCCCCGCCCCCGCCAGCCGTCCCTCGTTCAACGCCTGCGCCAATGCGGCCTCATCCACCAATCCGCCACGGCTGGTGTTGATCAGCCGCGCACTGGGCTTCATCCGGCTCAACGTATGCGCATTGATGATGCGCTCGGTCTGCGGCGTCAGCGGACAGTGCAGCGACACAACATCCGAGATGCGGAACAGCTCTTCCTGCGATACCCACGTCACGCCGTCGGGCAGCGTGTCCGGCCGCGTGCGTGAATGCGTCACCACCCGCATGCCGAAGGCCAGCGCCGCTTGAGCCACGGCGCGTCCGATCGCGCCGAAGCCCAGCACGCCGAAGGTCTGGCCGTCCAGCTCAGTCAGCGGCTCAAGCTGGAACGTGATGTCCGGGCAGCGGCACCAGGCCCCCTCTTTGACCGCCCGGTCGTGCGCGCCGCAAAGCTGCGTCAGTTCCAGCAGCAGGGCGAAGGTCATCTGCTGCACCGACCGCGTACTGTAGGCCGGCGCATTGGAGACCGGAATGCCGCGCTCCCGCGCCGCATCGAGATCCACCACGTTATAACCGGTGGCCAGCACAGAGATGAACCGCAGATCCGGCAGCGCCATGATGGTGCCGCGCGTCAGCGGCGTCTTGTTGGTCAGCAGGATTTCAGCCCCGGCGGCCCGCTCCAGGATCGCCGCGGGCGGGGTGCGTGCGTGGACGGTCAACGCGCCCAGCGCCTCCAGCGCGCGCCACTCCAAATCACCGGGATTCATCGTGAACCCGTCCAGCACCACCAGCCTCATGTGTTGTTTCCCTATGTGTGTTTTTCAGTGCCGGTCTCAGCGGGGACTTTGACATCGGGGTCGATGACGGGCTCGCCTCTCAGCTCCAGCCGGATGACCGTGGCGGTCTTGTCGGGTGCCGCGGCGGGCAACCGGATGTGTGTGCTCGCCCCGGCGGCACTGACAGGCAGCTCGGCATCGGGCGCGGTCAACAGCGCGGCCTTCACCACGCCATCCGCCTTGAGGGGCACTTTCAGCATGCCGTCGGCCGGCCAATCGAAAACATGCAGGTAGAGCAGGTTGTCTTTGCGTGTCGCACGGCCCCACGGCAAATACGGGAAGGGGCTCGCGGTGGTCCCGTAGATCGATTCGCTGTTGGCCGACATCCACGCGCCGATGGCGCGGAAGGCTTTGACCGTCTCCGGCGTCAGCGAGCCGTCCGCTTTCGGGCCGATGTTCAACAGGTAGTTGCCGCCCTTGCTCGCGATGTCGATCAGGTTGCGGATCAAGGTCTCGTCCGATTTCCACGCGTGATCGTGTGCGCTGTATCCCCACGTCGTGTTCAACGTCATGCAGACCTCGAAATCCACGCCCGGAACGCCGGTCGCGGGAATGTGCTGCTCGGGCGTGATGAAGTCGCCGTACTTGGGATCCAACTGGTTGATGAACCCATCGGTCCCCATGCTTTTCCACCCAGCCTCCGGCGAACGGAAGAGCCGGTTGTTCATGATGATCGCCGGCTGTTTCGCGCGCACCGCCGCCATCAGGTCAAACGCGCGCCACGCCTCTTGGCCTTGAAAATCCTGTGCGCTGAAATCCCACCAGAGGATGTCGACCGGCCCGTAATTCGAGACCAGCTCATCGACCTGGGCATGAAGAAATTTCTGGTAGAGGGCATGGTCACGCTTGCCGTTGGGGTAGGGCTTGCCCTTCAGCGGGTGGGCCAGTTGCTCAGAGCGGGCATACTCGTACTGGTCGTGGTGCCAGTCGATCACAGAGTGGTAGAAGCCAACCCTCAAACCCTCTGCGCGCGCGGCATCTACGAATTCCCGGATGAGATCGCGCCCCAACACGGAGCCGGCATCAAAGTCGCTGACCTTGGAATCATGCAGCGCGAAACCCTCATGGTGCTTCGAGGTCAGAACGATGTATTTGCAGCCGGCCGCTTTGGCCAGTTTGACCCACTCCTGCGCGAAACCGGGAGCGGGTTTGAAGAGCGGGATCGCCTTTTGGGCGTAGGTGTCGGTATCGACCCTGACGCGGTACTGAAGCCACTCCATGCCCCCCTTGGTCGCGACCGCCTTGCCTTCCCAAGTGCCTGCCAGCCCGGAATAGAGTCCCCAGTGCACGAACATGCCGAACCGCGCCTCGCGCCACCAGCGCATCCGCGCGTCACGCTCGGCAGCCGTTTCGGCCCGGGCGAGCGAAGCCAACAGCGATGCCCCGCATACGCAAGCGAGAGCCAGATGTCTCATCCTCATGTTGAACCTCCTTTTTTGTTTGCCCCTACTCTTCGATCAACACCGGCGTGCCGTACTCGACCATCGCCAGCAGCTTGACCGCGTTCCAGTTGGCGAGACGGAAACACCCCTTGGATTCGGCGCGTCCGATATGTTCCGGGATGGGGGTGCCGTGGATGCCGTAGCCCTGCAACGAAAGACCGATCCAGGCGAGACCCACCGGATTGTTGGGGCCGGGCGGGATGACAAGCTTGGTTTTGTTGGGGCCGCCCGGCGCAAAGAGCTGCGGATCGTAGGTGTAGTTGGGATTTGGCGCAACCGTCCTGACGGTCACCTCACCGTCGGGCCGCTTGGATTTCTCGCGCGCGATCGAGCACGGGAAAAGCGCGAGGAGCCGTCCCTCGGGATCGAAGACCGTCACCTCCGTGCGCGAGAGCGAGATGCGGACCGATCCGGCCTTGGCAGGCTTGGCGTAGGAGCAGTCCGGCAGAAAGACCTCGCTGCCCACCGGCGGGTTCGGCCAGGCCAGGCCGGGATTCAGGCGCGCGACGGCCCGCTGCGACGTGTGGCCTTTTTCGGCCAAGAGTTCCTGCAGCGTCTCGTACGCCAGTGTCTTGAGTTGCGCGCGTTCCTCCCAAGCCTGCGGCACCGGGCCCAACGCGGCCACATCGTTAGAGGTGATGGTGTAGCGCATCAGCACATTCGTATCGCCGCCCAGCGCCTCCAGTATCGAAGCATCAGGCACTCCGGTGGGCGGCAGGCCGTTGAGCGTCTGCCACGTCACCAGCGCGATTTCTGTCCGCGGCCCCCAGACGCCATCGACGCAGTTGCAGGAGAGATGCTGCCGGTCGAGCAGCACCTGCAGCGCGAGCGTGTCGCGGTTGAAGCCGCTACGGTACCCCACGAAACGCGCGGGCGCCGTCTGCGCGTTCGCGTTTGAGAACGCGAACATCCCGCAGAGGACAAAAAGAAAACCCTGCCAAAGGATGCCAAGCCGGGATCGCGGGCGTCCCCGCCCGCCGAACGTTGAGCGTTGAACGTTGAACGTTGAACATTGAGCGTTTTTCAATGCAGAGACGCGGAGACGCAGCGGCGGCGTGACCGCCGCCGGGCAGGTGGCACCTGCCCCTCCCGGTGCTCCACAAGGAAGCCAGAAACCGGAAACCTGAAAGCGGGCAAACGCGCGCAGCAGCCTTTTGCAAGACACGCTGTTGCGGGCGAGGACGCCCGCGCTCCCGACTGTCCAAAGGCTTCTCATGCGGTTCACTCCCTCATTCAGGGCCGGGGCGTCAGCTCGAAACGGTGCGGCCTGGGTTTGCGCGCGACATCGATCTGCGCCTCAAGCTCGGCGATACGGTTATCCAGCTCGACCAGCTTTGCTGACGGGCCGTTCTCGAGCTGCACCTTGCGCCAGCGCTCGAAATAGACATCGTTCTTTTTGAACACCAGATCCAGAACCTGCATCGCCTGCGTGGCGTTCGGCGTGGGATAATTCGCCAGATTCACGCCTTGCGCAAGTTCTTCGCGACTGAACTCCGCGACATGAAGCCCGTCGATGGTCAATACGTAGCGGGCAGCGTCAAGTCCTTCGACCTTCAGCATGTAGCTGTTCAGATCGTCGGTCACCGGCGCCAACGTCAGCGCCTCTGTCGCCCGGGCATCGACCGGCATCGGCAGCGCGTGATCGAGACGATCAAAGCTGACCGTGCCTTTTTTGACTTTCACGTTGGAAATCTCGCAGTTCTTTTCACAGGTGACCTTGCGGCGGAAGAACCAGCGTGCCGCATCAATACCGCCTTCGGAGACAAGGGCCGGAGCGTTGAGCTGTTTCAGGATGGTCCAGGCCATCAACGTGTGCCCGGACGGCCCCGGGTGCACGGCATCGCCGCCACCGATCTTCGCCTCCGGGTCTGCGGCACGCGCGGCCAGCAGGATCTTCATGTAAGGGTCGAATTGATCGACGTACACAGCACCTGTCTTGGCGGCCACGTCACGCAGGGCGTCGGAAAACTTGCGAAGCGACTGGTTCTTCACATTCTTGTCATGCTCGGCCGGGGGCTTGTCCTGAATCGGCTGCGGCGTCAGCAGGGCCACCCGGGCCCCCTCCGCCTTCAGGATGTTCACGATCTCGGTCTGGCTGCGGACATACGCGCGGCAGATGTCCTCGCGGAAAGCCTGGTACGCATGATCGTTCATGCCGAACTTAACGGTCACGGCCGTCGGCTTGTGCGGCAGCACGTCGCGCTGCAGGCCGGCCCGCACGGCTTTCTCAACCATCTCGTCCAGGAGGGCACCGGTCGCGGCGAACAGCGCCTTCTCGTCCGTCTTGAACCGCTTGCGCAGCCACGCGGTGTCGCCGCCCCACCCCACATTGCGGAACCGGAAGCGGTAGTCCGGGAAGCGTGTCAGCGTATAGGCCTCAAGGTAAGTCGTATAGAGCTTCTGCTGGGTGATGCTGTCGCCCAGGAAAACAACCGAGTCGTTGTTCTTGAAAAAGAACGCTTGGTCAGGTTCGCAGCGGGCCAGCAGCCCGGCCAGCACTAAACATCCGGTTCCCAGCGCACGCAGATGTCGAGTAGACATAATATGATACCTTTCCTTAACTTACTTGATAAACGTTTT
>DAOTKE010000112.1:0-10810 GCA_035449085.1 Kiritimatiellia bacterium | reverse complement strand
GCCCCGCGACGCAAGCCGTCAGGCGCCGCGTTGCGGGGGGTTTTGCAAGAGCCTCCGGACTCCCCTTTTCAAATGCATGCTCCAACACTCACGTTTAAGGTACATCTCGGAAGCAGTGGCGTCAACCAGAATTGGCAATCTGAAATGGCATCGGAAATGGCCACCCTCTAGGCCCACGATCCGTAGGTTCTTTCGGTCGTCGCCAGCCCCATATAGTACGAATACGGATGCAGGGGCTTTTCGGGATCGGCGAGTTGATCGGCACGGAACCGGGTGGGTGACACGCCGACCGCGCGCTGGAAACGGCGGGAGAAGTAGAGCTGATTGGCATACCCCACCTGGGCCGCCACCTCTTTCACACTGAGGTGATTGAGTGTCAGCAACCGCTTGGCGTAGGCGATCCGCTCACGCTCGATGAACTGCTGTAGAGAAAGCCCCAAATGCAACTTGCACAGCCGGAAAAGCTGGCAGTAAGAGAGATTGGCCAAGCGCGCGAGCTGAGCATAGTCCGGCGCCTCGTGGAGCGTGTGCCGCACAAAGGCCACCACACGTTCCACGCGGGGGTCAGGTTTTGCTTTTACAGAGTCATCTTGATGTCGGCTTGCCATGACACTCACTGATCGCGATGCTCCATGCACACGGCACATGCACCTTACGCCCGGAACGCCTTCCGAAGAACATAACCATGGGTACCGTACACATCCTGCCGGATTTTTGCAATGCCCGAACGCGACAAAACCTCATCTTTTCTTAATTTTCAATGATTAAAAAAAAAAATCGCAGAGGTATTGACAGGCAACCCCGAAATGGTCAATACTCTTGACATCAATTGCGGAACGGTTGATTTTTTCATCGTCATTGGACTCTGGGTTTCGGTTCGTCGTGATGGAGGGGATGCCTGAAACAGGGCGTCGCAAGTTTTTTGGAGTTTTGAGGCTAGAAGCCTTGGTTCGTTATGACGCCAGCCCGTGCTGTTCGGATTCAGCGTTCTCGCGTCCTTCTGACCCTTCTGGCATTTCATTTGGAGACCACTTTGGGACTGTAGCAGGTTTATGTTCGTAAACCGCACAGGATAGGCGGGTTGCCTACGGGATCGGTTTTGGCCATGGGAGCCGGTTCCGCCAGACACAGAACAAACATGGCGTGAGTGAAGTACAGAAGGACAGAGACATGGACATCTATGTTGGCAATCTTGCCTATTCGACGAATGATGAGACCCTGCGGAGCGCGTTCGCTGCGTATGGTGAGGTTGCCTCAGCGCGCGTCGTTTCCGACCGCATGACGGGCCGTTCCAAGGGTTTCGGCTTCGTCGAGATGCCTGACCGTGCCCAAGCCCAGGCGGCGATCGATGGCCTGAACGGCCAGGATCTTGAGGGCCGCACGCTGCGCGTGAACGAGTCGCAGCCGAAACCGCGTGAAGAGCGTCGCGGTGGCGGCGGATTCGGTGGCGGCGCCGGCGGCGGTTTCCGCGGCGGGCGTGGCGGCGGACGCGGTGGCGATCGCCGTGAATCCCGCGAGACCCGCTGGTAATTCCAGCCTGCTCGCTATGATTTGACAGAGAGGCCGACCCTGTTCAGGGGCCGTTCTCTCTGTTTTCATTTCACCTTTGTGACCCGCACATCGTCGATCCAGACCCGCCCCCGGTTACCGTTCAGCCCGGCCTCCACCGCTATGCCGTCAAACTGCTGCGGCAGGGTGACCGGCACGCTGTATTCGCGCCAGGCGCTGTCTCCCTCCGGCAGGCTCACTGAGTGATAAGACACGCGTCCCTCCGCCTCCACACACCAGCGCAGACACGCGGTTTTCCAGTCGACATCCCCTTTCTGCACCGCTTCCGCACGCATACGGGCGGTGAGCCGCCAGGTCTCCCCCGGCAAGAACGCCTGCGGCAATAATGTCTGGCGAATCAGCCGATAGGAAACCCCGTCGCCTTCGATCCGCAGGCACGGATTATCCCCCTCGCGAACCCCCACGCACCCTTCCGGCAGACGCCAACTCACCTGCGACGCGGCCCGTTCCGTCGGCCAGCCACCGCCCGACTGCACGAGCCGCAACATGCCTCCCGCAGCCTCGTACTCGTCAAAACCCCCGTCCTGCACCACATCGGCCGAAGCGGAACATGCCGCAATCCCCCGCGCTTCACCCCGTGCGGCCGCGACGTCATCTCCACACGACACACTCATCGAAACGCCATGCCAGACCCCTGGCCTGACCTTGCCGGACGCGCCGTCCAGCCACGCCAGATGCAGATCCTCGCCATGCAGGAACACGTTGCCGGGCCGCGTACCGATCCACTTCAGATCCGCCAGCCGAACCGCCGCACCATCCCCGCACGCGATGCGGACATCATCGGGCAGCCGCAGCGGATCCTCCGCCTTCGCCGTTTCACACGTGCGCGCTTGGCTGCGGTTCGCCTCACGCGACAGGATGACCCCCGCCGCATCGCGGAACATGGCGCCCGATGCTCCTTCAAAAACGGTACGCTGCGAAAGAAACGCGCGGACGGCAGCCGGCACCGTGGTACTTTGGAACGCCGTGAGACGACGGAACGCGGGTCCCTCGCCCAAAGTGAACACACTGCAGAACCTCACCGGGCGCCCCAATTTGTCGAACCGGCCAAATCCCCGCAGCTCGCCCGTCACACTCAGGCGCACGCCGTTGGCCTCCGACGGCTCGATGCGCACGCTGGCCTCCACGTCGTTCTCTTGCGCCATGCGTTCGCCGTCGCGCGCGAACCCCCTGTCGGTATACAGACCGTCCGCCCGAACGACCGTCTGCCATCCTTCGCCGTCGCGCCGCCAGAACCCGGCCAACGTCCCGGCGCGACTGATCCGCACGCGATAGTGCGCGTTCTCAAACTGCCAGCCGCCACCCACTGCGGTCAAACGCGGATCGCCGCACCCCGCACTGGCCGCATCACGCCCACGTGCGGAGCGGATCTGGATGCGGAGGTCATCCACGCCCCACGCCACCCCGGACTCGTCTCCGCGCCACATCACCGCCACGTGCAAGCCGTGCCGATCACCCACGCGATCCAGCAACCGCACCGAGGCCGGCAGCCGCGCGGGATCGAAGGTGAGTGAGAGATCGCGTCCGTCAGGCAAACGCACGCCCACGCGGGCGTGTGCAGCATCCAAACCGAAAGGATGCCGCCGCGAATCCCACAACACCGCGCCGCCCTGCGGCAGACGATAGATCGGCCCGACGACACCCTGCATCGACATCCCCGGATGACGCACGCGGAACGGACTCTCAAAACGCCCCTCTGCCGTATCGGCATACCACGCGCGCGCCGCGTCGAGTGCAATCACCAGCGCCGCCTCAACCGGTGCGCCGCCGGGCCATGCGGCCCTGATTTCCACGCCGCCGTCCGTTTCGCGCTGCTGCACCGCGAGCGTGTGTCCCTGCCAAACGTACTCGGCGTCCACCCCGTCCTTGACAGTTGTCAACCGGGCGGGAACCGCCGATACGCGGCCCCACGCGGCCGGCAACGCCACGTCCATGCGCAGCGGGGTCTCGCGCCACCATCCCGTACGCCAGGCGCGCGCCCACCCGGTCTTGGCATCGGCCACCAGCGGGCCGGCCCTCAACGCCGGGCCGCCCGCACGCTCGGTGGCGGGCCTCGGCTGCGCCTCTTCTGGCACGGGGGCCAAAGGCGGCAGCGGAGCGCTTTCCAGCCGCAGAACCGTATACCCGAACGCCGGCAGCGACACCTCGCAGGCACCGTCACGCACGGCCACCCGTCCGCCGTTCATCAGATCCCGCGCCCAGGCCGCGCCGCGCAACGCTTCAGGCAAGCTTGCCGACGGCACGGACACCTTGCCCGTCACGGCCTTCCCTCCCAGGTTCACGAGTATGATCGACACGCGCGCCGCCGCATCCGGCCGCGTGTCCCAGGCATACTCGTCATGCCATGCCGTGCCGGCACGCGCGGGACGGTCTCCGCTCCGCAGGCACGCGAACACGCCAGCCGGCGCAGATACACTTAAGTAATCGGCCGTCCCCGTATTCAGCTCCGGCACATGCCGTCGCACATGGAAAATGCGGCGGTACGCCTCATAATGACCATCCTCCATCTCGTGATAGACCATCGGAATGCCGTGGATCCAACTGAGCAACGCCACCAACGCGCGTTGCGCGTCCGCACCGTACCACAGACCGGAACGCAGGCTGTCATGACTTTCCACATGGCGCATACGCACCAGATCCGGTATTTCGGCATACTGCTGCTCATGCAGCCAGCGGCGCAGGCGAGGCACAAACACGTCTGCTGGGACCCGCCTGAAATCGTGCAATACATGGTAGCAGAGATCAAAATCGTAGGTGGCGTCACTGATCGCACCGTGTACGCTCGCGCCGACCTCGGCCAGATTGGCTCCGTCCGGCTTGACCTTGCGCACCTCCTCACGCAAGGCACGTTGCATGGCGAAACCGCCCTGCGCCTGCGCGTGACTGGCCCGCGCGTACGGGATCGCCGGATTCCAGTTCGGGATCTTGCTGCCGCCGCACGCGTCAATGCGGAAACCATCCAAGCCGTACTCCCGCATGTAGAACGAAACCACGCCGCGCATGTAGTCGATCCACGTTGGCCAGTTGAAGTCAAAACACCAGTAGCTCAGCGTCGAGCCATCCTCGTTCTGCGCCAGCCACTCGGGATGTGCTTTGGCACGCGGGAACTCATTGCCGCCGCCGTGCGGCACACAATCCTGCCAGACGCGCATCCCGAGCGAACGGGCACGCGCCGTGAACGCCTTGAAATCCTCGGGGGAGCCGATCCCCTCCTGGAGCTTGTAGTAATCGCGCGGCCAGTAGATCGACTTGTCCTCGAGCGGCATCAGCCAGATCGCGTTGCATCCCAAAGCGTCAATGTGCGGCAGCAGAGCGGTGGCCGACGAGAAACCGCCCAGATCGCGGCAATCCGAACCGATCGTGCCGCCCGGATGAAACGAATACAGGATCACGCGCTTGAGCCAGTCCGGACGCCCTTCTGGCGGCATCTGGCCAACCGTGGCGAACCACTCGGGCAGACGCCGCAATGCCGTCTCCGCATCGTTCGGTTGTATCCAGAGCCAGGTGTCACCGACCCGCTGCGTCACGCCGTTCCGCATATGCCCCTGCATCGCGAACGACTGCGAGACTCGCATCTCGCCGCGTCCCTCTTCCACGCCCGTGCTGCCGCGATCCGAGTAGGGTTGAAGTTCATCCAATGCCCACACCACCGACCATCCGCGACCGTTTTCACCGATCACCACATACGGACTGCGCCAACTGCTGGTGCGGCGATCAGCCGTCAACGCCGAGGCCGCGACGCTGCGCGGCGGATACTGGGCGGGCAACAAATAGCGCCCCGACTCGGCAAGCGGTAACACACCACTCCGAACCCAGAAGTTTTTGATCTTTGTGGGGGACGCGCCATACCACGTGACATCGAACCAACGGCGCAAGGTACGCCGTTCAGGATCGAGTTGGAGATAAGCATCGACCGTCCATGTGCCTGCCCGTGTACGGCTCCGGATCGTATCAGGCGACATGCGCTCCACGCCAAGACGCTCGATCGCCTGCCCCGTCCCAGTCACCCACGCTCCGTCTTGTCGAATGTCATAGGCCTGCGCAGTCGCCGGCGCCATGACAACCGGCTGGCCATCGCATAGCACCTCTGCCAACCAGCCGTTACGCGCGTCAATCCGTACAGCAAAACGGTCTGTCCCGAACAACGTTCCTTGCGCATCATCGCGCAGCGGCACCTCTGCCCACGTGATGGACGAACACCCCAATACCCCCGTTATCACTCCAAGCCATTTCCAGCGCATCTCTTCCCCTCTCAGATCCGGTCACCTTGCCGCAATTTCAATCGCGGTCACCATCATACCCGAAAGCGGATCCACGTAGAACGCCGAAAAGTCCCGAAAAAGTACAATACAGACGCGCCTCATTCGTTTAGACTATCGGTGTTTTTTGATTGAGGGAGCTAAATGAAGGTTTTTCTTTTTCTGATCGTCCTCGGCTCAATCGCGGCTGGAGGATGGTATTATTACCAGAAATCGCACGCACAGGGATCAGACACCGGCTATCGTACGGCGGTTGTGCAGCGTGACACGATTGTGCAGGAGATCCGTGCCACCGGGACTGTCGAACCGATCAAAGAGGTTGAAGTCGGCACGCAGGTTAACGGACGTATCCTTCAACTCTATGTCGATTATAACTCGACGGTCACCACCAACCAGGTCATCGCGCTGATCGATCCTGCCGTCTATGAGGCGACGCACGCGAAGGATCTGGCGCAGCTCAAGTCCAACCAGGCGAACGTGGAACAGATCGCTGCCAAGCTCTCGCTTGCTGAAAAAGATCTCGTGCGCAAAACCGAACTGGCCGCGCGCAACATGCTCTCCAAGGCCGACCTCGACGCCGCGCTAGCGGAACGCGACGCGCTGGCCGCACAGCTCAAGGTCGCCGAGGCGGCCGTCGAGCAGTCGCAGGCCGCTGTCAAACTCTCGAAAACCAACCTCGACTACTGCACGATCCGCTCGCCGGTCAACGGTGTCGTGATCGCGCGCAACGTGGACGAGGGGCAGACCGTGGTCTCCTCGATGAACGCGCAGCAGCTCTACCAGATCGCGACCGACCTGTCACGCATCCAGGTTTCGGCCAGCGTGCCCGAGGCCGATGTCGGCCTGATCCGGACCAACCAGCCGGTCACTTTCACTGTCGACGCCTACCGTGACACCTTCCGCGGCACCGTCAAGCAGATCCGACTGGCTGCAACAACCGTCCAGAATGTCGTGACCTACCCGGTGATCGTCGAGGCCGACAATCCCGGAGAAAAGCTCTTCCCCGGCATGACCGCCAATATCGCCATCGAGGTGGCACGATCCGAGAATGCCCAGTTCGTGCCGGCCGCCGCGTTACGCTTCAACCCGACCAACCTGGTCACCGACATCCGCGGCCCGAAAATCTGGTTGCTCAATACCAATGGCGTGCCCGAGGCGGCCCAAGTCAAGCTGGGCATATCGGACGGTACGCGGAACGTGATTGTGTCACCGGACGGGCTTGACGGCCGCGAGGTCGTGCTCGGTTTCAAAACCAATGGCAGCGCAGATTCCGGAGGCCCTAAAAACCCCTTCATGCCGACACCGCCCGGCAGCACACAAAGCCGCAACGCACGCCGCGCGATGCGATAGGGCGAGACCCCATGCTCATCAACATCCAGGACATGTTTAAGACCTACCGCATGGGTGAAACCGCCGTCCACGCGCTGGACGGCGTGTCGCTGACGATCGACCATGGCGAGTTTGTCGCCATCATGGGCGCTTCGGGTTCGGGCAAAAGCACACTGCTCAACATCCTCGGCTGCCTCGACACCCCCACGTCAGGCACCTATCTGCTGGACGGCGTCGAGGTCAGCCGCATGAGCCGCTCCCAGCTTGCGCGTATCCGTAATCAAAAGCTCGGTTTTGTCTTTCAGAACTTCAATCTGCTCGCACGCACCAGCGCACTGGAGAATGTGGAGCTGCCGACCTTCTACAACCGTGACTTCCCCAGCCGCGATCGACGCGCGCGGGCGATCAAAATGCTCGAACGCGTTGGACTGGGCCAACGCGCCGACCACACGCCCGCGCAACTTTCCGGCGGACAGCAGCAGCGCGTGGCCATCGCCCGCGCCCTGATGAGCAATCCCCCCGTGCTTCTCGCCGACGAACCGACCGGCAACCTCGACACCCGCTCCTCGGTCGAAATCATGGACCTTTTCGAGGAACTCAACCGTGAGGGCATCACCATCGTCATGGTCACCCACGAGGAGGACATCGCGGCCCGTGCCCGCCGTCGCATCGTCATGCGTGACGGGAAGATCATCGCCTGAACCGGCTGTCATAAAGACAGATTCGGTATCATGCCCGGCGTGTCGCGAACACGGCCCGCAGGCCCGTGCGAGGCCGCGCGTGCGCACGAGGCGGCAACTTTTCCCTAACACTTCACCGGGTACTTGTGGTATTTTGAAAAACTGTATCTCATGAGTAGGAGTGTGTGCGTGTTCAGGAAGGATCGACAGACCAAACGGGATCTGGTGACACGGTATGAGGCGAAGTACATCATTCCGCGCTCGCGCATCCCGGAAATCCGGGCGTTCATCCGCCCGTTCTGCCGGCCCGACCCCTACACGCATGGCGACCCGCCGGAATACACGATCACCACACTGCAGTTGGACGATTCCCGTTATTCGCTTCACAACGCGAAGGTGTTCGAGGCGGTGAACCGTTTCAAGCTGCGCGTGCGGACCTACGGTGAGATCGGTTCGGCACCGGTCTTCGCGGAAGTCAAAGCAAAGCTGGAGGAGACGATCGTCAAGACCCGCGTGGCAATCCCGTTTGACGCTTGGAGCCAAGCACTGGTGTTCGGCGTGCGGCTGCCCGACTTTTTCAAGAGTGCGCGGCAAGAGATCGATTTTTTGCAGTTCAGACGGCTGGCCTGGGAGATTGGTGCCGAGCCCAAGGTACTGGTGCGCTACAGCCGCGAGTCTTACGTGGGAACGGTCGACCGGTATGCGAGAATAACGTTTGATCGAAAACTGCAGTATCAGGTGACCGACTCTTGGACCGATTTCGGGCGCAGCGGCATTTGGCGCGGCATGGACTCGACGGAGGCACAGGGATTCGGGCTGCCCTATTCGGGCGTGGTGCTGGAGGTGAAGTCGCTCTCCTACACGCCGACCTGGGTGATGGATCTGGTCGAGCGGTTCGAATTGCACAAAAACGGCAACTGCAAATATTCGACTGCGATCTGGCGCGAGGGAGCCTTTACAGGGTATCCTGAGACAAATGCCGCAACCGAGGAAGCGTTGGTGAATCTGTGAAGGAGCGACGCGCACTGTGAACGTGAATGACTATCTGTCCCTGTTTTTCGGGACGCAAGAGCCGCTGAACCCGGCGCACGTGGCGGGTGCGATGGTGCTGAGCTTCCTGCTGGCCACCCTCTTGGCGGCCGTGTACCAGCTCACTTTCCGCGGGTTCACGTATTCCCGCTCGTATATCCACACCATGGTGTTGGGCAGCATGGTGACTTGCATGCTGATCATGGCGGTCGGCAACAACCTCGCGCGCGGCATGGGGATCCTGGGCACGCTGGCCATCATCCGTTTCCGCACGCCGGTGCGCGATCCGCGCGACGCCATGTTCCTTTTCGCCTGCCTCGGTGTCGGCATCGCCTGCGGGGCCGGCATGCCGCTGGTCGCGGTGATCGGCACCCTTCTGATTGGTGCCGCCGCGCTGCTGTTACACTGGGCGCCGTTCGCCTCGCGCCGCGACTACGAGGGGTTGCTGCGCTTCATCATGCCCGCCCACGACGACCAGGCGGAGCAGGCCGCGCAAGAAATCCTCAAGCGTTATTGCGCCTCGTTCTACCTCCTCGGCATGCGCGACGCGGAACAGGGCGACGCGATGGAGTTCTCCTACCAGGTGCGGTTGCTGGATCCGGCCTACCAGCAAGATCTCGTTTCGGCATTCAAAAATGCGGGCGGCTTTTCGGATCCCGTGCTGCTGTTGCAGCGCACGACCGTGGAACTGTAAGGACAGTGAAGCAGTATGACGACCTCCTATACACGACGATCCATGCGGCTGCCATTCAGGTTGGCCCTGAAGCGCCTGATACGGATCTGTTTTCTGTTGCTCGTGTTGTGCTTGATCCCCTTCTTCCTTTGGTTCCAAACGCAAAACCCCGAGGACTACCGTTTCAACGGCATGGTCGAGAGCGAGGCCGAGACCGTGGGGCCCATCGATACCGTGCGTATTCTGTCGATTGACGTTCAGCCCGGACAACCCGTGAAGGCCGGCGACGTGCTGGTGCGCCTGGACCCCGCCGACCGTGCACTGGACCTGGCCCTGAACGAGGCGCGCCTCAAGAACTACGAGCAGGATCTGCTGCGCTATCAGCAGGACATCGCCCGCTATCGGCAGAACTTGCAGGATTCTGAGCGCCGTTGCCGTCAGGCCGTGCGCGAGGCGGAAATCGCGCTTGAAACCGAACGCATGAACCGAGCCCGCGACGCGGCGGAGCTGGCCGGTCTCCAGGCCGAGATCAAACGCCTGCAACCCCTGATCGATCGGCGGCTGGTCAGCGAAACCGAGCTCTCGCGCCTGCGCCCCGCCGCCGCGGCGCTCGAAACCAAAGTCGCCGAGTATGCGGCCCTGATCACCGCCTTGGAGAAGCAACACGCGCTCGCCGTTGAAGACCTGAACGAGGTCAAAGCACTGTTAGCTGAAACAGCGGAGAAAGGCACCGACGCCGACCCGATTCTGACCACGCTGCGCCAAGCGATCGAGACCTGTCGCAAGGCCGCCGCCAACGATCCCTCTGTGTTACGAGCCACCCGCTCCGGTGTGGTGTCGCGTGTCCTGCGCCAGCCTGGCGACGTGGTGGCGGGCGGCGAGCCTGTGGTGCGCGTGGCCGCATCGAGTGCCCTCTACATCACCGGGATGCTGACGCAGCGCCAGCTCCAGAACCTGAAGGTCGGCGACACCTTGGCTGTCACGCGCACCGCGTCCACCGTCCGGCGTGCGCCGCTGCGGGCGCAGGTCGAAATGATCGAGCCCGAGGTGATGGATCTGCTCGACCCTTTCAATCCGGTTCCACGTTTCCCTTTGCGTGGCCGGCGTGTGCGGATGCGTGTCCTGGACGAGAACAACGGCCTGGTTCCCGGCGAGACCGTCACCCTAGAGTCGGAACGCCGCGAGACCTGGCTGGAGGGGGTCAAGCGCATCTGTTTTTTTTCACTACCATCCCATAGGGCAGACCGGAAACACACCGGTTCCCATGATTG
>DAOTKE010000111.1:0-11116 GCA_035449085.1 Kiritimatiellia bacterium | reverse complement strand
TGACCATGGCCGAAGTCGCCAAGAAAGTGGGCGTGCATGAAACCACGGTCAGCCGCACCGTCGCCAACAAATACATGCGCACGCCGATCGGCCTGTTTGAGATGAAGTACTTCTTCACGCCCGGCTTGAAAGGCAAGGACGGCGTGGCAGTCTCCAACAAGTCGGTGCAGGATCAGATCCTGCGCCTCGTGCAAAACGAGGATCCGACAGCACCACTTTCCGATCAGGCGATCGAGGAGAAGCTGGCCGCGCAGGGCATCACCGTCGCACGCCGCACCATCGCCAAATACCGCGGCATCCTCAAGATTCCTCCCTCACACGAACGCCGCCGCACGTAAGCGGATTGCGGCCAACAAACCTTATAAGATCAAGGGCGGACGCCTCGGCGAGGCGTCCCTACCAGGAGAGGTCTGGCAGCTTGAAGACCGGCGAATTCTCTTCAGCCGCCGCCAGCCTTTCGGGGGCCGGAAATCCGTAACGCTCGCGCAGTCGCCCCACCGCCGCGTCGAGAAATGACTCGGGCGTGGATGCGCCACTCGTCAGCCCGACCTCCTCCGCGCGCTCCAGGCCGAGTCCGTCCATTTGCTCTAGCGTGCTGACCAGTTCCGCCACGGCTCCGGCGGCCCGGGCGGTCTCAACCAGCCGCTGGCTGTTCGAGCTGTTGGCAGAGCCCAGCACCAGCACACGCGCGCAGCAGCCTGCCAACATTCTCACCGCCTGCTGACGGTTACGCGTGGCGTAACAGACATCCGTTGCGGACGGCAGACGCAGATCCGGAAAGCGCCTGCGCAAAACCGCCATCACGGCCTCCACCTGCTCGTCACCCAACGTCGTCTGCGTCACCACCGCCACGGGCACGCCCGGCGGCACCGCCAGCGCTTCCGCCTCAGCCGCGCTCTCGACGATCTGCACACGGTCCGGCGCTTCGCCGGCCACCCCGATCACCTCTTCGTGCCGACGATGGCCAATACAGATCACGCAGGCGCCCTGCGCCGCAAAGCGTCGCACCTCGGCGTGCACCTTGGACACAAACGGGCAGGTCGCGTCGATCACGCGCAGGTGTCTGGCCGCCGCGCGCGCCGCCACGGTCGGCGCCACGCCATGCGCCGAGAACAGCAACCGTGCACCTTCCGGCGCCTCATCGACCGACCTGACAAACCGCATGCCCAGACCGGTCAGCCGCGCCACCACCTGCTGATTATGCACGATCTCATTGAGGCCGTAGATCGTCTCGTTGGGAAAGCGCGCCAGCAACGCCTCGGCCGTCTGCACGGCGCGCGCGACGCCGGAACAAAAACCGTGCGGTTCGACCACCACCAGCCGTTTGCGCGCGCTCATTGTTCCGTTTCCTCGCCTTGGGGCTCACTCTGTTCCAGTTCCGCCAAGATCCGTTCCGCAGGCGTCAGGTATTTTTTGGCCGAATTGCACGCCTTGCACGCCGGCACGACATTGCCCTTGGTGCTGGTGCCGCCACGCGCGACCGGCACCACATGGTCGAGCGTCAGCGCCTTCTCACCGACT
Source organism: Kiritimatiellia bacterium (assembly GCA_035449085.1). Lineage (GTDB taxonomy): Bacteria > Verrucomicrobiota > Kiritimatiellia > RFP12 > UBA1067 > DUPH01. Next base: position 9,595 of record DAOTKE010000111.1, on the reverse strand, counting down.
TTCCGGCCGCAATAGTGGCAGACGCCTTTCTGGAGTTGCTGCTTCCACCACACGCTCTTGCGCAGCGCGCGTGCCTTCTCGCGCTCACGCGCCACATGCCGCTCGTCTTTCTGGATATCGATCCACTCGCTCATCACTTCCTCAGCGAAATCAGGCGTTGCGCGTGGTTCTCCTCGGCCACCGCCAGCGCCGCAAACGTTTCGCGCAGGCGCGGGATCGTGCTTTTCTCGGCAAGTGTCCGGTAGAACTGCGCCATCGCGCGCTCATGCTCGATCGCATGCTCGACCTCTTGGGATGCTTGGGCCGCATCATGCATTAAATCATCCACGGGGGGCAGCGCAACGGCCATCTCCTGCGTGATCGGCAGATCGCGTTCGGCGCCTACGGCCAATGCACCCAGCATCGCCTCATGATGCCAACGCTCCTCCAGCGCCAACCGCGCAAAGACGGCTTTTTCGTTTGGATCAAGTGAACGCGCCGCCAGCGCCTCGTAATCTTCAAACGCGGCCCGCTCAAAAATGGCCGCCTGCTGAATCACGAAGCGCCCCATCCAGCCGGTGATGGCCGAGACCTCGCGCGCCGGCGCGGCGACCGTCCGACCGCGCGGGAAGAAAACCTCACGCAACATCAGACTGCCAAAAATCAGAAAGAGCACACCACCCGCGCATTTGATGTATCGCTCATCCGGCACGAGCCGTCGCATCACGTCGCCGGCCAGCACACCAATTGCCGTCGACGCCACCAATGCCAGTGCCCCGGCAGCAAAGATGGTCCACTTTGATGATGACGCGGCTGACTGGCTCATCACCGCCAACTGGGTCTTGTCACCCAACTCTGCCAGAAAAATCAACGCAAACGTACTCCCGAACAGCGGCCAATTCACATCGCTCTCCTCGCTTGGAATAAATGCCGGGAGTATACACGTTCCCTGGCTCCGTCCCAATCCCTTTTATGGGGCATACCGCCGAAGACGATGATCTTGACATCAGCAGGGCGATACAGGCCGCCGCAGAGGATTGCGACAAACCCAACCGCATCCTTGTCCGGACGGCGGCGACTGTTGTATAATTCCGCCTGTTTTTCCTGCGGGTTTTTGTGCTGTTCACGCACCACCGAGGTGGATATTTCGGACTCTTTTCAATCGGGCCGCCTGCGGGAGAAGGAGGAATGCCATCATGCTTTATGACCCCGTCTATTTTATGTTTCTCATCCCTGGACTGATCTTGGCAGGTATCGCGTCCCTGTTGGTCAAAACCACCTTCAGCCGCTACTCGAGGGTGCGCGCGTATTCGGGCATGACCGGTGCGCAGGCGGCCGAGCGCATGTTGCGCGCCAACGGTGTGTTCGACGTGCGGGTCGAACAGACGCAGGGCTTTCTGTCAGACCATTACGACCCCACCCATAAGGTGCTGCGGCTCTCGCCGGACGTGTATGGTTCCAACTCGCTGTCCGCTGTGGGCGTGGCGTGCCACGAGGCCGGGCACGCCTTGCAGCACGCCGCCGAATACGCGCCCCTGACGCTTCGCACGGCACTGGTGCCGGTCACGAACTTCAGCAGCATGTTCGCTTTCTATGTTTTCTTCGCCGGCCTGATGTTCGGCGTGCAATCGCTGGTTTACGTCGGCTGTGCGCTGTTCGCGGCCGCCTTTCTGTTTGCCGTGGTCACCCTGCCGGTCGAGTGGGATGCCAGTGCGCGCGCCAAGCGGCATCTGGTCATGGCCGGCATCGTCTCGCCCGACCAGGAATCGCAGGCCGGACGCGTGCTCAACGCCGCCTTCCTCACCTATTTGGCGGGTGCCGTCAGTTCGCTATTAACGCTGCTGCATTTCCTGTTCCGTGCCGGATTGATTGGCGGCGGACGAAGCAGAGACTAACCGGAGAACACACACATATGAGCAAAAAAACCCATATCTTCAAAGCAGAGACCCAGCAGGTGCTGGATCTGGTCATCCACTCCCTCTACTCGAAGAAGGAGATCTTCCTGCGCGAATTGATCTCCAATGCGTCAGACGCGATAGACCGCGCCCAATATTTGGGACTGACCGACAAGTCGATCATCGCCGACGCCCCGGTCTGGAAAATCGACCTGATCGCGGACAAGAAGGACAAGACGCTGACGATCGTCGACAACGGTATCGGCATGACCGAGGAGGAACTCGACAAAAACCTCGGCGTCATCGCGAACTCCGGCACGAAAGCCTTTGCGAAAGCGCTCAAAGAACAGCAGCAGACCAACATCCCGGAACTGATCGGCCAATTCGGCGTGGGTTTCTACGCGGCTTTCATGGTCGCCGAAACGGTCACCGTGATCACGCTCAAGCGCGGCGCGGGCCAGAAGGCGGTCAAATGGAGCTCGGCGGGTGACGGCAGCTATACGCTGGAGGATGCCGCGCGCGACAAGCCGGGCACGACCATCGTGCTCAAGCTGCGTGAGGGGATGGACGAATACCTGAACGAGTGGCGCCTGCACGAGCTGGTCAAGAAGTACTCTGATTTCATCGCCTATCCGATCCGCTTCAGTGACAGCGGCGAGGCTCCCAAAGAGGATGCGCAGCCGCTCAACACCATGAAGGCGCTCTGGAAACGTCCCAAGAGCGAACTGACCGAAGAAGAGACCAACAAGTTCTACACGCACATCACGCACGATTACACCCCGCCGCTGAAGACCATTCCGATGTCGGTCGAAGGCGCGGTCGAGTTCAAGGCGCTGCTCTTCCTGCCGAAGCAGGCCAGCTTCGACCTGATGCTGCCCAACAAAAAACACGGGCTCCACCTCTACGTCCGCAACGTCTTCATCGGCTCCGACTTCGATCTGCTGCTGCCGGAGTACCTGCGTTTTGTGAAGGGCGTCGTCGACTCCAGCGACCTGCCTCTCAACGTATCGCGCGAAATGCTGCAGGACGACGCGGTCATCCGCAAGATCAGGAGCAACATCACGGGCAAGGTGTTGGGTACGCTGGCCGAGATGATGGCCGACGCACCCGAGACCTACACCGCCTTTTTCACCGCGTTTGGGCGCGTGCTCAAAGAGGGCCTGCACACCGATTACGAAAACAGCGACAAACTCAAGGCGCTGATGATGTTCCGATCGGCCACGCGCGAGGGTCATGCGCTGATCTCGCTGTCGGACTACGTCAAGGCGATGCCCGAGACACAGAAGGAGATCTATTATCTGGTCGCCGATGACCTGGAGACCGCCAAGCACGCTCCGCACATCGAGGCGCTGACCAAGCGCGGTTACGACGTGCTGCTTTTTACCGACCCGATCGACCAGTGGGTGGCGGACACGCTGCGCGAATTCGACGGCAAAAAACTGGTCGCCGTCGATAAAGGTGCGCTGGAAGTCGGCACGGATGAGGAGAAAGCGGCCGCGAAAAAGAAGATCGAGGAGGCGGCCGGCGATTACAAAAAGTTGACGGCGTTCATCCAAGAACATCTGAAAGAAGACGTCAAAGAGGTGCGCTTCTCGCCGCGCCTCACTGAATCAGCCTGTTGCTTGGTCGCCGACGAGCATGCCTTAAACCCGAGCATGGAGCGGCTCATGCGCGCCATGAACCAGGAGGTGCCCAAACAGCTCCGCACGCTGGAGTTGAACCCTGACCATGCTGTGGTCGCGCGCATGAAGAGCATGCTGGATGCCGACAAAAACGACCCGCGTCTGGCGGACTACGCCGACCTGCTGTTCGGTCAGGCCTTGTTGGCCGAAGGTGCTTCTCCGAAGAATCCGCAGCGCTTCACCCAGTTGGTGGCCGAGTTGATGACTCGGGTTTAAGCGTCATGCTTGAACACCTGATGGACCTGCTGAACAGCGACGTGGGACCGGATCTGCTCCGCGCCCTGAAGATCGTTTTTCTGGCGGTTTTGACGGTCGCCGCGCTCGGCATCGTCTTCGCCCCGACGGTGAAACCCGGCAAAGTCACCAGTTACGGGCTTTTACGCATGTTGTTCGCCGGCGCATTGATGGCCGTGCTGAGCTATCAGGCCACCTGGCAGATACTGGGATACACCAACCCTGATTTCGTCAAGTTCATGCGCCGCTACAACCGTCGGCCGAATGCGGCCGAAAAACAGGTGATGCGCGGGCCTCTATTGGATCGGCGCGGCCGTGTGCTGGCCGCGCCGGTGCCCGGCGATGTCTGGGGACGGCGTTATCCATTGGGCGAAGCGGCGGCGCATCCGCTGGGCTACTATCACGCCACTTACGGCATGACCGCCGTGGAACGCGTGTGCGATCCGACCCTAAGCGGATATGCGCTCGACAAGCGTGACGACGTGCTGGGCAAGGCATTGTTCGCGCAGCGCGCCACCGAAGGCGAGGCCGTGACCTTGACCCTTGACCAGCGTTTGCAGCAGAAGGCGTATGACCTGCTCGCCGGCCGTAAGGGTGCGGTGGTGGTTATGCGGCCGCGCAGCGGGGCTCTGCTCGCGCTGGTCAGCTCGCCCGGTTTCGATCCGCTGAACCCGGCCGAGGCCATCGCGGACGAGCAGAACGCGCCGGCCTTCAACCGCGCCGTGCAGGGACGCTATCCGCCCGGTTCCACCTTCAAAATCCTGTTGGCCGGACTGGCGATTGAGAAGGGTTTGTCACCGGTCTATGCCTGTCCCGGACAGGGATACATCGCCGGGCCGAACACGCCGCCGATCCGCGACAGTGAGTATTATGCCTACTTACGTAAAGGGGCGGTCTGGCCGGGCTGGGGCCGTATCGGATTGAAAGAGGCCACCGTCCACTCCTCCAACGTCTACTTCGCCCAGCTCGGGGTCGAGTTGCGTCCCGCAGCCTTCAACGACATGGTTGACAAGGCACACATCCGCGAGCCGCTCACCTATCTGAGCGCCAGCGGCGGCGAGCTGAAAAGTGCGCGTGGCCATGTTCCCGAAGTGACAAAAAAACGCGCGCTCGCACTGTTAGCGATCGGCCAAGGCGAGGTGCTGACAACGCCGCTGCACGTGGCCTGTTTTACAGCGGCCGTTGCGGCCGACGGGCGGATGATGCGTCCGCGACTCAGCAAATCGGACCCGATTGAAGAACTGTCGCGGCTTTTCGGCGCCAAGACCGCGAGCCAGCTCCGCGCGATTCTGCGCGAGGCGGTCAGCCGCGGCACCGGTCAAGGCGCGGATCTGCCGGGCCTCGACGTCTGCGGCAAGACCGGCACCGCGCAGGCGGCGGGTGGTGAGGATCACGCCTGGTTCACCTGCTTTGCCCCTCAACGCTCGCCCAACATCGTGATCACCGTTCTGATCGAGCGTGGCGGTTTCGGCGCCAAGGCAGCACTGCCTGTGGCGCGTGCTCTGCTTCAAGAGGCCGACACACTCGGATATGTGCGTGTCGCCGAGGAGTCCGCGCCATGAGCCACAAAAAACAACCGGCGCTGGGGCCAGTTGGAACCGCAGCAGGTCTTTTCCTGCTTTCGGCGTTCGCCGTTGCCTGCGCCTGCCTGGCGATTCTCGGGGTCAAGCTGGCCAATGCGCCGGTCTTGCAGGTGGAGCCCTTGTTGCCGCTGGCCGCGTATGCGGTTGGCGTGCCGCTGGTCCTGCTATGGCTCAAGATCTCCGGCTGGAAGGGTGATGCCGGGCTGGTCGGCGCCGTGTTCCTGCTCTGCGGGATCGGCTTGGTCATCCAGTTCCGCATGGGCAGCTTCTCACAAGGGTTGGCCAAGCCGTCAGCCCTGCTGCCTTTTCCGCTCGGATTGGCCGCCTTTATGGTCGGCACCCTGCTGACCGGCAAAGGACGCGGGGCCTGGCTCGCCTGCACCGGATGGCTGGCCTATCTGGCAGCACTGGGCGTGTTGGCGGCCATGCTGTTGCTCGGACGCAGTTTCCGCGGCGGCACGTATCTGGCCGGCAATCTGAACCCGTCGGAAATTGTGAAGCCGCTCCTGACCCTTTTTTTGGCGTCCTATCTGAGCCGACGCCAAAAAGTTTTCTCCGAAACACAGAGCGGAATTCCTGTTCCCCCGTTGAGCACCTTGTTCGGCCTCGTTGCGCTGTGGGGCATTCCGATGCTGATGACGATCGCGATGAAAGATCTCGGGCTCATGATGCTGCTCAACGCCGTACTCATCGTGATGCTGTTCGCGATCGCGCGCAGTACCGGCTATCTGGCGATCGGCGTGGCGGCGGTCGCGGCGGCCGGTTTTGGCGTGCAATTCATTTCGGCCAACGCCCGGACGCGCTTCGATGTCTGGCTCAACCCGTTCGCCGATCCGACGGGTAAGGGCTGGCAGATTCTCCAGGCCCTGGCAGCCATGTATTCGGGCGGGGTGTGGGGCGCCGGCCTCGGAGCGGGCGTGCCGCAATCGGTGCCGATCGTCACTTCCGATTTCGTTTACGCGGCGGTGGCCGAGGAGATCGGGCTGGTCGGGTGCGCCCTGCTGCTGCTGGTGTACGCCACGCTCTTCTCGCGCGGCTTGCGCGCGGCAGGCGCGGCAAAGACACCGTTCGAGCGGTTGCTGTGCGTGGGGTTGACCGGCTCTCTGGCCGTGCAGACGATTCTGAATGTAGCAGGGGTCACCAAAGCGCTGCCGATGACCGGCATCACGTTGCCGCTGATCAGTCACGGCGGCAGCAGCCTGATCACCACGCTGCTGATCGCGGGCCTGCTCACCGGTCTGTCCGACCGCAAGTGAAACCGGTGTCTTTGCGTTGCCGCATTCAAGAACCGGAAACCCATACAGCGCCGGGCGTCTTTCACCGGGCCAGCATCGCCGTGGCGCAGGCTGCCGGTACATTCGGAAACGCGGCGCCGTTAAGATTGCCCTTTGCCCCCACGCGCGGGTGTGGTATGGTGAAAATGCGCTTTATGGGGGAATTTCGTGGACATTATTCAAGCTTATTCGTTAATGTGCCTGATCCGCCAGTTCGAGGAGGCGATCGAGCGCCTTTTTCTTGAAGGACGCATCATGGGCACCGCACACACCTGCATCGGTCAGGAGGCCGTGGCGGTGGGCACGGCCGCCGCGCTTGAGGCGCGCGACGCCATGACCACCACCCACCGCGGACACGGCCATTTCCTGGCGCGTGGTGCCGATCCTTCGCGCGCCATGGCGGAGTTGTTCGGCCGTGAGACGGGATACTCGCGCGGACGCGGCGGCAGCCAGATGATGATGGACCCCGCCATCGGCTTTTACGGCGCGAACGGCATCACCGGCGGCAGCATCCCTTTCGCCGCCGGTATCGCGCTCGACGCGAAACTGCGCGGCACAGGCCGCGTCACCGTCTGCTTCTTCGGTGACGGCGCCTCCAACCAGGGCGTTTTTCACGAGACGCTCAATCTCGCCGCGCTTTGGAAACTGCCCGTCCTTTTCGTGGCCGAAAACAATGGCTATGCGATGTCCACCGCCACCGCGCGCGGATTGTCGAACACCCATATTGCCGACCGTGCCAAGGCGTACGGCATCCCGGGCGTCAGTGTGGACGGCAACGACTTTGTGGCGGTGCGCGACTGCGTGGCGCAACACGCCGCCGCCTGCCGCGCCGGGAAGGGGCCGGCGCTGCTGGAGTGCGTCACCTACCGGCTGTCGGGCCATTCGCGCGGTGATGCGCGCGTGTACCGTTCACGGGAGGAGGAGGCCGCCGCGTGGCGGAATGACCCCATTCTGCGGTTGGAAACGCGCCTCAAAGCCGATGGGATTCTGACCGACGACACGGCCAAGGCCCTGCGCGAAGCGGCACGTGCCCGTATCGATGAGGCGGTCCGCTTCGCCGAAACGTCCCCTTTGCCTGACCCTGCCTCACTGCACGAGGATCTGTTCGCCTAATCCGTTACCCCCCTTACCCTTGAGACCGTCATGCGCTCTGTCACCTTCACACAACTCTTACGCGAAACTCTGTCCGCTGAATTGCGGCGCGATCCCTCGGTCTTTCTGATGGGCGAAGACATCGGCGTCTACGGAGGCTCCTTCGGCGTGACGCGCGGGCTGATCGACGAGTTCGGCCCCGAGCGCGTGCGCGACACCCCGATCTCCGAACAGGCGCTGACCGGCGTCGCGATCGGCGCGGCGGTCGCCGGACAGCGGCCCGTGATCGAAATCATGTTCATGGATTTCATCACGTTGGCCGTGGATCAGCTCGTCAACATGGCCGCCAAGCTGCATCCCATCTATGGACGCTCCTGCCCGCTCGTCATCCGCACCCCGCCCGGCGGCGGCCGCGGCTACGGCGCCACCCATTCGCAGTCGCTCGAGCGGCTCTTCACCGGCATTCCGGGCCTCAAGATCGTCGCGCCCTCCAACGCCACTGACGCTTCCGCGTTGCTGCAGACCGCGATCCGCGACAACAATCCCGTGCTGTTTCTGGAGCACAAGCTGCTTTATCCGCAGCGCTTTGAAGTGGACGACAACCTGCCCGCACCGCTGCCTTTCGGCTTCGCCCGCACCGCACGCGAGGGGGATGACCTCACGATGGTCGCCTGGTCACACCAGGCCTTCTTGGCCGAGCGGGCTGCGGCGCAACTGGCGGCCGAAGGTATCGACGCCGAGGTCATTGACCTGCGCACGCTTTGTCCACTGGATATTGACACGCTGGTCGAATCGGCCCGCCGCACAGGCCGCGTCATGATTCTGGAGGAAGGCCCCAAGACCGGCGGTTTCGCCGCCGAGATCGCCGCGCAGATCATGGAGCAGGCGCACGAGTACCTGGAGAAGCCGATACGTCGGATCGCGGGAGCCGATTTCCCGATCCCCTCGGCCAAGAACCTTGAGGCCGCCTGCCTTCCCGCGATGACGGACATCCTCGCCCTCGCCCGCAGCATGGTCGACAATTGATTGAGACAACACTTCTTCCACAAGAAATAACCAGCCTATGCCAACACAGAAGAAAAAAAAGACTTCATATCACGAACCGATTACGGTTCGTTTGAGTGATTTTGTCACGGATAACTCCGACAAAGCGATTGTCTCGCATTGGTTACACAGTGTCGGGACACCTGCCGAAAAATTTTACAAAAAAGAAGCCTCAAAACGAATCCCTGCTGACATATTCAATCAGTACGCGCACGGAATCGGGAATCTTCACGAAGAAGCACGCCAGATCACTTTCTTCCCTGAAGTCTTTGACGTGCCGTTCCCGCCACCGGAAATCCCAAAGTTCACGTTCATTGACCTGTTTGCCGGCATCGGCGGTATCCGGCTCGGCTTTCAGGCTCTTGGAGGAAAATGCGTGTTTTCCTCGGAATGGGACGAAGGGGCTGTGAAAACGTATGAGGCGAATTTTGGCGAGACGCCATTTGGAGACATCACGCAGATTCCGGTTCGGTCTATCCCCGATTTTGATATTCTTCTTGCAGGATTCCCTTGTCAGCCATTCTCTATTATCGGCGACAAGGAAGGTTTTGAGCACGAAACACAGGGCACGTTGTTTTTCAATATTGAAAAAATCTTGCGTGAGAAGAAACCCGCTGCCTTCATGTTGGAAAACGTCAAAAACTTAGTTGCCCACGACGGCGGGAAAACATTCAAGGTCATTTTATCCCACTTGGAAGGATCTGGATATCTGGTCTTTCACAAAGTTCTGAACGCGCTCGACTACGGTGTCCCGCAAAAAAGAGAGCGCATTATTATATGCGGGTTTCGTAAACCGACAAACTTTGAATTTC
>DAOTKE010000110.1:0-11141 GCA_035449085.1 Kiritimatiellia bacterium | reverse complement strand
AGATGGTAGGTAGCCGCACCGACCTGATCGGTAAGGGCGTTGAAGCAGCGCACGCGTTCGCCGTTCAGGCTAAGGTCAAAGATCGGCAGATCGGGGTCTTCGTTGATAAAGGTGACGCGGATGCAGCGGCGTTCGGCTTCATCGGTGAGGGTCGTGGTGTAGGGGGTGAGCATGGTTTGAAAGGCAGAAGGATAAAGAGGAAGGAACGCTCAACGTTCAGCTTTCAAGTTGGGGGGATGGGGGGATGGCGGAGGAGGTACCTGAGGTGGCGGAGGTCTTCACTGGCCAGAGAATGCCCGCTGAGGCCGAGTGCGGGCCAAAGGCACCCACGAACCAGCCAGATCAGGAATCCGAATGAAGCGAGCGGAAAGACCACACCATTAGCAGCTTGATGGCCGCGAGCGTACAGACCGCGAACGCCACGTCGGAGATGGCATCCTTGGCATACAGACTCAGTTCAGACAGTTTGTCCTTCAGTACAACCGCCTTTTCTTTGAGATCGTCGGTCGCATGAAAACGTTCCATCGAGAAGACCTTGCCGATCTTCTGGAACGAGGCACTGACCGATGCTCGCATGGGGGCGGTGGTGTGGTGCGCGAGATAAGCCGAGCCCGCTACGGTCAGCGGGATGATCACTTGGAAGAGCAGGGCGCAAAGCAGGAATATTGCGCCGAGACGATGCAGGACCTGGTGGAGTGTATCTCGGCCGGCCGCGAACAAGGCAATGATGCTGTTGAGCAGAAAGACGCCAAGCGCAAAGATGAGCAGTGGCCCGGCCGTAGCGGTTGCCCCGCTCACCACGCATTTAGCGGTCACCAGATAGATCATGCTGGCGAGCAGCAGATGCCAGGCGACCTCGATGTAGTCGAGCAGCGGCTGCAGTGTATCGCCGGCTTCAATCGTCATGCCGGCCTTGGCAAAGACCGCCCCAGCTTCAATATTTACGGTCGAACCCTCCACGATATCGGCGGCGGCTTTGGCGGCACCGACTGGGATCATGAGGTGGAAAGTGTCTTTGATCGAAACATCAAGGAACGCTAGATTGTGCTGGGTTAGCGGGGCTATGAGACGGTCTGTCCATCCGGTCATGAATCCTGAGGCGGTTAGCAACAGGAACATGGCAAGGATGAACGGAGTTTGGAAACGTTTGAAAGTTGTCATGGTGTCTCTGTCGAGCCGCGACATCAGCGGGATCGCTTGACCGGCTCGATGTTGCGCGGGGTCATCCATTCGCGCAAAGCGGCAATGTCCCGGCGGATATTTTCAGTTTGTTCGGAAAGCTGTGACAGACGCGTGTCCAACGAAAGCGTGTTGGGTGGTTGATCGTCGTCTTGGATGTCGGGCGAAACACCGAGCGTGGTGTTGAGGTCGACAATGAGACCTTCGATCACGCCGAGCCGCTGAGTCAGCTCATCGATGGCCATGACGAGAGCGTCTGGTGTGCCGGTATCGGCAACGCATTTTTCCAGGTGTGAAAAAGACTGATCCAGATATCGCGTGAGGTCGGCCAGATATCCAGGGATCACTGAAAGCCGGGCTTGCGAAGAGGCAAGCGCTTTCACCTCCTGCCGCGCTGCGGACAAATCGGTTTGCAGTCGGGCCGTGTTGTCCGCAACTTGGCTACGGGCCGTAATGGACTCTTCCAGCACCGTCATGCGACGGTTCAACGCCGCAAGCTGATTCTGTACGGCGTCCAGCTTTCTGGCGAGGTTAGTTGGCGCGTCGTCGACTGAAAGGTCTGGTTGGGGAGGGCGATTGAGTGCCGCACGGGTGCGACGTCCCTCTTCCCGAATATAAGTTCGAGTTGAGAAGACGGCGGCACCCACGGTCAGGCACGTGACAAGTGTGCAAAGCATCAATCTCATGCGTGTCCTCCTTGAAGCCGTGTCCACGCGGTGCCTTGAGCGTCGAGAAGCGGCGCGCACACACTATCGTGCCAATGCGACAATCTCGCGCACCGCTTGTTCGCCGAGATCGCCGTATTCGCCGATTTTGACTCCGCGCCGCGCCAATCTCTCCGCGACCAGCCGGCCGGCCTCATCCGCATCCACGTTGTAGGCACTCAACCGCGTCGGCACACCGAGGAACTGGAAGAAGGCTTCCATGCGATCGATCGCTTGAGCGGCGCGAGCCGCGTCATCACCTTGCGTGATGCCCCAGACGCGCGCGGCACATTGCACGAGCCGCGGCAGCTTGCGCGTGAGTTGGTGACGGTGCACGGCGGGCATGATCACGGCCAGGGTGCGGGCGTGATCGATACCGTATAGTGCTGTCAATTCGTGTCCAATCATGTGCGTGGCCCAATCCTGCGCCTCAACACCACAACCGAGCCAGCCGTTGAGGCCGACGGTGGCGCACCACATCAGATTGGCCCGCACCTCGTAATCATTCGGAGCGGCTTTCACCTTGGGGGCCTCTTCGATCAGTGTGGAGAGAACCGACTCTGCCATGCGTTCGGTGAGTGCCGCGTGCCCGATGGCACACATGTATTGCTCCATGACGTGGGCAAAGGTGTCGATGATGCCGTTCTGCACCTGCCGTTCCGGCAACGAAAAGGTGGTTTCCGGATCCAGGATCGAGAACTGCGGATAAACATGCGGCGAGGCGAAAGCCAGCTTCTCACCGGTGGAATCGCGCGAGATGACCGCGAAGGTGTTCATCTCTGATCCGGTGGCGGGGAGGGTCATGACCGAACCCAACGGCAACGCGGCTTCAACCGGCGCGCGGCCTTCCATGATCGACCACGGATCGCCCGCGCCATAGCGGGCAGCGACGGCGATGAACTTGGTGCCGTCGAGCACCGAGCCGCCGCCAACCGCCAACAGGAAGCCCGCGCCCTCCTTCTTCGCCATCTCTGCGGCCCGCATGCAGGTCTCGTAACGCGGATTGGGTTCGATGCCGCCGAACTCGACCACATTGTGGCCGGCCAGCGCGGCGCGTACCTGGTCGTACACGCCGTTCTTCTTGATCGACCCTCCGCCGTACGTGATCATGACCGTCACGTCGGTGGGGATGAGGTTTTTCAGTTCGGCGATCATGCCCTTGCCGAATACGAGTTTGACAGGGTTGTAGCAGGTGAAAGAGGTCATGTGGGATTCCTTTCGTGGTACGGATCAGACAGAAAAGTTTGAACGGTAACCGCCTTCGCGAACCAGCCAGGCGGGGTTGCCGGTGCCGTTGGCAAAGGTGTTTTTGACCGGATCCCAGTCGAAACTCGCGTCGCGGACATACGACATGTTGCAGAGGTGGCACAGGATGGCCGCGCGACCGCCAACGTTCTCGTTGGAACACGCGGGCTGGCGCGATTTGGCGCAGGCCACGAAATCGGCCGGATGTCCGCCCTTGGTTTTATAGAGCTTGGTCTTGTAGGTGCTGTCCGTGAGGAACGCCTTGCGCGCCTTGGCGAGCGCGCCGTCTAGCGATCCGCCGTCCTCTTTCCTGGTGAAGCGCGAGATCAATTCGGAGCCGTGGGTCATCTCGAATTTTCCGCGGTTGACCGAGACCGTGCCGTCGGTGCCGTGAAAGGTCGTGCCAAAAAGCGAGAAGGGGTTGTGCTTGAGGGTGATGCCCCCGGCGAATTCGAGCACCACGCCGGACTGAGCGCGGCCGCCGAGCTCGGCGTTGGCCTTGTCCTTTTCGGACCGCTCCGCGCGGATCACCTTCACCGGCCCGCTCTCATCCATGCCGAGCCCCCACTGGGCGATGTCGAGGTGGTGAGCGCCCCAGTCGCCGCAGTAGCCGGAACCGAAGAGGTCATCCATGCGCCAGACCATGGGGAAGAAATTGTGGATCCCGCGCGGCGAGAGCTTGTCGCTGTATTTGACCAGCGGTGCACCGCCGCACCAGAGGTTCCAGTCGAGCCCGGGTTCCATCGGAATGTCTTCCGGCGGGTCGACGTGCGGGCGCGAGGGCCCGCCAAAGTAACAATCCACATGCTTGATTTTGCCGATGCAGCCGTTACGGACCAGTTCTGCGGCTGTCAGAAACTCGAAGCTGGAGCGTTGCATCGCGCCGGTCTGGAGGATGCGCTTATATTTCTTGGCGGCGGCCATCACGGCGACAGCCTCGTGGATGTTGTAGGTTAGCGGCTTTTCGCAGTAGACGTCCTTGCCGGCGGCCATCGCGGCGATGGTGATGTAGGCATGCCAGTGGTCGGGCGTGGCGACGCAGACGAGGTCGATGTCCTTGCGGGCGATGATCTCGCGGAAATCGTTGTGCCCCTTGCAGTTGCCGGGGATGCCTTTGTCAGGATGGTCTTTGTAGAAGTTATCCACCCGTTTGACTGCGTCCTCGCGGCGGGTGGTGTCAACGTCACACACGGCGACCACCGACACATCCTGGTGCAAGAAATTGCTCAGCAACCCGCGCGCCTGTTTGCCGAAGCCGATAAAGGCCATGTGCGGTTTGTCATTCGGCTTGGTTTCAGCGGCCCAGATGCGTGAAGGAAGGATGAAAGGCGCGCTTGCCAGTGAGGCGCTCTTGATAAAACTTCTGCGTGACGCGGTCATGATGTCCCTCGTAATTGGCGTTCGGCAAACCCGAACGGGATTACTCAAGAAGGTAGCATGTTTGACTGTGAAGTGGCAAGAAAACAGGTCATAGAAAGGTGGAGGATTTAGGAATTGAGTTGGGACATGCTTGAAACCGATTTTCTCCTGTTGACGCAGAGAATCGTTCCGGCGTACAGTCTTGCCGTTGGCATCGTTTTTGAAAAATGGGGGTCGTATGGGATACGGTGCGGGAACGGCGGAGAAAGGTCGGTTTTCGCGCAGGGCGTTTCTGCGGGATGCGTCGTGGGGGACGGCGGCCTTGATGTGGCCGTCTGGAGCCTTCGCGGCTGAGTCAAACGGGCAGGCGGCCATCGAGGCGGCCCTGCCGGCGGCAGCCCCGGCCAAGCCGCTGCGGCCGCGCAAACTGTTGGTCTTCAGCCTGAATGTGGAGTATGGCGGGCACCGTTCGATCCCGACGGCCGAGCTGGCTTTCACGCTGATGGGCAAGAAGACCGGCGCGTTCGAGACGGTCGTTTCGCGTGATCCGGCGGTCTTCCAGCGTGAGTCGCTGGCGCAGTTCGATGCCGTCTTTCTGAACAACACGGTCGGCAACCTTTTCACCGATCCGCAGCTGCGCAAGAACCTGCTGGCGTTTGTGGTCGGAGGCGGCGGGTTGATGGGGGTGCATGGTGCTTCCGTGGCCTTCCTGCGCTGGAAGGAGGGCGGGAAAGAGGATTGGCCGGAGTACGGCATCATGCTGGGAACGCGGGGTGCGGCCCACCGTGCGGCGGATGAGCGGGTCTTCATCAAACTTGACGATCCGGGGCATCCGCTGCTCGCCGGTTTTGGCGGTCAGGGGTTTGCGCTTCAGGATGAGTTCTTCCGCCCCCAGGGCACGTATTCGCGCCGTCGCAACCGTGTGCTGCTCGGGATCGATGTCGAACGGACTGACCTTTCAAGCGAGCCGCGTGACGGGGCGTATCGCACGGACAAAGACTATGCGTTGGCGTGGGTGCGGCAGTATGGGCGCGGGCGTGTTTTCTATGCGGGGTTCGGTCATCACCCGGCGATCTTTAAGCACCCGAAGTTGCTGGAGTTTTTCCTGGCCGGGGCACAGTTCGCGCTGGGCGACCTGCCCGCGCCGACCCTGCCGAGCGGCCTGCTCACACCGGCGCTGCGGGCGCAGGAGAAGCTGGGGTTGCGGCTGGGCATCGAGGCCTACACCTTTCACAAGTTTACCTTTTTCGAAACGATTGAAAAGACCGCCAAGCTGGGACTGCCCTTTGTCGGCGGCCTGAGTTTTCAAAAGGTCAGCAAGGAGATTCCCGGGAATTTCACGCCGGCGCTCTCGGACGATGAGCTGCAGGCCATTCGGCTGAAACTGGATGAGGCGGGCGTGCGCATGCTGACCTATTACATCCAAAGCATTCCCGGCGATGAAGCGGGATGCCGTGCGGTCTTTGAGTTCGGCCGCAAAATGGGCATTGAGGTTTTCATGACGGAGCCGGCGGTGGAAGCCTTGCCGCTGATCGACCGCTTCTGTCAGGAATACGGAATCAAGGTGGGGCTCCACAACCATGACCGCAAGGCGTCGCCGCACTACTGGAGTCCGGAAGCGATTTTGCGCGTGTGCGAGGGACGTAGCCGCTACATGGGAGCCTGCGCGGACGTGGGCTACTGGATGCGCGAGGGGATCGATCCGGTCAAGGGCGTCGCGCTGCTAAAGGACCGCCTGATCACGTTGCAGCTTCACGACCTGGACACGGCGGGGCCGGCGGGGGCCGACGTGCCGTGGGGGAGCGGGGCCGGCCAGACCGAGGCGTTGCTGCGTAAGCTGCACGAGCTGCGCGTGGAACCGGTGATGGTGGGGCTTGAGTATTCGCGCGACTGGCTTGAGAACGAGCCGCCTGTACGGCGCTGCATCGAGTTTTTCAATCAGGTCGCTCTGTCTTTGGACAAATGAAAAAGGGGGCGGGGATATGCCAGGCAAGCGTTCATTATCACGTCGGGCATTTGTGGGCAGGACGGCCGGCGCGCTGGCGGCACCGTGGATCGTGCCCGCGTCGGCGCGCGGTGCCGATGGGACGACGGCGCCGGCCAACCGGATCACCGTGGGGCTGATCGGATGCGGCTGCATGGGGCGGGGGCACTTGCAGCGGCTGGTCGGCGACCATGCCGTGCAGGTGCTGGCGGTGTGCGATGCCGACCGTTCTCGTTGCCAAGAGGGCAAAGAGGTGGTCGAGGCCAACTATGCGGTGTCGCGCCCCCAGGGCAGTTACAGTGGGTGTGCGACCTGCTCCGATTATCGGGAGGTGCTGGCGCGCCAGGACATCGACGCCGTGGTGGTGGTGACGCCTGACCATTGGCATACGCCGATCTCCGTGCATGCGGTGAAGGCGGGCAAGGATGTTTATTGCGAGAAGCCAGTCTCGCTGACGCTGAAGCAAGGCCGTGCACTGGTCGAGGCCGTACGCGCCCACCAGCGCGTGTTCCAGACCGGCTCGCAGTACCGTTCGATGCAGACGCTGAACGAGGCGATCGCTTTTGTGCGTTCGGGGGGTCTGGGCAAAGTGAAGCAGGTCTTTACGATCTGGGGATGGCAGAACGTACCAACGCTCGGCAAATCGCGCGTGCCGCTGAATCCGGTGTTGCCGGAAGAGCCGGTGCCCGAGGGACTGGATTGGGATTTATGGGTCGGCCCGGCGCCGTGGCATCCGTACAACCATCACTATCACCGCAATCCGATTCCGCACGTGGTGCCGTGGAACTTCTGTGAAGATTTCGGCCTGGGGCCGTCGACCAGCTACCACTCGCATGCGGCCGACGTGATCCAGTACGCGCTCGGCGTTGAAGAGAGCGGCCCGGTCGAGATCATCCATCCGTCGGGCGGCACCTGTCCGACGCTGACCTGCCGCTACGCCAACGGAACGCTGTTGCACCATGTCGACGACTGGGGTCAGGTCAAAAAGCTGTACAAGGCTGTGCCGCAGGAAGCGCGTTTGGAGGGCAGTTTCGGCGGGGTGTTCGTGGGAGAACGCGGCTGGCTGTCGATCCTGTACGGCGGCGGCAAGCTGGAGGCCGGGCCTGAGAGCCTGTTCGGCGAGATGAAGCTGACGCGGCGCGAGGTGAGCGGCGCGAACAATCACCACGCCAACTGGTTTAGCTGTGTCAAGAGCCGCGAACGTCCGAGTTCGCACGAGGAGATCGGGCATCGCGCGGTATCGCTGGGCCAACTGGTTTCGATTGCCTACAAGCTAGAGCGTTCGCTCAAGTGGGATCCTGCGAAAGAAGTGTTCGAAGGCGACCGGGAGGCGAACCGGCTGATGGCGCGCCCGATGCGTGCGCCGTGGACGCTCTGACGATCCGGCTGCGCTGTCAAGTCTTTGCATGCGACGGCGGAACCTGTCGCGAGACCCATACGGGGACAGTGCTTAACTGATCGATACCGGTACCGATCCCGATCGCGATAGCGTTTGGGGATGAAACCAACAGCAAGGCGGTTGAGGCGACGTTCGCCCCCCCACCTCCCTATTTCGCGGCACCTGCGGCAGAACTGTCCACAAGACCTCCGGAAATGAATGTGCGCCACAACCAGTAGGCCTTAGGCGCCGTGCCGTTCTTCCAGAGCGAGTCGAGCACCATGGGTTGCCCGTTGATGAAGACAAGTCCGTAATCGGCGCTGATCGATCTCACCGGTTCATCGGCGAGCGAGATCGGACGCAGCACATCGAAGCCTCCGGCGTTCTCGGCCGGCACTTCGTAAAAGACACCGCCGACGTACAGCAGATCACGTTCGGTCGCCACTTCGCGGCAGATAATCGTCCTGTCGCCATTCACGTTCGGAAAACGGCGGACAACACCCCGATCGTCAGTGAACTCAACGAAGCCGTTCTTCTTGACCGCCGCCAGCAGACCGGTGAGGTCCGTCTTGGGGGGACCGTAGACAAAATGCGCATGCGCGCCCTTGATATCCTCAAGCGCCTTCACGCGCACCCAGTCCCCCTCCTTGACGAGATCCGTCTTGGCCGGGTGGCCTTGTCCATCCGTACAGCTAAATTCCATCGATTCGTACCCCGCGTAAAGGAACGGATCGCTCATCTCGCCCGCCTTCACATCTTCCTTAAGCCATACCCAGCCCTCACCTGACGGTGGGCCGAACTTCGTGAGATCCTCGGGTTTCACGAACCAGAGGTTGGAGACGGATCGCACGCGTTTCGGCTGGTCGGCCTTGAGCTTGCGTTTGCCGAGGAACTCACTGCGCGCGTGGTCATCGCACCCGAAGACGATGGCACCGCCATTCGGCGCGTCCTGCCAGTAGCAGAAATCACCGATGACTTTGAGGTAGGTCGAGAGCGGACGGATCCCGTCCGGCTTCGCCACAGAGAAGTCCTTCGGGAACCTCCAGAAGGTGCCGTGCATCGTCGCAAGCCAGTCGTTCCCGCCCAGTCCGGCGTCGAGGATGCGCGGCCACTCCGTGTTCCAGCCGTGCGCCCCGTCGTAGGTGTGCGAGCCTTTCGGCATCCTGAAGTACGTCCAGTTCGTCCCGTCCTCGGTCAGCGCAAGGATGACCGATTTCGCGTCCCAGCCGAGCGCCACGATGTTGCCGTTGTCGAGCCGCTTCACCTCGGTAAACTGGCAACGGCGAATCACCGTCCAGTCCTTGCCCGGCTCGTTCCACCACGCGAGCACACCCGAGGGCACAAACGGATTCTTGCGCGCTTCATTGCTATTCTCGCCGTTGTTGGAGATGAACACCTTGCCGAAACCGCTGGCCAGACCCTTGGAATGATAACCGGGGACGCGGGTACGCGGTGCGGTGTCCCAACCTTTTGGCCAAGGCATCCCAAGCCGGTCGAGCAGCTTGCCGATCGACCTGTCGTTCATGCCGTTTTCGCGGATGAGCGTGTTGACCTCGAGCGTCCGCATGTCGAGTTCGTAAAGACCGGTTTCCATCGTCGCAACGTAGACCTTGCCGGGATCGGTGAGATGCTCTGCGGCTCCCGTGAGACGTCCCGGCATTTTCTCCGGCGGCACCACCCTCACCTTGCCTTCAGCGTCGATGACGTAGGGGCCAATGAGAAGCTGATTCGATTCCCGGTGGATCATCCGGTTCGCGGGCGTACCGCCGACCGATTCCCTGCGGATCGTTTGCTTCAGGTCGGGGGTGATCTCGTACAGCCGGTCACTCGAGCCGGCCGGGCAATGGGGGCCATAGGTCACCGCCCAGAGCCGTCCCGCCCATGGCATGACTGCGCCGGTGCCACACTCATCCTCCGTGTTGACAAATGCGAGATGGGGATAGACGCCGTCGACGCAGTCAGGCAGATCCTTGCCCATGAAAAATTCGCGCCAGACGAGCGCCGTGTCCCGCCCGAGCGCGCGACAAGTATCCGGCGTCACGACCGCACCGTTGGCATTCGCGAACGGCACCTCGTAACTGCGGGCGATCTGGAGTCCCCTCACCGTCTTGCATGCCCAGATGACCGCACTCCAGCCGGCCGCGTAATTGGCGCTTGTGTTCCAAGACTGGCCGAACGGCAGGTCGTCCGAAGCGCGATACCGCATCGAGCCGGACTGGCATTTTTCCAAGAGATGCGAGTATAAACGCTCGTTCTCGGCGCTTGGCAGGATGGCCGGGTCCTTCCACGGCGTGTATACGAACTCGTTGTACTTGCCGCGGATTCCCGGACAATGGACATCGATGAACATGTCGAGCCGTCCCTTGGCATGTTCTGCGATCCAGTCGCGGATCGCCGCCGTTTCCGGATAGAGGAACTGGGCGTAGTCGCGGTTGTGGTCGTGCGGCGCACGGTTCTTGCCCTGATCGCCGGCCTGTACGCCGTCGTAATCGGTCATCGGCACCATCATCAGCTCGACGTTTTCACGCAGCCAAACCCCGAGAGCGTTTTTCGCGAAAAACGCCTCACCGATCCCCTCCAGTACCCAACTCGCCATCGACTCGCTGCAATGATGGCGCGCGGAGACAAAAACGCGGTGCTTGGGCGTTTCCGAAATGCAACCGAACCGCGCCCGCGGCACGTCCGCACCCTTCCGGGAACGGCAAAGCGTCTCGACCACGAAAACACGGCCGAGAAACGCCTCGTGCCGCTTCACGAAGGCGTCCCAATCCGCCCGCACGTACGGATGGCACTCGTAGAACCAGGTTTCATTCTCGTCCGCAGCAAATGTGTAAGTGAAGGACGCCTTATCGCTCTTGCCGTCGAGCGGGAAGGAGAAGGTCTTGCCGCGGTCTTTCGACACCACCGGGCCACGCACGCCAACAGGCCCGCCAGCCGGCTTCCCCTCAGGAAATTCAAATTTCACCGTCCGCCCCGCCGCGCCGGTCACACGGAACGCCCAGTAAAACCAGTCGCCCTTTGTGTCACGCAAATCCTGTTTCAAAAAAACGGTGTCACCCTCGATCTTTTTGACGATCACATTGCCCGCTGGTATCGCGTCATCAATCTTGATTTCCGCAGAACCGGCGACCGCGATCACGGCCATCGTTCCGGCTGCGATGATTCTTCTCACGTTTCCCATTTTGATTCCCCTTTCGATACGCCATGCGCATTTACGTGCGCATTACAGCACAATTACATCCGCCCGTCTAGCGCGGGGTCTCGCGGCGTTTTTCTTTTCAAAAATTTAGGC
>DAOTKE010000109.1:0-11422 GCA_035449085.1 Kiritimatiellia bacterium | reverse complement strand
TTTGACTATCAAAAATAATAGGGTACTATGGCCATAGTCCGAACATGTACGTTAAGAAAGGATCTAACAAATGACTGGAAAATCTGTGACCCAGTGGTTTGTGTGTGTAAGAAGGGCCTTGATGTACGTTTGCGGGATGGGTGTCTTGGCGATGGGCGTTCAACAGGTGCGGGCGGATTTGGCGCCGCCTGTCGCGCTGGAGGCCGCGTCCGTGACGGAGACGGGCTTTACCGCCCGCTGGTCGGAGGTGCCCGGTGTGACCGCGTATGTGCTGGACGTCTATCACTACGACGGTGTGCCACCTACGGCGGTATATGAAGGGTTTGACGGATATCCGGCGAATATACCTGCCGGATGGGAGATCCAGAACACGAAAAGCGATGCGGCCTATGCGAGCGCGGGAAACTTCGGCGCGAATCAGCCGTCCGTTAAGCTTCAGGCGACCGGCCATTCGGTGACCACCGTCGCGTACCCCGCCGCAGTCACACGTTTCTCTTTCTGGTGCAAAGGCGTCTCCGCGAGCGGTTCCAGTTCGCTTCCAGTTTCTGCAAGTAACGAGACCGGATGGGTGGTGCTCGATAGCATTGCGCTGGCCAACGAACCGGGCGCAACGCACAGTTATGCCTTTTCAACGGATGATGCCTATACACGTTTCAAGCTGGGCTACACCAAAGACAAGGGAAACGTGGCCATTGACGACGTGGCGCTCGGGTACGGCGACGGAACACGCGTGTATGTGCTGACCAATGCGGCGGTGGGTGCGGTCACATCGTATCCGATGAGCGGGCTTGTTTCCGGCGTGTACCGGTACGTGGTGCGAGCTGTGTCCGGGACGGAGGTTTCCGCCGACTCCAACGAGATCGAGGTGGACACCCGGATGCCTGCGGCGCCGCCATGGATCGCGCCCTTTGAGCAGCAAACCGCCCGTGTGGGCGAGACGTTCGAGTGTCCCGTCGTCATTCAGGCGACCAACGGCGATCCGGTGATCGCCACCAATGTGACGGCAACCACCAGCGTGTCCGGCGCATGGTCGCTGAATGCGGAGATCTTCTCCTACACGCCCGATGCCGCGGATATCGGCGAGCAGAGGTTCACCTTCACCGCAGAGGACAAGGACGGCGAATGCGAGGGACGCGAACTGGTTGTCACCGTGAGGCCTGCCCTTGTGCCGGCGGTGGTGATGGCGGACGCATCCGGCATCTACACCCAGACGTTTGACGCATTGGCAAACACCACTGTATGGGACAACGCGGCTGAGCCGCTTCACGCGTGGTATGCATACGTCGATACTGCGCCGGTCACGTCGCTCCGTTCCGGCACAGGCTCTGGGACGGCAAGCGGGTTGTATGCCTTCAGTTTCGAGGGCAGCAACACCTGTTCGCTGGGTTCCTTGGCCGGGGGCGGGCATGACTACGTGTACGGTATGGCGCTGATCAATGCCAGTGGCAACGCGATCACAGAATGCGTGATCCAGGGCCGCACACGGCAGTGGCGCGTTGGTGCCAACGCGCAGACGAACACGCTGCTGGCCGAATACTGCGTGACGAACCGCGTGATACCCTTGAACGAGGGTGTTTGGCACAGATTGAACGCATTCTGCTTTGACTCTCCACTCGTGACGAATGAACTGTTTCAGAAGGGCGGCGCGGTGACCAACGATGTGTCGGCCGACGGCTACGTGCGCCTGCCGCGGCCGATTCCGCCGGACGGCGTGCTGTTGCTGCGCTGGGTCGATGTGGACGATTCCGGGAATGACCATGCGTTTGGCATCGATTATCTGAGTGTCTCATGGACAGCCGGTGATGTGCCTGTCGGAATTCGTGTGCCGTTGGGGGGCGTCATCGAAACCTTTGATGAGATGGGCGATCATGCGGCGGGTTGTCTGCCGTGGGGCTGGCGCGTGGAATCGCGGGGCGATGGCGCTCGTGTGACCGGCCCTTACGCAGAGGCGGGAACGACGGTTACGTACGTGAATAGCAAGCCGGATTTCACGGTCGCAGGCAGTTACAACTTTTCTTCGGGCGGTCTCCGCGATCAGGCGGTCGGCGGTCTCACGGATGACAAGCAGGCCCAAAGCATCTCGGTGTTGGCATGCTATGTCAACGATACGGGTCGGAGTGCGCGCACATGGGACGTGGCGTTTGATGTTGAAAAATATAGACGCGGTACCGTTGCCAGTGCGGTACGGTTGCTGTGTAGCGCGGATGGTGTCACATGGAGCGAAGTGGGGGCGCCCACCGCCTTTGACGCGGACGCCGACATCACGGGGTTCCCGCTGGAACAGAGCCCGGGCGAAACCCGCCACGTCGAGCGGCAGGCCGTGTTCGGCACGCCGGTCGCGCCGGGCGGGGTGTTCTACCTCGCCTGGCAGTTCGCCGTCGCCGAAGGCGAGGCGGCGGCCGGCGCGCAGGCGCAGGCGATCGACGATGTGAGTGTGTCGCCCGTGGCTACTCGAGCCAGTTTGTTCATCGTGCAGTGAGCCGCTCCAAGAGTGCACCGGCGCGCAGGCGCAACGCGGCGAGGCGCGACGGGTCCGGCAGGATGCGCGTCGAGAAGCGGCCGCCGGCGTTGGGAATCTCAACCAGCGCGGCGAACTCCTTGAGCAGGGCATCGGCCTGCGGGTCGCCGGCGTGCCGCTGCAAAAGCTTGAGGTACTCGTAATCCTCAACGCCGTCACGCGCGGCTTCCAGGCGTACCGTGGTCACAGGGCCTTCTGCGCCGACCGGTGCGCCCGGATAAAGCAGGTAGCCGTCGCCGTTCGGATAACGCACGTAGTAGGACTCTCCGGGCGTGCTGCTCTGGTGGATGTAACGGTGCCAGCCGAATTTCCAAGGATCGTAGGTCAACCAGCTCACGCCCCAGAACTCGTACGCTTCGGCTCCGAACTGGAAGCAGTAGTGGGGGAGCAGGCGCTCGACCGCACAGAAGGGCGTGTCGGTGCACATCTGCCCGTCGGTGGTGAACCAGATGCGGTCACCGGCCGCGCGCCGCGCGCGCATCTCCTCGACCGGGAAGCAGCCGTAATGCCCGACGCCCCAGATGTCGAGATACCCGTTCCAATCCGGGCAGTGACGCCAGGTGCTGCTGTAGATCGGGATTTTAGGATCGACCTCGTGGATCATGTCGCAGAGGGCCTTCATCTGATCAATGATGGGCTGCTTGGTGAGGAAGGGTTCGTCCGATATGTAGAGCACCAGCCGGTCGGCCCAGCCCTTGGCCTTGATATGATCCCAATAGAGCCGCAGGCAGGTCTGATAGGTCTCTTTGTAGGCGGCGCGCAGGCGCGTGCGGTCCACGGCGGTGTACGGATACTCGCCTTCGTAGGGTGCCTCGCCCATGACCTTCTTGGGCGGATGCTCCCAGCCGAACAGATAGAAGAAATGCGGCGTGTAAGAGAAGCGGAACTTCAGTTCGTCGAAATAGAACTGCGCGGCCCGGTCGTATGCCGTGAAATCAGCAATGATGCGTCCCTGCGCATCGCGCGTGAAGACGGGGTTCGCACCGATCTCGTCGGGCGACACGCGTTTGTCGGCCATGATGCGCATCATGCGCTCGCGCTGCTGCGCCGCCGTCGAACCGTCGGCCGTCCATGGCGCACTGAGACGAATGTCGTAGATCGCGGCGCACGAGGATTCAGCGGGCAGTGCGAAGTCCCAGACCGTGACGGTGAAGGGTACACGCCGCACCAGGTGCTTGCCGTTCTCGACCAGACGGATGGTGCCGGTGTAGGTGCCCGGTGCCGTTGCCGTCGTGGTCTTCAACGAAATCCACACGGCTTGCGTCTGGTTGGCGCGCAACGCGCCACGCGCGGCCGGACGGATCGGATCGGGCCACCAGCCGGACCAGCCGT
This sequence comes from Kiritimatiellia bacterium, assembly GCA_035449085.1. Taxonomy (GTDB): domain Bacteria; phylum Verrucomicrobiota; class Kiritimatiellia; order RFP12; family UBA1067; genus DUPH01. The sequence continues at coordinate 7,572 of DAOTKE010000109.1, read as the reverse complement.
CCGACGAGCCGCCCCGCGTGGGATATTTCAGCTGCCACGTCGGGGTGGTCAGGTTGTAGTAGGCGGTCAGATGGTCGATCGGCACATAGCCGACCCAGCCGATCGTGTACGCGTCAAGCGTGCGGCCGTCGCGCCGCTTCGGCGGGTCGACCGCGATCTCGAGATCGGCGATATCCCGGCCGGCGCGCAGCGCGAGTTGCAGCGCTTCCTCCTCGTTGCGCGCGAGGGCGATCGCGCTCGCCGTCCGTCGCGCCGGCGACAGGGTCTCGTGGAAAACTTTGACGACGGGATCGACCGGCCATACGGCTAGCTCATCCTTTGCCATGGGCGGGGTCTCGGGGTCGCCGGTCGCGGCGTTCAGGCACTCGGCCAGGAAGACGCCGTCATGCTTGAGGGTGCCGTGCGCGTCCATGGTGAGGTGGATCTGAAAATGGGTCGCGTCCGCCGGAACGGTGGCAGTGCCGAACATCGGCGTCCACGTTGTGGTGCCGCTGAGGCCGGTACCCGCGCTGAGAAAGCCGCCAGAAACCACGTGTCCCCGCGCGGAGCGCAAGTGCGCGTGCAGCTGGGCGGACCCCTCCAAATCCTCGCAGGCGAGCCAGGCGCCGTACAGGTAGGTGTGCCCGGCCTCGACAGGGACCGCCTGCATCCAGCCGCGCCAGGAAGCGTTAACGGTTTTATCAACGGTCATGCGGGCATGACGTTTGCCGAAACCGCCCGGGCTCTCGGTGCCGAAATGGACGCCCTGACCCGCGCCACTGCGCGACCAGCCGTCGGGCAGATCCGCTCCCTCTTCGAAATCGGGATTCTTGACCCGGTTGACTGGGCTGGCGAGCAACTTGGCGAAGGCGGCCACATCGGCGGTGTCGGAACCGGCCGCCAGAATCTGGTCGGACGGAATATCGCTGCCCAGCGTGGAGGCGACGGCGGCGCGCGGCACTGGACGCTTGCCGGTGTCGGCGACATACAGGTAGTAAGTCAAGACACTGCGTGCATCCGCTGAACAGGAGAACAACAGACGATCACCCAGACGGCAGGCCTCGACGGTCTGGCCGTCGAAAGTCAGGCGGAACTCGGGCGCGACAATCCCGCGCGCGGCACTCGCAAGATCGGCCACGGCGAGCAGATTGGTGGCCGGCACGTCACGCAGGTTCATGACGCGGATTGGCAGGCGGTAACGCCAGATGTTCTCCGTGGTACGGCGATGAGGACGGAACGGCGCGGTGATGCGTCCTAGCCAGTGCGGGCGACAGCGCATGGCGGCGGGCCACGGTGCGTCCGCGCCACGTTCGGTGAGCGTCAGGCGTTCAACCGCGCCGGCGCGGACGGTGGGTGTTGGTGCCGGCGGGTCGCTCTCAAAGGTAAAGGCGTCGTACCAGGCGGTCCCGCTGCCGTGGAGCACGGAACCGGTGGACATGCGCGTCGCGCCCTCCGGGACGGTGAAGGTGATCTGCGTTTCCTTCCAGCCGAACGTGCCGTCGGCGGTTTTCACGACACGGTTGAGAAGCTGTGGATTTTTTTCGTCACCGACATGCACATACCAGCCGGCGGTGCCGGAGACGTTTTCGCCACGTACGCGAACCCGGATGGTGCAACGCGCGCCGGGAACGACGTTGAAATCGGAGCGCCAGTATCCGAACCAGGAGGGCGCGGCACCGGATGAGGTTTCGGCTTTGAGACAACGTGTGCCGGAAAATGGCGCATCGGTTGACCACGCGAGGCGGTGCGCGGCATCATTCATTTTCTGCTCCCAGCCGGTCGGCGTGTCGCCGCTGCCGCGCTCAAAATCGCCGTTGAGGACGATGACGGGCCGTTTGTCGAAGAAATCAGCCAGGCCCCACGCGCGCGCATTGTCGAAATAGACGTGATAGGTGGTGGAGGTGGCGGGAGCGCAGACAGCAGGTAGTGTCAGGATCGCGCCAGCCGGGACCGCGCCGGTCGTGATCTGGCGATCCAGCTCCGGCGTCCAGAGCGCATAGAGCAGTTGGCGGCCCTCACTGTCGGCCACACGCAGCGCCTCGGCGCGTGTGCCTGCGAGCGGTGCTTGGCCGGGCTGGCCGCCAACGGTCAGGGCGACCGGTTGGCCGTCGAGTGCGGCGTCGGAGAGATTCGTCACCGTGACCGGAAAACGGGCGCGCCAAACATCACCGCGGCCGAGCCAGAGCGCGTCGTGCCAGTCGGCCGACGCGAGTGACGCACAACATATGGATACGGCAAACAAACATAGACGATACATGATGAGAAACCTTCCCGTTGAGAATCGTACTGAGGGCATCAGTGTAAGCGGGCGAATGCTGGCAAATCAAGGCATTCGTTTCGCAGCTTTTCGCGGAGGTGAAGATTTCATTTGCCGCGGCTCCGAAAAAATTGTATCCTGTTGCGCCAACTTTACCGCCGCTCATGCCTGTCGCCTGTGCGGGCTGTGAAAGTGACAAACCGTTAAGCATGGAGACCTCCACAATGCCTTGTAAGAAAACCCAGAAATGCGCGTGCAAGACGACCGCAAAAAAACCGGCGGCCAAAGCGGTCGCGGCCAAGCTCCCCACCCAGCATGAAGAGTTGCTGGCCTGGGTCAAGGATTTCGCGAAGCTGACCCAACCCAAGGACATCTACTGGTGCGACGGCTCCAAGAAGGAATACAACGCATTCTGCGAGCAGATGGTCGCCAGCGGCGTGTTCACCAAGCTGAACCCGAAGAAGCGCCCGGGGTGCTATCTGGCCCGCTCGCACTGGTCGGATGTGGCGCGCGTCGAAGACCGCACGTACATCTCCACCACGAACCGTGAGGATGCCGGACCGACGAACAACTGGGTGGCTCCGGCCGAGCTGAAAAAGACCATGACGGCCCTCTACAAGGGCTGCATGAAGGGCCGCACGCTGTACGTGATTCCTTTCTCGATGGGCCCGATCGGCTCGCCCATCTCCAAGATCGGCGTCGAGCTGACCGACTCCCCGTATGTCGTGGTCAACATGCACATCATGACCCGCGTCGGCACGAAGGTGCTGAAGCAGTTGGGCAAGGACGGCGAGTTCGTCAAGTGTCTGCACTCCGTCGGCGCGCCGCTGAAGCCGAAACAGAAGGACGTGGCCTGGCCGTGCGCCCCGATCGAGAAGAAGTACATCTCGCACTTCCCTGAGACCAATGAGATCTGGTCGTTCGGTTCGGGCTACGGCGGCAACGCGCTGCTCGGCAAGAAGTGCCTGGCACTGCGCATCGCCTCCAGCCTCGCCCGCAAGGAGGGCTGGCTGGCCGAGCACATGTTGATCCTGAAACTCACCTCGCCCGAGAACAAAGCGTACTACATCGCGGCGGCCTTCCCGAGCGCGTGCGGCAAGACCAATCTCGCCATGATGGAGCCGCGCCTCCCCGGCTGGAAGGTCGAGACGATCGGTGACGATATCGCGTGGATGAAGATCGGTGCGGACGGCCGTCTGTACGCGATCAATCCCGAGAACGGCTTCTTCGGCGTGGCGCCGGGCACCTCGATGGACAGCAATCCCAACGCCATGCGCACGATCGCGAAGAACACGATCTTCACGAACTGTGCGTTGACCGACGATGGCGACATCTGGTGGGAGGGCATCGGCACGCCGGCCCCGAAGCACGCGATTGACTGGAAGGGCAACGACTGGACGCCCGAGACAGTTGACAAGGACGGCAAGAAGGTCAAGGCCGCGCACCCGAACGCCCGTTTCACCGCACCCGCCGCGCAGTGCCCTGTGATCGCGCCCGAGTGGGAAGACCCCGCCGGCGTGCCGATCGACGCCTTCCTGTTCGGCGGCCGCCGCCCGACGGTGATCCCGCTGGTGAACCAGGCCAAGGACTGGACACACGCGGTGTTCATGGGTTCTGCCGCCGGTTCCGAGACTACGGCCGCCAACCTCGGCGCGGTCGGTGTGGTCCGCCGCGACCCGATGGCGATGCTGCCGTTCTTCGGCTACAACGCCGCCGACTACCTGCTGCACTGGCTGACGATGCCGCTGCGCACGGATGTGAACAAGCTGCCCAAGGTCTTCTTCGTGAACTGGTTCCGTAAGGATGAGAAAGGGTTCATGTGGAACGGCTTCGGCGATAACGCACGCGTCCTGAAGTGGGTGTGCGAGCGCATCGAAGGCAAGGGCAAGGCGAAAGAGACGCCCATCGGCTTCCTGCCGACGCCCGACGCGATCGACATGGACGATTATGTCGACCCGAACCGTGACGAGGCGTGCCTGAAGAAGACGATGGAGGCGCTGCTTTCCGTCGACGTCGAGGGCTGGAAGCAGGAGATCGAGGCGGTCGCGGAGTCGTACGCGAAATTCGGCAGCCGTATGCCTTACGCGCTGAAGGCGAAGCTCGAGGAAATCAAAGCCGCCCTGAAGTAATTCTGCGGCGCCTTTTTGTCGGGTGGCCGGGGATGCCCCGGCCACCTTTTTTTTGGGTTCCAGGCTTCAAGTTTTCTTTTTTACGTTTGGCACTCACCGTTCAAGCTCAAGCCTGCGACCACCCGTAAGTTCTCCTCCGGCTCAACAAACTCGGTGACGTTATCCAGGACCGGCGCGGGGTCGCCTTTCAGGTGCCTGTTGAACCAAGTAAATACATCTTCCGTGCACTTCGCGGAAAACAATGCTTTTTCGCTCGGTGTGGATGTTTCGTGGGGTGCATGGTACAATCACGTTTTCTTTAACCAATGGGAATCGGTTATGACGACAAACGAGTATGATTTCACCGCGATCGAGAAAAAGTGGCAGGCGTATTGGGAAAAGAATAAAACCTTCAAAGTGAACGACTTTGAACCGGGGAAGCCCAAATTCTACTGTCTCGACATGTTTCCGTATCCGAGCGGCGCGGGGCTGCACGTCGGCCATCCCGAGGGGTACACAGCAACAGATATTTTGTGCCGGTACAAGCGCATGCGTGGCTTCAACGTGCTGCACCCGATGGGCTGGGACGCCTTCGGGCTGCCCGCCGAGCAGTACGCGGTGGAGACCGGCACGCATCCCGCGGTCACGACGGAGCGCAACATCAATCGCTTCCGTGAGCAGATCAAGTCGTTGGGCTTCAGCTATGACTGGGACCGCGAGGTGAACACCACCGATCCCGGCTACTACAAGTGGACACAGTGGATCTTTGAGCAGCTTTACAAGAAGGGCCTGGCCTATGTGGCCGAGGTGCCGGTGAACTGGTGCCCTGCGTTGGGCACGGTGCTTGCCAACGAAGAGGTGATCGACGGGCGTAGCGAACGCGGCAACCATCCGGTGATCCGCAAGCCGATGCGCCAGTGGATGCTGCGCATCACGGAGTACGCCGAGCGCCTGTTGGAGGATCTGGACGGCTTGGACTGGCCGGAAGGCATCAAGGAGATGCAGCGCAACTGGATTGGCAAGTCCGAAGGCGCGGAGGTCGATTTCACAGTCGCGGGCAGCGGCGAAAAAATTACGGTGTATACCACGCGCCCCGACACCCTGTTCGGCGCGACCTACATGGTGCTGGCCCCCGAGCATCCGCTGGTCGCGCGCATCACGACCGACGCGCAGCGGGCCGATGTGGAGCGTTACCGCGAGGCGGCGGCACGCAAGAGCGATTTGGACCGCACCGAGCTGAACACCGAGAAGACCGGCGTGTTCACCGGCGCGTATGCGGTCAATCCGGTGACCGGCGGACAGATCCCTGTCTGGATCGCCGACTACGTGCTGATCAGCTACGGCACGGGCGCGATTATGGCCGTGCCGGCACATGACACGCGCGATTTTGAATTTGCCCAGAAATTCGGGATCCCGATCATCTGCATCATCGAGCCCGACGCGGCTGAGGCCGCCGCTGCAGGTGTCGCGGTGGAGGACGTTCTGGCCGGCCGTGTCTGCTGGACCGGCAATGGACGCATGATCGGTTCCGCGAACGCCGACGGTCTCGATATCAACGGCATGGCCGTGGCGGATTCCAAGCGCGCCACCATCGAGTGGCTGGCCGCGCGCGGGATCGGCAAGGCGTCGGTCAAGTATAAGCTGCGCGACTGGCTGTTCAGCCGCCAGCGTTACTGGGGCGAGCCCTTCCCGGTGATCCACATGGAGGACGGTTCCACGCGTCTGGTGGACGAGAACGATTTGCCTTTGACGCTGCCCGAAATGGAGGATTTCAAGCCGGCCGGGACCGGCGAGCCGCCGCTCGCGAAGGCCGGCGCGTGGCTCGACTTCACCGATCCGGTCACCGGCGCGAAGGGACGCCGCGAGACCAACACGATGCCTCAGTGGGCCGGCTCGTGCTGGTACTACCTGCGCTACATCGACCCGCGCAACGAGCACGCCGCGTTCGACACGGCCAAAGAAAAGTATTGGATGCCGGTGGACCTGTATGTGGGCGGCGCGGAACATGCGGTGCTGCACCTGCTCTACGCCCGGTTCTGGCACAAGGTGCTGTTCGATCTGGGCTACGTCTCAACCCGCGAACCCTTCCAGAAGCTGGTGAACCAGGGCATGATTCTGGGCCTCTCTTACAAGGACGAGCGCGGCGCGCTGGTGCCGATGGAACAGGTGGAGCATCGCGCCGAGGGCGCCTTCCACACCGAGACCGGCGAGAAGCTCACCGAGTTTCCCGCGAAGATGTCCAAGTCGTTGAAGAACGTGGTCAATCCCGAGGATGTCATCCGCGAATACGGCGCGGACAGCATGCGCCTGTATGAAATGTTCATGGGACCGCTGGAAGCGGTCAAGCCCTGGAACACCAAAGGCGTGGAAGGGGTGTTCCGTTTCCTCAAGCGCTCCTTCCGCATGGTGGCGGAGCAGCCGATCACGGATGATCCGTTGAACGAAGAGCAGCGCCGCCTGCTGCACGCCACCATCAAGAAGGTGACGGACGATCTTGAGGCGATGAGCTTCAACACGGCCATCAGCCAGATGATGATCTTCATCAACGCCTTCTCCGGCAACGCCAAGCCGTTGCCGCGCGAGGCGGCTGAAACCTATGTTCTGCTGCTGGCGCCCTTCGCGCCGCACCTGTGCGAAGAGCTTTGGGAGCGGCTCGGCCATAACACGACGCTCGCCTACGAGCCCTGGCCGACCTACAACGAGGAGTACCTCAAGGTGGACGAGGTGGAGATCCTCGTGCAGGTGCTGGGCAAGCCCAAGGCGCGCGTCATGATGCCGTCGGGAGCCGACGAGGCCACGATGCGGCAACTCGCGCTGGAACAGGATGCCGTGCGCGACGCCCTGGCCGGCAAGACGGTCCGCAAGGTCATCTGCGTCCCCAACCGCCTGATTAACATTGTGGCGGGGTGAGCGCCGGGGGCGCGGACGGCCTCGTCCGCGATGAGAATCGCTCAACGCAGATGCACTACCTGTGTTCCGGCAGATCGCCCGGCGCATCGCTTTCACCCCTTACGAAACTTGAACGTTGAACGTTGAGCGTTGAACGTTGAGCGTTCTTTTCAAAGCTAAGGTCAGCATCCCTTCCCTCGAACGGCATAAGCGGCAACCCCGATTGAGGAGGCGGATCAGGAACAACCGATGCTCTGAGACCGCGCGGCGGCGGCATGTTGCGTTCGATTATTTGTTATTTTCACTGACCCCAATGCCCGCCAACGCGGTTAGGTCTCC
>DAOTKE010000108.1:0-11426 GCA_035449085.1 Kiritimatiellia bacterium | reverse complement strand
CGCAAAAATCAAATCAGTCTATGGGGTTCGGTTCTCTTCTCGTCCTCCGGTTCTCTCTCTTCTTGTCCGCCAAGCGGCTCTCGTTCGCACGCGGCCTACTGACTACCATCCAGCAACAACGCCGCATTCCATCGTTGAGTGCATCTTATACTCACTGGCAGATAGAACGCAAGGCGAAAAATTCACAGCCTTTTCGCCAGAAACGCATGATCTTCGCATCCCCCCTGTCACCAACTGCGGATTACTTACGGTCAACGAGTTGACCTTGACGAAAAATGAAACGGATGGCATAACATAAATTGTTCTAACAATTTTAGAGAAAGGATGTGCTTATGTTACCTCGTACACAGGAACTTAGAAATTGGACCTCGGAGAAAAAATGCCGTAAGGTGGTGGATAACCTGGCCAAGAAACATTTCACTGCGGTGTATTGTGCCACTGCCAAGGAGGCCGCCGACTACATCATGAAAGAGGCCGCGTCAGCGCAGAGCATCGGCTTCGGCGGGTCGCTCTCGGTGGCCGACCTCCAGATCACCGCGCGTTTGGCTGAGCAAGGCAAGGAGATCCTGAACCACGGTGCCCCGGATCTGACACCCGAGCAGCGGGTGGCGTTCATGAAGCGGCAGCAGACCTGCGACCTCTTTTTGAGCGGCACAAACGCTGTGACGCTGGATGGATGCCTGGTCAACATCGACGGTCACGGCAACCGCGTCGCGGCCATGATCTACGGCCCCACGAAGGTGATCGTGGTGGTGGGCCGCAACAAGATCGTTGAAGGCGATATCGCGGACGCCATCCGTCGCATCAAGGACAAGGCCGCACCGCCCAACGCCATGCGGCTGGAGCGGGAGACGCCGTGCGCGGCAACCGGTTTCTGCAACGACTGCGACGCGCCGCACCGCATCTGTCATGTCACGACGATCATCGACAGCAAGCCGGGTGCCACCGACCTCCATGTGCTGGTCGTCAACGAAGACATGGGACTGTAAGTAGTCGGCTACCGGACAAGGAACACCGTTCCCCTGCCGGAAGGCACCACGTACACCGCGTTGCCATCGGCCACAAGCCGCATCTGGCGACCGGCGTCGTCGGCGATCACGGTCCACGCCCCCGCAGTGAACCCGCCCAGTGACGCGCCATCCACCGCTTCGGCCAGCAGGGTCGGCTCGTCCGGCAACGCGGTCGCATCCGTGATCGTCACAGTCCCGCCGCCCATGAAAGTGAGTCCGCCCGCCGTGCGCAACGGTACGACGCTACCAGCACCAACGGCCACATGCCAGGTCGCGCTATCGTTGACTGTCAGCGGGCCGGCCAATGACAGCTCGGCCGTCGGGTTTTCGGAAGACACCTGCCTGATGCCGTTCACCGTCAGCGAGCCGCTCGACACCGCGCCGGCGCCGCCGAACGTACCCAACTCGTATTCGCCGCCGCCCAACAGTAGCTCGGTGCCCTCTCGTAACGTCAGGGTCATGAGCGCAGCCGAGGCCCCTCCGGTACCGGTGCCGCTGCCATCGCCCGATGCCAGTCCCCACTTGGTCGCCAAATAGGTTCCGACCTGCAGCATCTCGATGTCCGTCAACACGTCATCATAGATCAGCAATTCGGCGAGCTTCTGCCCACCGCTACGATTCACCCCGTCAGCGTGTCCGCCTGGCAGCACGCGCATATCTTTGGCCAAACCGTCGATCTTCAGTCCCGCCGTCGTGCGCGTAGCAATCACTTGGTAGCCGCCGTTGAGCGGCGTCGAGGTGCCGGTGCCGACAGATACGCCGTTGGTGAAGGTCTCGCCTAGCCTCACTGCGTCATCACTCCATTGGGCATTCCAAATCATGCAATCGTACGTGACATTAGCCTCATCCATCGCCGGCGTGCCCGGTGCCGGTCCGCGGATCAGATTGTGCGCACTGCTGCCCAGCAGCAGGCCACCGCCCTGTTGCGATCCCAGTACCCAGAAGATCGTGCGCGCATTCTCCACCGGCGTGATTTGCAACCATTGGCCGCTACGCCAAGCGCCAAAGTCGAGCACCGCACGACCGTTAAGCGCCGCCGGTTCCAGTGTCGGCGGCAACGCCGTGCGATAGCCCGATGCCTTGTTGTTGGGCACGAACGGGTTGAGGAACGCATACGGGTAATTGGTCACGGCCGGATCGGTATCGCGCGCATCACGCCAGCCGATAACCGCGTTCGACGAGCCAGGCTGAAACACCAGCGACGGCCCGCGGCTGGCGTCCGCCCAGAAGGCGAGGTTGCGTTCGACCTTGGTACAGCCGGCCAGTGACACGCGCCCCTCGACAACATCCAACCAGCCCGCGAAATCTTGGAACTGGAACAGGCTCAGCGGTGCCGCGCCGGTCTTGGTGAGCAGACCGGTCCCGCTCAGGATACCGACGTTCACGTCGCGCACGCCCACATGCAACGTCCCGGCCAGCGGCGGCTCGCCCTCCGCCGGCACCGCCACATGGTTCAACATCGCCGGGACATCGCGCGTGAAGGGACGCTGCCATTTTTGCATGAGGTACGCCTCGACCTGAGCCATCTCGGTATCGCTCAACGCATTGGTATAGACGATCACCTCGCCCAGCCGCTGGCCACCGCCGCGTTCTGTCAGCCAACGGTCATGCGCGAATTGGCCGGCCATCACATCACCGGTCGTGCGCAGTGCCACCACCTGATAGCCGCCAGACAGGCCGACCATCGTATTGTCCACGGAGACGCCGTCGATGCGGGTCGGACAGCCCTTTATCGATCCGTGGGCATACCGCCAGAAGAGCGGCGTCGCGGCACTGGCGACCGGACCGCGCGCAAAGTGGTTGTCACCCGTGTTGTCCTCGTTCTGTATGCTGCCAAGCAGCACCCCGCCGCCCTGCTGCGAGCCGATCACCCAGAATACCGTGCGTACGTTCTCGAGCGTGCGCGACCACTGCAGGCCTTTGGCAATCGTCGGTGTGTTGGTGGGGCCTAAATCCACCACCGCCAACGCACCGATCTCGTTGGGCAACAGCACCGGCGCATGTGCCCAGCGCTGCGTCGCCACGATATAGGCGTCCGTTCCGTCCCAGCGCACATCGCGCCAGTAGACACGGTCCGCAGCATCCGTGCCGAAGCTGTCGGCGACGTTGGCGTCGACCCAAAACGCGGCGCCCGGCACCGGATTGGTATCGGTCGCCTGCGCCGTGAGCCGCGCTGCCAGACCGTCCACCGTGAACGTGCCTTCGGCCAGCGCCAACGTACCGTTGAACAGTTCCGGTGCCTCAACCAATATCGTGCCGGCCCCGAGTTTGGTCAGGGTGCCGCTGCCGGTGATGCGCTCGAACGGCACCGTCACGCTGGCATGCGGTGTTTGCACGCCGCCCGTACCGCTCACCGTGAGGTCAGCCGCGCGCACGCGCATACCGCCGCTCCCGCCCAGCCACTTGCGCATAAGGTAGACCTCGACCGTCTGCCGCTCCTCCTCGGTCAGGACGCGGTCATAGATCAACACTTCGGCCAGCCGCTGGCCGCCGCTGCGTTTTGCCCCGTCAGCGTGCCCGCCGGTCAATGTCGTGCGCATGTCCTTGGCCAGCCCGTTGACCGTCACTTCGCCGGTGGTGAGCGCCGTGACCAATTGGTAGCCGCCGCTCAAGCCGGTGATGGTAGGATTGACAGCAAACCTGTCGACCCAGACTTGGCTTTCCCTGAACTCGGGCGAGACCCAAGACCCCGGACCAAAGATCGGTTCCGACGCCTGCAAATCACCATCGACCGCGCCGCCACGCACGCCAGCTTTGTTGGGCGACCCGATCAGCATACCGCCGCTGTTCTGCGAGCCGATCACCCAGAAGAAGGTGCGCGCATTCGCAACCGGGCCGAACTCCAGCCACTGACCACTGTGATAGACGCCAAAGTCCAGAACCGGCTGCCCCTCCAACGCACTTGGCACTACCACCGGCGGCAGGGCGGTCTTATATCCGGGGCCTCCCAGGTTCGGCGAGAACTCATTGAGCCACGCATAGGGATGGGCCGAACCGGTCGCGCCGTCACGCACGTCATTCCAACGGACCACTTGATCGCTCGTTCCCTCCTTCAGCACCAGCGTCTGCGCAGCCGAAGCATCGAGCCACAACACCGGATGACTGGCCGGTGCCAAATCCTCCAGCAACACTCCGTTTTCCAGTACGATCGAACCGCTGTAATCGGCTACCGAGCCGACTGCGAGCCGACCGCCGCCGCGCACGATTAGATCGGCGGTCCCGGCCAGCCATTCCAACGTATAAGTCGCGTCAGCCGCGATTTCGAGCACTACCGCGCCGCCGCTCAGAGTGAGGCCGTCTGGCGCATTCAGCGAGGCGCTTTCAATGATCAACTCGCCACTTCCCTGCTTGTCGAGGACACCGCTCACCGTCAAGCCGCCGGACAAGCGCAGACTGCCGCCATCGACATGGAAACCACCATCCGTCAGGGAGACCGCCTGCTGCAGGGTGAGCGTGGTCCCCGATGCGGTGCTCAGCAGGCTGTCGGTGAGTGTAACCGCGTTGCCGGCCGCGCCCAAAGCGTTGTCGTTACCGATCAGCAAGGTGCCGCCGTCCACGGTGACACTGCCCGAGAACGTGTTATTGCCGGTGAGTGCCGTTGTGCTGGAACCGACGCAGATCACGCCGTTACCCGCGATCACGCCCGCATGGGCCACACTCCCCTGTCCGGAAAACGTCAGAGTGCCGCCGTTCAGCGTGACGGGATGGGTCACGGTATACGTGTTCAGCGGCGAATCGACAACTGCATTGTCTACAACGGCCCGCGTGTCGTAGATCGTTGTCTCGCCGGTGTCAAGCGTGAGGCCACCATCAAAGTGCGCCAGATTCGCGGTGACCACCCGCAGTGCGCTGCCCGCATCAAGGAACGTCTGCAAGCCCGCCAGCGCGTCGCCTTCCAGTACGGCGTCCACTCCCGGTGCCACGGCCCAAGTACCGGCAGACGGCAGACGGCGGACCCAGACCGAGTCGCGGAACGTGATGCTTGCGTCTGCCGGTACCGTCACAGCGGCATCGAACAAAGCGGGCACGGTACTACTCGAACCGATCGCGACCGACGTGTTGACCGCCAGTGCGGCATCCGACAGATTGTCTTCCGATGCGGTCACACCGCCCGGTGCCACGAAAACGGGGAGCGGCGAGCAGCCGGTGAGAGTGACCGTGCCGCCGCCGGGACCGACGCAGATCGCACCGTTGTTGGTTGAAAAGGCGCGCTCCGCCGCCGTCGTTTCATAGAGCGTCAGCGCGCTGCCGTCCAGCAGCAGCGTCGCGCCACCCAACGCCTGCTGGTTGGTCACGGTGAGCGTCGCGCCCTCGGGGATCGCCACCACGCCTGCGCTTGCACCATCGGCCATCTGCACATCGAACGCACCGCCGCACCAGACGATGCGTGTGCCGTGCGTCAGAACGCCGCGCAGCGCCAGCGCGTCGGCATAGAGCGCGCCATCGGTCGGCACGCGGTTGGTGACAATCCCGCCTGCGGTCACGACCAGTTCGGTCACCCGGTTGCTGGTACCGGCCAGATCGACCACACCGCGCCAGGCACCGTCCACCGTGAGTCCGCCTTTGCCGACGCCGTAGGGCAACACGCCGTCGGCTGCAAGCTGCAAGTAGGCCAAATTGTACGGTGCGCCACTGATGTGATATCCGGGGCCGTTGGTGCCCACGACCGTACCGCCGGCATAGTCGTTGGCCGGATTGGACAACAGGAAGCGCCCGTTGTTCCGGCTCAGGAAAAGCGTGCCGGGGCCGGTGATGGGGCTGGCGAAGGTCAGGGTCTTGTCATCGGACCAGCCAATCGCAAAGGACCCGCCGTGTTCCAGCAGCGTGATACCCATTGTCGGCGGGAAAACCGGCGACGAGTCATAGTTCTTGATGGTGCCGCCATTCAGGATCAGGGCGTCTGGCCGATAGACCGCAGGCTCGGTCATCAGCGAGGTGCCGGTCCTGATCTCCAGTCGATCCTGCTCCACCAACCACGACCCGTTAAAGGGGCTCTCGGTATTGGGAAAGTTTAGACACCCTACGCCGATTTTGCGCAACACACCTGCGCCGGGACCGAGCAGGCCCTGAAGTTCCACGCTACCTCGCTCAACATACACCGTGTTGGTCGAGCCAACATCGGCTGCAAGCGTAATCGGACACCCGGACTGAAGCACCCAGGTCACATTGCTGCTGAAGCTGAGTCCGCCGAGCACCAGCCCCGGCACATCGTTGCTCACCGATAGCGAGACCCCGACGTCACCCTTGAAGACTACACTTCCGCCATTGCCCGGCACAATCCCGCCTTCCCAGTTTGCGGGATACGACCACTGAGGAGTGGCCCCCTGCCAAACACCATCCGTCTGGGCCCATGCCCCAAAGACACCCAGAACCACCGCAAAGGCAATTCGCTGAAAAAGTCGGCTTGTCTGTCTCATGTTAACCTCTCCCTTTTTCTCGTGTGCACACCCAACCACGCCGGACAACACTACCCAAAATTGACCGCCACCAAAAGACGCAAACGTAATTGCCCTGTTATACGCAACCACAACTTACGGCTGACCGCCTCGCAGCGTCAGCATGAGGCTCGGGTCCAACGGATAGCGCCCGAAGCGCTCGCCGTACACCGCGAGTCCTGACGCCAGTGCTTCGTCCGCCTCAATCCGTACGGTCAGGTGTCCCTCTTTTTCCGCCTGCGCCAACAGCGCTTGCGGGATCGCCACGGAGACCAGATAGCCGTAGGAGCCAGCCTCCGAAAGTGTCCCGTCCTGCTTCTGCGCCTGCCACGAAAGAATCCCGCGGTGGTCGGCTGGATCATCCGGCAGATCGACAAACCCGACCACGCGACCGCCTGCGCTCACGCGGACCGCGCCCGCATAGCGATATGTGTCGGTCATCGGATACGAGTTGGGGTTGCGGCTCGGGTCATGCGTGCCCAAACCGCGCATGTAGTCGCCATCCATGTTGGCGGCGCCCGCTGTATCCTTGCCATTCAGACGCTTGGCCGAGAGTTCCGCCATGAACACCGCACTGCTCACACCTTCGGCGCGCAGACCCGCAGGCCATGGCAACCGGTATTCGAAAAAGCCTTTGCCCGCGCCGTTGACCTTAAGTCCGTCAAACACATTCCACTGCTTCATCGACCATTCTGACGCTGTGAACGCCTTGGGCGCGACGCGCACCACCTGCACCGTCGCGCCATCGCGCATGAGGCGCGCCTGACGTGGTTGCTCGCCGTCGCGCACCGCGAAGGTGGTGAAGTTGCGCACCAAGACATGGCCGATCACATCTTCCAGCCAGACGGCCACGACGCACACCGACGGCTCCGCAGGCAGGGTGACCTCCAGCGGATCCAGCGGACCGCACTGCCACGCCTTCACCGTCATGTCGCGCGCACTCCCGATCGGCACCACACGCTCGACACCGAACGCGTCCCAACTCCGCAACGAAGCGCGCAAGGCCAAGCGCTGCCCGGTAGCAAAGCGGTCGGTCAAGGCCGAGAGATACAGCGGCACCGACACCTTGGCGCCGGGGCGCTCCTCGCGGCACAACTCTTTGCCGACGGCCACATAGAGATCGCCATGCCAGTCGCGCAACGTCATGCCCGGAACGAGTTCCTCGATGCCCGTGAATTTTTCGGAACGGTCGAACTTCCAATAGCCGTTCCACTCATTGATCACGTCGTGGTGTTCGGTGTAGAGCCAGCCGCAACACTGCGGGTGCCGACGGAAGGCATCCATCATCAGGTGATAGTCCCAACTCCAATCCACATCGCCAGTGCTGTCTTTGTAGCCCCACACATTGCCGCACTCACTGTTCAGCAACGGCTCGCGCCCCTGCTTGCGCCCACCGATATAGTTCCATGTCGAGCCGGGGAAGGTGTTTTTGCAGACATCCTGCAACTCCTGTTCCCACTTGTATCCCGGACGGTAGGCGTGCCAACTGTTGATATCGGTCACCACGTGATCATGATTGCAGGGCGAGTTGTCCTCCACCAAGCGGGACGGGTCCAGCGCTTTCGCGAGCTTGACCATCGAAGCGACCCACTCTTGCGTTTCAGGCAGGTAGACCGGCTTGCCCTCCTTGTTTTTGGTGCGGAGTCCCCAAGTCTCATTGAAGACCACCCAACTGAAGACACAGGGATGGTTCATGTCGCGCTCGATCATGCCACGCAACGCGACTTCGGTTTCGGCGCGCATGGGCGCATCGGGCTCGCCCCAACTGTTCGGCACGTCAGCCATGATCAGCATGCCTAGACGGTCAGCCCAGTAGAGCTTACGCGGCACCTCGACCTTGATGTGGATTCGCTGCCCGTTCAGCCCGATCGACCGGCTGCGCAGAATCTCGTCGCGCATGAAGGCGTCGGTCGGGAAAGTGTAATACCCGTCCGGGTGGTAACTCTGATCCAGCGCGAGCTTGAGATAAAGCGGCTTGTTGTTGAGCGCAATGTAGGGATGCCCTAGCCCCGGCAGATCCACCACGCTGATTTTGCGCATGCCGAAGTAGGTGGCGACCGTATCGGTCTGGCCGCCGCACGCAAGCGTGGCGGTCACCTCATACAGGTAAGGGTCTTCCAGCGACCACAGCCGCACGTCGGCGAGCGGCACATCCAGCTCGAATACCTGTTGCCCTTGCGGGATCTCAGCTACAGCAGGCTCGGCGCGATCGCCGGCCTTGAAGGCGAGCGTGAAACGCGCCGCCGTCGGTGCCGGTGCGCTGAGACGGCCCTTGACCCGGACACGACCGGCGTCGATGTCCGGCACGAAGTGCACGCGCTCCAGCGCTGTAACCGGACGCGCCTCAAGATAGGCGGTCTGCCACACGCCGCGCACGTTGCCATAGCCCTGCTTGCCCGTGAGCCTGAAGCCGTGCGGCGTGTCGTCGACGCGCAACACGAGCGTCTGTTCCGCGCCCCACTTCACATGGTCGGTCAAGTCAAAGGCGAAAGGCGTATACCCCCCCTGATACACGCCGACCTGCTGGCCGTCGAGCCAGCCGGTCGTGTGCCAGTCGCTCGCGCCGACGACGAGAAAGACACGCTGACCGCGCCATGCTTCGGGCACCTTCAACGTACGCCGGTACCAGCCGATATCGGCCTCGTTCTTGACGCCCGACAACGCCGATCCCCAGCCGAACGGTACGGTGATCGTGAGCGGAAACGCCGTCTTGCCTTCGGCCCATCCCTCGCCGATGCCGACGTTCGCCTTGTCAAAACGGAACCCCCACGCTCCGTTAAGGTTCTGCCATGCGGAGCGCTGGAAATCCGGGCGCGGATGTTCCGGAAGCGGAATCTCCGCCGCCGCACGCACACTCCCCGCTCCCATCATGCCAGCCACCACGCATGCCGCCAGCCCCACCCGTACCGAGGTCTTTCCCATGTCGTCTTCCTTTCAGCGAAACTCAGATCGAAACCGGCGCTTCCCAGCCCTTGCGGTAAGTCCGGCGCAGCAGACGGTCCGCCGCCTCCGAATTCGTGATGCGCAACTGCCGGGCGTCCCACGCCAGCTCTGTATCCGGCACGCGGATCGCGACCGTGCCGAGCAGGATCGTCTCGGCCATGGGGCCGGTCTGCTGGAAGTGCGACTCGCACATCTCGACACCGAGCACGGCATCCAGGAAATGGTGGTAGTGGTTGCGCGGCGGCATCTTCGGCTTGGGATGGCCGCCGAACTTGCTCTTCGGCAGCAGTACCGGCCCGGAGGTGTGCGGCAGCAGCATCGCGCCCTCGGTGCCGATCACCATGGCCGACTCGGCCGGATACTCGTTGAACCCCGCCTCGCGCGCCATAGCCTGCACATCCTCAGGCGGGAAGATCAGGCCGTCGAACCACTCCATCGTGTAGGGCTTGCCGTCGCTGGCCTTGCATCCCGGGAAGGTCCAAGTGATGTGGTCACTCTGCGGCCACACGTCGGCGCGCCGTGCACGGTCACCCTTCCAAGATGCCTGGACCTCCGCCTTGACGGTCAGGGGGGCGGTCGCGCCCAGATCCATGCCCTTCCACACCGCATCGAAAATGTGGCAACCGATGTCGCCGGACCAGCCGGTGCCGAAATCCTGCCACGCGCGCCACTTCGCCGGATGGTAGATTTTCGGGGCGTACTCGCGCTCAGGCGCCGTGCCCAGCCACAGGTCCCACGCCAGATGCTCGGGCGCAGACTCGCCCTTTGCCGGACGCGGCCCCAAGAGCCGGTAGTCGTCAATCGCACCAGGACGGTTGGAGCAGAGGATCACCCGCTTCACAGCACCGATGACACCTTCGCGCAACCAATGGACGCCAATGCGGTCGCCCGCACCCGAGGCGTGCTGCGTGCCGAGTTGCGTCACCACGCCCGTGCGCCGGGCCGCCTCCAAAAGTGCGCGGCATTCGGCCACATCGTGGCAAAGCGGTTTCTGGCAATAGACATGCTTGCCCGCCTGCATCGCAGACAGCGCGATCAGCGCGTGCATGTGATCAGGCACCGCGACGCTGACCGAATCAATACGGTCGCCCTCCTTCGCAAGCATCTCGCGCCAATCGGTGTAGCGGCGGGCGTCCGGCACCAACTCAGCGGCTCTGTTCAGATGGTTCTTGTCCACGTCGCAGATCGCCACGATCTCGGTACGTGCGTGTGATTTATAGTTCGTCAGATCATGGTAGCCCATGCCGCCCACGCCGACACAGGCGTGCGCGACCTTGCCGTTCGGGGAGATGCGACGCGGCTGCTGGCCAGTCGCATAGCCCGCCAAGGTGCCGACGGCCGTCGCCGCCGTGACTGAGAGAAAATGCCGCCGATTCATGTTTGTGCCCATCATTCTACCGTCCTCCTTGATCCGGCGCTCCGCGCCAGTTTTCTACCAACATTCATTTTTAGCAGGATACGAAAGCTTATCATCCCCATTCGAAGGCGTTCCGTCAACCTCGATTTTCGTTTTTGCCAAACGCAACTCCCAAGACCGTAATCGGTTAGCCCGCCGCCCGCGTTTCGCACGGGAATGTAAATGAGGATAACTTTGATGTAAGTTATAGGCAAGTGTCAGGGGTGGTGACCGTTCCTGCGGAAGATATTCTGGATATCCTGTACGGCGGGATGATGCGCCGACGCGGAGACGATGGTCTCGATCTCATGCCGATTGCATCAACCCTCAGCCCCCGTCGCTAACCGATCACCGTGACGATTGAATCGCACTTGACCCGCCTTGACGCATCGCCTACGCTACACGTCATCAAAAGAGGGGAACGGATTTAAGGAGTAAACGAAATGACACGAAACACGGTGATGCTGGCGATGGTGGCGGGATGTTGCGTTTGCGCGAAAGCAGCGGAGAGAGTTGCGACGGCTTCTTCGCCTGACGGGCGGAATCAGATCCGGCTTTATGTGGAGCCCCTTGCCTATGACGTGCTTCGGGACGGGCAGGTTCTGGTCGCTCCCTCGGAAATCGGGATGACGGTGGACGGTG
>DAOTKE010000107.1:0-11460 GCA_035449085.1 Kiritimatiellia bacterium | reverse complement strand
TCGCGCTATCCAGCAGCCTCGCAACTCGAAGAATTCTTGATTTGGAACCGCTGACTCCCCAAGGACGAGTTATTAATAGGTCTGGAAGACCAACAGCGGACCGCCTTCGAAGACCAGCTTGAAAGCTTCGCCCAACGATTCGTTCAGCGTGGCCTGCCACCAGCGGGTGAAAGGCACATTGCCGAGCGGATATTTCAGACCCTCGGCATATATTTTGACACCAGACTCGAACGAAAAAATCGAGACTTGCTGTCCCGCGTGTGACCGGAACTGCGTGGAGGCGAGCGCCGGCGTGAAGATTCCGGTGTCGGTCAACAGCACGACGCGGCCGCCGCCACGTCCCACTCCCAACGCATGTAGCATCTGCGCGAAATCCACCAGCCAGGCGAGATTGCCCAGCGTGTGGTCCTCGCGCAGGCCGGTGGCGCCGACGATCACCACATCACGCCAGCCCTGTTCCACGCAGAAACGGAAGGCCTTGGCCAGGTCGTTGCTCTCCTGTTCCGTCACGGCGACCAGACGGTCCCGATGACGCACGCGGCTCGCGTCGGACAGGCTGTCGAGATCCCCCACGATCCAGTCCGGCGCGAAGCCCGCCGCCTCCAGTTTTTCGACCGCGCCGTCGCAGCACACCACACGGCGCGCCGAACGCAGCGCCGCCAGCGGCAGCGGATGCGCCGGGAACGCGCCGTTGGCCACGATGACACATTTGGAGAGCGGCGGGTTCATCACACCCCTCCTTCGATCACGCGCCCGCACGCTTGCCGCTGTGCTCTTCGAGCAGCACATTCAGCGCCTGCAGATAGGCCAGGATACTGCCTTCGATCACGTCGGTCGAAATGCCGCGGCCGTGATAGACGCGCTCGCCGTCGCGCACGCGCACCGTCGCCTCGCACTGCGCGTCCGTGCCGCCGGTGATGGCGTTGAGCTGGAAGCTCTCCAGCGTGACCTTCAGCCCCAGCAACTGGTTGATCGCCTTGAACGAGGCGTTGATCGGGCCATCGCTCGCGGCCACATGCTCCACCAGCTTGCCATCGCGCAGCAGGCGGATGGTGCTGACCGGCGTGATCGCGTTGCTGGCCGTAACGTTATAACGGTCGAGCTTGACGCGCTCCGTGACCATCGTCTGCACGTTGTGCGCCAGCGCCTCGATATCGGCATCGCTCACCGTCTTCTTGCGGTCGGCCAGATCCTTGAACTTGACGAACAGCTCGTTGAGGCGCGCCTCTTCCAGGTGGAAGCCCAGCTCGCTCAGACGGCTCTCGAAGGCGTGACGCCCAGAGTGCTTGCCCAGCACCATCTTGTTGCGCGGCAGGCCGATCGACTCGGGGGTCATGATCTCGTAGGTCAGCGGATTGGCGAGTACGCCGTGCTGATGGATACCGGCCTCGTGCGCAAAGGCGTTCTCCCCCACGACGGCCTTGTTGGCCTGTACGCGGCTGCCGGTGACGGTGACCACGCAGCGGCTGGTCGCATAGATTTTGGTGGTATCGATGTTCGTCTCGGCCTGGAAGAACTCGCGCCGCGTGTGCAGCGCCATGACAATCTCTTCCAGCGCGGCGTTGCCCGCGCGTTCGCCGATCCCGTTGACCGTACACTCGACCTGGTCGGCGCCGGCGCGCACAGCGGCCAGCGAGTTGGCGACCGCCAGCCCGAGGTCGTTGTGGCAATGCACGGACAGCCGCGCCTTGTCGATGTTCGGCACGTTGCGCCGGATGTCGGCAATCAATTCACCGAACTGCTCCGGCACGGCATAGCCCACGGTGTCGGGAATGTTGACCGTCCCGGCGCCCGCCGCGATCACGCCTTCCGCCACACGGTAGATGAACGGCCGCTCGCTGCGCGAACAATCCTCCAGCGAAAACTCGACATCGCCGCACAGGTTGCGCGCGTGCCTGACCATCGCCACCGCCTGCTCGTACACTTCGTCCGGTGACATTTTCAGCTTGCAGGCCATGTGGATCGGCGAGGTCGCGATGAAGGTGTGGATGCGCGGATGCTTTGCCCCGCGCACCGCCTCCCACGCGCAATCAATATCCTTGGGCAGCGCCCGGCACAGGCTGGCCACCGAGGCCTCCTTGACCACGCCGGCGATCGCCTTGACCGCCTCAAAGTCACCTGAAGAGGCGATCGCGAAACCGGCCTCGATGATGTCCACGCGCAGGGCCTCAAGGTGTTCCGCAACCAACAGTTTGTCGCGCAGGTTCATGGTGCACCCCGGTGACTGCTCACCGTCGCGCAGAGTGGTGTCGAACACATAGATGCGTCGCATGTTGGGACTCTCGTTCATGGTCGGTTTCCTCTTCGTACCCCCGAAGGGGCTGTTCTCGTACTGATTTCTCGCCGTCTCTCCCGCGGCCCGCCGCGCTGTCACCGGGAAAACAAAAACTCCCGCGTCAGCATTCACTGATCCACGGGAGTTCTGGCCTGATCTTTACACTGCGAAAAACCTACACGCCAAACCTCCCGTGGCCGCACAGCAGCCACAAGCCGGTAAGTCGCAGGTTAAACGCTATGAAAGGGGTGGTCATTTGGTGCTATCATGCCACAGGCCGCCCGTCGCAGGCAAGCGGAATGTGGAATTATTTCATTTTTTTCGGTTTGTTGACGGGGAACCTTTTTGGTAAATTGATCATTCTTTGTCCAGCAACAGGACAGAAACGAGTGGTTGGCCCCGGTCGGGTGACCGGTCACGCTGCCCTCACGAACAGTCACAGACAAACACAAAAACGTCAGCCGGAACATCACAGCGCCGCAACGGCGCACAACGTGCTTTGCACAACGCTTCCGGCAGACGGGAACACAATTCACATGGCAATCCGTAAACCCACGGCCGCAAAACCGAAGACCGGTCCGATGTACGACGCAATGGCGGCAGCGTTGGACCAGACCATGAATCAGTTCACGGCCGGCTCCATCATCAAGGGTACCATCAGCGGCATCAAAGGCAACGAGGTTTTCGTTGATATCGGTTACAAGTCGGAAGGTGTGGTTCCGGCCAATGAGTTCGAGGACGCCAGCCAAATCAAGCCCGGCGACGTGATCGACGTGCTGCTGGAGCAGCTTGAGAGCGATTCCGGCATGGTGGTGTTGAGCAAGTCCCGGGCGGACGACAAGCTGCGCTGGGATGCGGTTCTTGCCAAGTATACGGAAGGCGGCGTGGTCACCGGCACCATCCGCAGCAAGGTGCGTGGCGGCCTGATCGTGAGCGTGGACGGCGTGGATGCCTTCCTGCCCGGCTCGCAGGTTGATGTCACGCCCGTGCACGACCCCGATCCCTATCTGGGCATGACCTGCGAGTTCAAAGTTATCAAGATCAGCAACGAGCGCCGCAACATCATCGTGTCGCGCCGCGAGTTGATCGAAGAGCGCCTGGCGGACAAGAAGCGCGAGCTGCTCGGCACCATCGAAAAGGGCCAGCAACGTCACGGCCGCGTCAAGAACATCACCGATTTCGGCGCGTTTGTGGATCTGGACGGGCTGGACGGCCTGCTCCACATCACCGACATGAGCTGGGGCCGCATCAAGCACCCGTGCGAGATGCTCAAGGTCGGCCAGGAACTCGATGTGATCATCCTCGACGTCGACATGGAGCGCGAGCGCGTGTCGCTGGGCCTCAAGCAGGCCACACCGAATCCGTGGGACAACATCGGCAGCACCTTCCCGGTCGGCAGCCGTCTGCGCGGCAAGGTCGTCAACCTGGTGCCCTACGGCGCGTTCGTCGAGATCGAGCCCGGCATCGAAGGCCTGGTGCACGTCTCCGAGTTCTCCTGGACCAAGCGTGTGGCCCGCGCCTCGGACGTGCTCAACGTCGGTGATGAGGTCGACGTGGTGGTGCTCAGCATTGACGCCGCCAACCAGAAGATCGCACTGGGCATCCGCCAGACCGAAGCCAATCCGTGGGACACCGTGCAGGACCGTTACCCGGTCGGCAGCCGCGTGACCGGCAAGGTGCGCAACTTCACGACCTACGGCGCCTTCGTCGAACTGGAAGAGGGCATCGACGGCATGATCCACGTCTCCGACATGTCGTGGACGCGCAAGATCAACCACCCGAGCGAAGTCCTCCAGAAGGGGCAGCAGGTCGACGCGGTGGTGCTCGAGGTCAACCCGTCCGACCAGCGCATCAGCCTGGGCCTCAAGCAGGCCAGCGACGACCCGTGGAACACGATCACCAGCCGTTACGCCATCGGCCAGATCGTCAAGGGCAAGGTCTCCAAGATCGCCTCCTTCGGCGCGTTCGTTGAACTTGAGGACGGCGTGGACGGGCTCGTCCACATCTCCCAGATCAGCGACCAGCACGTGGAGAAGGTCAAGGACGCCCTCAAGGTCGGGCAGGATGTCGAGGCGCGCATCGTGAAGATCGACCGCGACGAGCGCCGCATCGGCCTCAGCATCAAGGCCGTCACCATGAACGAGAGCCAGATCGCGGAGCTGACGCGCGACCTGAGCATCACGGACCTCAAGCCGGGCGAGAACCTGGTGGGTCTGGCGGCGGCCTTCGACGACGCCTTCGCGCAAAGCGAAGAGTGGCGTCCCGGCGCCGAGTAAGCCATACGGGGCGCCTGGCAACAGGCGCCCCGTTTTTTTGTTACAGGTTACACGTTACAGGTTACACGTTGGAGATGACGATGGCTTCCATTAGACGCTTCGAGGACATTGTCGCGTGGCAGAAGGCTCGACAGGTTTCCCGCGAAACCTATACGCTGACACGATTGCCTGGGTTTAAGACCGATTACGATCTGAAAGCTCAGATCCGCGATGCGGCCAACTCGATCATGGCGAATATTGCGGAGGGTTTTGGTCGCGGAGGCAACAAAGAGTTTGTCCAGTTCTTGTCGATCGCCAATGGATCGGTCTGTGAGGTCCAATCCCACTGTTATGTCGCCTTGGATCAAGCTTATATCAGCCAAGAACAGTTTGACCTGCTCTATGCGCACTGCGAAACCGCTAAGCAAAAGATCGGCGCGTTTATGGGATACCTGCAGCAATCGGAGCGACGCGGCCTGAAATATGACTCCGTTCACGAGGCTTCGCTTGATGATGTCCCATCTGAATTCGTAGCCAGTAACCCCTAACCTGTAACCTGTAACCTGCAACCTGCAACCTGTAACCTGCAACCTGTAACCTGCAACCTGTAACCTGTAACCTGTAACCTACCCCCCACGCACATTTCCGTAGGAAACAACATGTCCAACATTCTCGACACCTTCAAAGCCCGTCACCTGTTCGAAGACATGACCAGCCCGGAACTGGCCAAGGCGCTGGACTCGCCGCTGACCGTCTACGCGGGTTTCGATCCTACCAATGACAGCCTGCAGGCCGGTAACTTTGTGACCATCATGGCGCTGGCCCATCTGCAGCGCGCGGGCCACAGGGTCATCGCGCTCGTCGGCGGCGCCACCGGACTCATCGGCGACCCTTCCGGAAAATCCAAAGAGCGCAATCTCCTCAGCGCGGAACAGGTTGCGCGCAACCTCGTCGGCATCAAAGAGAATCTCTCGCGCTTCATCGACTTCAGCCCGACCTCCCCCAACCCGGCCATCCTGGTCAACAACTACGACTGGTTCAAGGATTTCACCTTCATCGACCTCCTGCGCGACGTGGGCCGCTATTTCCGTATGGGGGTCATGCTCAGCAAGGACAGCGTGAAGAAGCGCATGGAGTCCGAGGACGGCATGAGCTTCACCGAGTTCTGCTACCAGATCCTGCAAGGTTACGATTTCTACCATCTTTACAAAAACTACGGCTGCACGCTGCAGATCGGCGGCTCGGATCAGTGGGGCAACATCACGGCCGGCACCGAACTGGTGCGGCGCATCGAGGGGCAGGAAGTGTTCGGCATGACCTTCCCGCTGGTGTGCGACAGCACCGGCAAGAAATTCGGCAAGAGCGAGGGTAACGCGATCTTCTTGGATGCGCGCAAGACCTCCTACTATGATTTTTACCAGTTCTTCCTGCGCACGATGGACGCGGATGTCATCCGCTACCTCAAGATCTTCACCTTCCTGCCCATGGCGCGTATCGCCGAACTGGAGCAGGCGGTCGCCACCGCCCCCGAACGGCGCGAGGCGCAGCAGGTGCTGGCCGAGGAACTGACGCGCACCGTCCACGGCGAGCAAGGCCTGGCCGTGGCGAAGAAGGCCACGCAGGTTCTCTTCGGCGGTTCGCTCGACGGTCTCGCCGTTGCCGATCTCGAAGCGATCTTCGCCAATGTCCCCTCCGCCTCCCTGCCGGCTACCGAGGTCCTCGGCAAACCGGCCTTTGAGGTCATTGCCGCCGCCGGGATGGTTACCAGTAAAGGCGAGGCGCGTCGCCTCGTACAGCAGGGCGGACTCAGCATCAACAATGTGAAGGCGGGCGGACTTGACCGCCGTTTCACGCCGGAAGACCTGATTGAAGGCCGTCTTGCCGTTCTGCGCAGCGGCAAGAAGAGCTTCTTCCTGCTGCGCGCCGAATAACCGTTCCTCACGAGCGTCATTCTTCCGCCTACTATGACACACGCCTGGATCAGCCTGACCGTCTTTGTCTTTTGTTACGCGCTCTTCGTGGTCCTGCCGAATCATCGCTCCTGGACCGCCTGCGCCGGCGCATTGTTGACGGTGGCGACCGGCGTGTTGACCTGGCAACAGGCGCTTGGCGAGAAGATCAGTTGGAACGTGATGGGGCTCTTTTTCGGGACGTTGATCCTCGCCGAGCTGTTCCTGCTCTCACGCGTGCCCGCCGTACTGGCGGAGTGGCTGGTCGACCGCTCAAAGTCCACGCGCGTCGCCATGCTGTCCCTATGCGTGCTCTCCGGCCTGATCTCGATGTTTGTCGAGAATGTCGCCGTGGTGCTGCTCGTGGCGCCGGTCGCGCTGAGTCTGGCGGACAAACTGAAGATGAACCCGGTGCCGCTTTTAATCGGCATCGCGGTCAGCAGCAACCTGCAGGGGACCGCCACCATGATCGGTGACCCGCCGAGCATGATTCTGGCCGGCCACTTGCGCATGGGCTTCTGGGACTTCTTCGCGTATCAGGGACAACCCGGCATCTTTTTCGCCGTCGAACTCGGCATGGTCGCTTCGCTGGTCGTGTTGGGACTCGTCTTCCATAAACACCGCGAAAAATCTGAGTTGATTCTCAAGGAGAAGGCGCGTTCCTGGGTGCCCGCGATTCTGCTGGGCTTCCTGGTCGTGGGACTCTCCTTCGCCACCACCATTGATCCGGAATTCGCCTGGTTTGCCGGTGTCTACACGCTGGTTCTGGCCGTTGTCGCGCTGAGCTGGTTTCGCTTCGTCGCACGCTGGGGCAGCACGCGCAAACTGGTCTCGGGCCTGGACTGGGATACAACCTTTTTCCTCATCGGCATTTTCGTGCTGGTCGGCGGGCTCAGCGATTCGGGCTGGATGGACAAGCTCTCCGCCTTCATGGCCCACTCTGTGGGCGGCAGCGCGGTGCTCGCCTTCATCATGATCGTCGTTTTCTCGGTGGTTGTCTCCGGATTTGTGGACAATGTCCCCTACCTGCTGGTCATGATCCCTGTGGCACAGAAGGTGGCCGAGCAGATCCACGCCCCCATGCCCTTGATGATGTACGGCCTGCTGATCGGCGCTTGCCTCGGCGGTAACCTCACCCCGATCGGCGCTTCGGCGAATGTCGTGACCCTCGGCATTCTGCGCAAGCGCGGGTACACCGTCACATTCCGCGACTTCATGTCGATCGGCATCCCCTTCACAATCGCGGCGGTTCTGGCCGGCTGCGCCTTTGTCTGGTGGTGCTGGGGCGTCTAAAACAAAACAACGAGCGAAAGTGTCCGATGAGCACAGCAACACAACGCATGGGGAAACGGGGTCTTGGTTTGAATCGGCTGTTGTTGACGCTGATGCTCACGTCAGGATGGGCACGGTGGGGCGCGGCCGACCCGACCCTGCTCAACTGGCGCTACGACACCTATGAACCGGTCACGCCGCAACTCGCGAATCCGTTACACGATGCCAAGCTCAGCGTATCGGGTCAATGGAGTGACCGTGGCCCTCACTTTGTCACAGACGGCAAGATCGACGCCAACGGCCATTGGGCCTGCGAGCAACTCCCGGCAGTCCTGACGATCGAACTCAAGCAACCGGCATCGTTGCAGGCCGCGCGCATCTGGTTCTACTATGGCCAGCCGCGCGTCTACTCCTTTTTCATTGAGGCCTCGTCAGACGGTAAAGCCTGGACGCGCGTCGCCGACTGGACGAGCAATGACAAACCGTCAACCTCCGAGGGCTTCATCGTCCCGTTCATGGAGCGAGTCGAAGCGCGCCTGCTGCGCGTGACGGTCACCGACAGCAGCGTGCGCGGCGCCGGTGCCCACATCGTAGAATTCCAGGTCTCCCCGGCTGCCTTCTCGCCCGGCCTGCGCGGCCGTTGCGCCCCGCTGGAGCACATCACGGCGGAGAACGCGCAAGGCGATGAATCGAACACATGTTGGCGCGCCACCGCCTGGCGTAACGAACGCGTGCACGGCCAGTTCGTGGTCTGGTCCTCCGATCCGGTCCCGCAATTGCGCCTGAGCGCTTCCGCGTTACGGAATGAGCGCGGTGCCGAAATTCCAGCGTCGGCGGTTGTGCCGCGTTTCGTGCGTTACGTGCTGGCCAACAAGCAGTCGGTGGGCGATATCCTCGACACCGCCGAGCGGGTCGATCTGCCGCCCGGCGGATTCCGTCCAGTCTGGCTGACGGTCTCTGTGCCTGCCCGTACCAAGCCGGGCCTCTATCGCGGACAGCTCACCGTGACCGGCGAGGGCGGCCGCCAGATCGCGTTCCCGCTGGAGCTGAAAGTCGTCGGCGCCCGCCTGCCTGATCCGGAGGATTGGGCCTTCCATCTGGATCTCTGGCAGCATCCGTGGGCTGTCGCGCGCTACCACGGCGTCCAGCCCTTCTCGCCCGAACACTACGGTTTTCTGGAGCCTATCTACCGCGAGCTGGGCAACGCCGGCCAGAAGGTTCTGACCGTGACCATCACCGATCTACCGTGGAATCACCAGAACTTTGACGCCTATCACACCATGATCCCGCGCGTGAAAAACAAGGACGGGGGCTGGACGTTCGACTACACGTTGTTCGATAAGTACGTCGCCTTCGGACGGCGTTGCGGCATCGGGCCGCAGATCCACTGCTACACCATGGCGACCTGGGGGAACCGCGTCTCGTACACCGACGGGCAGACCGGCGACATCGTACGCCCTGTGATTAAGCCGGGCACGCCGGAACACGAGGCGTACTGGGGGCCGTTCCTGCAAGACTTCCAGCGCCATCTCAAGCGCAAGGGATGGCTGAACGACACCTACATCGCGATGGATGAACGCGGCCCGGAAGACACCCGGGCCACAGCGGACTGCGTCAGAAAATTCGCGCCGGGGATCAAGATCGCCATGCCCGGCAACCATCCGCCGAGTTATTTCAAGGGGATTGAGCTCGCCAACTACTGCCAGTTCATCGCACACATTGACGCGCCGTTCCTGGAAGAGGTCGCGCAGCGCCGCGCTCAGGGCAAGATCACGACCTATTACGTCTGCTGCGGCCCGCGCCGTCCGAACACCTTCACAACCAGTCCCACGGCCGAGCCCGTCTGGCTGGGACTCTATGCCGCCGCCAACGGACTCGATGGCTTTCTGCGCTGGTCGTTTGTCAATTGGCCGCGCGATCCCCTCTTCGACTCCAGTTTCGGCCCTTGGCCTCCGGGCGACACCTTCCTGCTCTACCCCGGCCCGCGCTCGTCGGTGCGCTGGGAGATGCTGCGTGACGGCATCGAAGAGTCCGAGAAAATCCGTGCGCTGCGGGCGCAGGGGAACCTCTCCTCTGAGCTACGCGACGCTCTGACCGGGTTCGATTTCAAACGCGCCGAGAAGTTGGACGACGCGACGCTGGCCGCCGTCGTTCAGTGTGTCCGGCTGGCCATCGAGGCCGCAACCGATGAGTAAGTGTTATCGCACCTTGAGTATCACACCCTGTTGCAACGACGGCAGATTGGT
Organism: Kiritimatiellia bacterium; assembly: GCA_035449085.1. GTDB lineage: Bacteria > Verrucomicrobiota > Kiritimatiellia > RFP12 > UBA1067 > DUPH01. The sequence continues at coordinate 1,463 of DAOTKE010000107.1, read as the reverse complement.
GACCGTACCGCGCCAGTCTGTCGCGAAGCGCACCTCATCAAACTCCCAACTGTTGAGCCCCGGAATGTTGCCGGAACGAAACGCGAGCTGATTGAAGCTGAAGTCGCCATTCACCGTCGCGCGGCACACGGTTCCCGCCTGATTGTCGCCGTGATCAGGATTGGGGTCGAGCCAGATGGTGGCCGTGTCGGGCACCATGTGCTTGAACGTGATCTTGGCCACCATCCAACGCGTGGCAGTGTTGACGCTCACAAAGGTCGTGCCGTTTGTCTGCTTCAGATCAGTTGAACCGAAGACACCACCGATACTGTAGGCCCACTGATTCCAACCATTGCCCATGCCGAGCGCCCCCAAGCTCCCTAGGCCCGGTCGGGTAATCTGCACGAACGCCTCCATGCCGAATGGAGGCGAGTTGGTGCCATTATCTTTTGGTTCCGTCACGGTGGAGGCCCCATGGACCGAACGCACCAGCGCACTGAAATAGAGCACTCGGCTGACCTCGCCGCCACCGATCAATCCGGACACGCTGTCGTAGAGACCGACTTGATCCCACACACTGCCCGCAGTGGGATTCAGCGGCAGAATGTCGGCACCGCTTTCTCCGGTTCCCGGCGTCACGCGTTTGCCACCGGAGACAGGCATCTGCCCCCCGTTGGCCATTGTGTACGAAAGGCCATTGCGGTCAAAAGTGGTATTCACATAGGTGGAGAACCAGCTCTGCCCGTCATACCAGAACGCCACGTTGTCGGTGACGCCGGGCGCCACGCTGTCCCAGTCCGTGCCAAAACGGACCTCGTCGAAATCCACACCGTTGACCACGGGAATATTGCCGGCCCGGTAGGCCACGCGGTCGAAACTCAGATCGCCTTTTGCCGTGCCGAGATAGCGCCGCACATCGTCCTCCTGATCGTCACCTCGTGCGGGATCGGGATCCAGCCACACAGCAATGTCATCGGCGGCATGCGCATGGAACGCGATACGGGCCACCATCAGACGCACGTCACGGTCCACATTAATGTACGTCGTGCCACCCGACGCATCCCTTAAATCTTGCTTGCCGGTCACGCCGAAAATGCTGTAGGCATACGCCCCCCATTCATTCCCCATACCCAAGATTTCGGTGCCCGTTCCCCGCCACAGGCTGAAACCGAAGTGGCGTCCATAGGGCAACTCTCCCGTTTTTCGCTCCGATGTGCCGTCGCTGGTATAATGCGCCCGCACCAGCACGCTGACGTACAGGACGCCCTCGACACCGCCTCCGCCGATCGTTCCGGATTCGGCATCATACAACCCCGCGAGATCCCAGGTGCTGCCGGCAACGGGGTTCAAATCGAAAGCGTCACTCCCTGCATCGCCCGTACCGTCGTGCACCCGCTTGCCGCCGCTGACCGGCATCGTACGCAATCCACCCCGATAGGTGTAGTGAAGGCCCTTGGAATTGTACGTCGTGTTGATATACGAAC
>DAOTKE010000106.1:0-11605 GCA_035449085.1 Kiritimatiellia bacterium | reverse complement strand
CGTACGCCATGCGATCCCTCACCGCACAAAAACCGTTCAAATAAAAACGCCCTGAAGGTTGACGTGCCCCGCCACGCCTAGGCATAATCGTTGCAATATGTTGCCGAAATTCAAATGGAACGAAGTTTGCGCCGACGCGGATGCGGCGCGGGGACTGGCCGAAACGCTGAACCTTCCGCTGCCGGTGGCGCGCGTTCTGGTGTCGCGCGGCGTGGCGACACCTGCTGAGGCGCGACGATTTCTGAACCCCAGCCTAACCGAACACCTTGGCGATCCCTGTGACTTCCCGGGGGTTCGGATTGCGGCTGAACGCCTGTGGAAGGCGATTCAAGACGAGCGTGACATTGTGGTGTATGGAGATTTCGACGCGGATGGCGTAGCCGCTGCGGCAGTGCTGGTGACCGCGTTACGACGATTGGGCGGCCGCGCCGAAGTCTTCCTTCCGGTGCGCGATCCTGAGGGTTACGGACTCACGCGCGCGGCACTGGAGCGCTGTTTGCGCGAACGTGCAGGTTTGCCCGGGATGCTCGTGACCGTCGACTGCGGCATCAGCTCGCCGGAGGAGGTCGCCTACCTCACGCGCCTGGGGGTCGAGGTGATCATCACCGACCATCACGAACCCAACGGCCCTCTGCCGGAGGCTGCGGCGATCGTCAACCCCAAGGTAGGCGCGGCGCCGGGGGCGGAACACCTGTGCGGCGCAGGCGTCGCGTTCAAGGTGGCGCACGCGCTGGTGGAAATCGGCAGGGCCAAAGGCTGGTATCGGGGGGCGTCTCTGGGCGGCGAGCTGCTGGTGCCGACGGGACTTGCGACGGTGACCGACATCGTGCCGCTGACCGGGGAGAACCGCCTGCTGGTCTGGAACGCGTTGAAGTATTGGCCGCGTTATGCCGGGGCCGGCCTTCAGGCGCTGCTGGCGCGCGCCGCGCAGCAGACGATCACCGCACCAGACGCCTACACATTCGGATTCATCCTCGGCCCGCGCATCAACGCGGCCGGGCGCATGGAATCGGCCATGACGGCGTTCGAACTGCTGATGACGCGCGACCGCGATCAGCGTGATCAAGCTGCCGCGTTGGCCGCGCAGCTTGAGGCTTTCAACGGGCGCCGGCGCGGCGTGGAGGAGCGCATCGTCCTGGCCGCGCGCAAGCAGTGCGGACTGGACGCCGAGGGCGCGACCTTCAACGGGGCCGCCGTCGTCGTAGGTGGAGACGGGCCTCACGCCGGTGAAGAGGGCTGGCACCCGGGCGTGATCGGCATCGTGGCCGCCCGGCTGTGCGATGCCACCGGCCGACCGGCCGCAGTGGTGTCTTTTGACCAGCACGGCGCGGGACGCGGCTCCCTGCGCGCCGGTGAGGGGTATCACGCGCTTAAGGCGCTGGCCGATGCGTCCGAAGCGCTGGCCGGTTATGGCGGGCACGCGCGGGCGGCGGGGTTTCATGTCAGACCCGGCGCGTTCGATCTTTTCAAACGGTTGTTCTGTAAGGCGTGCTCGCGGCAGGCGGCTGCGGCAGGCGGCTGCCCGTCACGGACACTGACGGTGGACGGCTGGCTCGAGCCCGAAGACTTGACACTGGAACTTCACCGCGAGATTCAGCGTCTTGCGCCGTTTGGGAACGGGAACCCGGTACCGCGCTGGGGCTTGCGCCGCCTGACGGTGAAAGAAGTTCGTCCGATCGGCGCGTCGGGGCAGCATCTGCTGTGCGTATTCGAGCGGAGCGGACGCCTTTTGCCGCGTGGCGTGTGGTTCCGCAACGGTTGCGAGGTCGAAGCCTTACGGTCGGCCCAGGGCCCGCTCGATGCGGTCGTGGAGTTGCGGGAAAACACGTCTGGCGGCGAATCTTCCGTGGAATTGCAGATCGTGGATGTCGGTCCCAGCGCCCGATCTTGACTCCGCTACGTGGTTCCGGCATGCTTTCCGGCATGAAGATGATGATCATCAGCGGATGGGTGGCAACGTTAGCGGTCGGTTGTCTTGGGGCGGCCGAAGAGGCTTGGACGATGTTTCGCGGGCCGCGCGGCGACGGCTCGACCGCTGCATGCACGTTGCCTTTGACCTGGAGTGAGACCAATAACGTCCGCTGGAAAACAGCGATCCCGGACTCCGGCTGGTCCACGCCAGTGGTGATGGAGGGCCGTGTCTGGTTGACCAGTGCCACGCGTGACGGGCATGTTTTTTCAGCCTATGGTGTGGATGCCGAGTCCGGACGCATTCTGCATGCGTTGCCGCTTTTCCGGTGCGAAGCGCCGGAACCGCTTGGTAATTCCGTCAACGGATACGCCTCCCCCTCGCCGGCCATTGAACCCGGACGGGTTTATGTCCACTTCGGCAGTTACGGCACAGCGTGCCTGGATGCCGCGAGCGGAGAGATCCTTTGGAAGCGCGAGGATCTGAGGTGCCGTCATTATCGCGGGCCGGGCTCTTCGGTGCTGCTTCACCACCATCGGCTCATTCTCACCTTTGACGGGGTCGATCAACAGTATGTCATCGCACTGGACACGCTCACCGGCAAGACCGTCTGGCGGACAGACCGCGCGATCGCGTGGAAAGATCTCGATGCGAATGGCAAGCCCAAGCGTGAAGGCGACTTCCGTAAAGGCTTCGCCACGCCCATCGTCATCGAGGTGAATGGACGGCAGCAAATGATCAGCGCGGCCTCCACCGCGCTCTTTGCCTATGCGCCTGAGGACGGGAAGGAGCTTTGGCGTGTGACCCACACCGCGCACACCCCCGCCGTGAGTCCGATTTATGCAGACGGGCTCGTATTGACGGTCACGGGGCACGGCGGGGCAGAGATGCTGGGGATTCGGCCTGACGGCATCGGAGACGTGACGGCCAGTCACATCGCCTGGCGGATTAGCGGCAAGGATGTCCCGCTGACGTCCTCGCCGGTGGCATACGGCGATCTGGCCTACATGGTATCCGACCACGGGGCCCTCACCTGTTTCGAAATCGCATCCGGCAAGACGGTCTGGCGGCAGATGATCGGCGGCAACTATCAGGCCTCGCTGTTGCGTAACGGCGCACGGATCTATTGTTTCGGCGTCTCGGGCAAGACCACCGTCTTGCGCGCAGGATGCCGGACCTTTGAGAAACTGGCCGACAACCGCCTGGCCACGGGATGCATGGCCTCACCGGCCGTGCTCGGCAACGACCTGATCGTGCGCACCAAGACGCACCTCTACAGAATCGGCGAACAAGAACGGTTCATCCGGTGATGAGCAAGCAGCCGGGGGACGCCGTCGTCTCAGCAGTGACGCGCAGCCGTTTGGCATGGGGTCATGGGTTTTCTTTGTGTGTGAGCGTGCTCAGCAGAAAGCCGCGGAAAGTACGGCGGGCGGGATCGGGATGGGTCTTGGCCGGTTGTCCGTCCACCGGCCGCGTGCCGTCATCACTGAGCACCAGAACGTCGGCAGCGCCATCGCGCCTGATCGCGGTCAGGCCTTCGGGCGTGGTGTCGGCCGGAAAACGGACAGGGAGCAGGACGGGCGGCGTGTCGCTTCTTCCGTCCCATTCGTAGAGGCGCGCCTCGCCACCGCTCAGCGGCGAGCCCGACAGGATGAGGAAACCGTTGGCGGTGCGGATCATGGCGCGGATGCCATTGCCCCCGAGATCCAGCAGTACCGGTGCGCCGAAGTGGGGTGGCTGGCCGTTGACCGTCTCAGCCGGATTATCGAGCGGGGCGAGCAGCGCGGAACCGCCGGGCAGGGGCGAACGGAACCCGATCAGCAGCCCGCCGCCCTGGGTTTCACAGAGGGCCTCGATGTTGAGGCTGCCCGGCGTCTTGGGCGGCTTGAGCGCGGCGGCGTCCAGGCCGAAGGCCGCATATCGCGGGTCTCGGGACAGCTCATCCAGTAACGTTGTCACCGGCCGTCCGACCGGCTCGAAATGCGGCATGCCTTGTTTCATGCGGACACGCGTCGCGAAGAAGCGTCTGCGGTTGGGACGCGCCTTGCCGGTCTTGTTGGGGGCGTGCGAGGTGATCCAGTAGACCGTGTCGGCGATGCGGGCCGAACCCTCGATGTCCATCTCGGGCGATTTCTTTTCCAGCGCCATGTGCGGGGCGAGATCCCATTCCATGACCGGTGCGCCGCCGTCCGGCAGACGAAAGACGCGCAACAGGTTATCCTCGTCATTTGCCACGACAATCAGATTGGGGCCTACGGCTTCACCCGCCGAGGCATCGGCCATGTGCGTGAAGGTGATGGGCGCCGCATGGGCCAGCGCGACGCAACTTCCGATCAGACACAACAAGGATTTCACAAGCATGGTGTCTCCGCAACACAAACGGTACCGTAGATCCAGCTCCACTGCCGGACATTGCACGGCATCCTTATCCTCTGTACAACAGGCAATTGGAACGAGCTTGTTCAAACGCACGACGTGACTGACGCCACTCACGGAAAATCGTGGAGAGCGGCGTGTCGCCTTGCACCTGCACACGCACACGGTCGGTGCCGTAGAGCTTGTCGAACCAAGCGGGACGTGCGCCTTTGTGACGCCAGACGCGTGTCTGTCCGTAGTCCTCGACCAAGGCGCGCAAGAGCATCAAAGAGACTTCGGCCGGACGGACGCGTATGGGGTCGGTGACCGTCAGGCGCACACCATCGAGCTCCCTGCCGGAGTAAGAGCCCGCACCGGCGACATAGCGGTAGGGATGAAACGCCATCCCCGACAACGGCCGGCACACAAATCGTTGGCAAAAGGCTTCCGCCCGCAACCAGGAGGCGCCCAGCACACGGAAGGCGAGATTGGTGCCGCGGCCGCAGTCGATGCCGGGCAGCGCCTCGGTGAAGACCGTGGCGGCGTAGGTCATGGCGCTCTCCCATGTCTTGATGCCCGGCGAGGGCGGCAGAAAGGCGGGACGCGAACCGTCCCACGCGGCATCGTCGCGCCGCCAATCCGTCATAGCCACCACTTGAAGGCTGAGTTTCAGATCGAGTGTACGACGCAGCCAGAGCGCGGTTTCGGCCGGCGTCATGCCGTAGACCATCGGCAACGGACAGGGCGCCACAAAACTGGTGAAGCGCGGATCGAGCATCGGACCGTCCACTGTGTGCGGCAGCGGGATCGGACGGTCGGTCACGATCACCTCCACCTGTGCGGCCGCGCACGCCTCCAGCATGTTGCGCAGCGTGGCGAGGTAGGTGTAGCAACGCACGCCCAGATCCTGCAAGTCGCAGACCACCACATCAACGCCGTCCAGCATCTCCGGCGAGGGCGTGCGGCGCTCTCCATAGAGCGAATGAACCGGAATCCCCCAGTCCGGATGGCACCGGGTATAGGTGTGTTCGCCCGCACCTGCCTGACCGAAGAAACCGTGCTCCGGCCCGTAGAGGGCGACCAGGCGCGCGCCCAAGGCGCGACGAAGAAGCTGGGCTGAAGTCGAGCCATCCGCCGTCACAGCGGCCTGGTGGCTGAGCAGTCCTACACGACGGCCACGCAGCAGATCGAAGCGTCTGGCGCGCAGGACATCGATGCCGGTGGTCATCGACCTTTGTCTCCACGACGCAGGCGATGCGAAAGCACGGCGAGGCTGGCTGCGAGATCCTCGCGCTTGACCGTGACCTCTGGAGGCACGGCAATCTGTACGGGCGTAAAATTCCAAATGCCGCGCACACCACCCGCAACCAGCGCATCGGCCACCCCCTGCGCTTGATCGGCCGGCACCGTAAGGATACCCAACACAACTTTCAGGCGGCGTACGGTCTCGGTCATCTGCGACGCCGGGTAGACCGGGACGCCGCCGATCAGCGTACGCCGCTTAGGGTTGACATCAAACGCGGCGAGAATCTTGAACCCTTGATCGCGGAAGCCCGGATACCCCAGCAGCGCCGATCCCAAGCGGCCGGCCCCCGCCAACACCGCCTCGGTGGGCGCGTCCCAGCCGAGATAATTTTCGATGGCAGTGATGATTTCGTTCAGCGGGAAGCCGAGACGGGGTTTACCGCGCACACCGGTCTGCGACAGGTCCTTACGGACCACGATCGGATCCAGCGATAGCGTCTTGGCGACCACAGCGCCTGACGCATAGATCTCGCCGTGGTCCGCCATCTCGCGCAGCACGCGCAGATACAGGGGGAACCGTTTGACCATCCGGTCGCCGATCTCGCTTTTTTGAGCCCCGCTCATGATGCTTCCTTGTGTTGATAGGCCGTTCGTGATTCCAAAATCGCTCACATGATAGCGAATTCTCCCGCAACACGGAAGAGGAAGATCATATTTAAGGGAGGAGTTAAGAGTTAGTGCCTTACGAACCAACACCAGCAATAAAAAACAAGTTGTTTCTCACACGAAGCCACGACGGGCACGAAGGTGGATGCCGTTTTAAAAGAAGCCTTTGTGGCCTTTGTGCCTTTGTGTGAGATTGAATTGGGTTGCGGGCTTCGCCCGCGTTGGGAGTTAGGAGTTTTAACATCCGAAAACAAGGCATTCAACAACTCCTAACTCCTAACTCCTAATTCCTCCACGGGTGCGCTTGCGCCAGTAAAAACGTGTGTCAGGCGTCAAACGTATGCTCGCCGTGCCAGGCTTCGGCGGGTGGCACCTGGAGTTGTCCTGCGGCGACACGCTGACGCACGGCTTCGAAAAGCAGGATGGTGGTCGCCGACGCGACATTGAGGGAGTCCGCCAAGCCGAACATCGGGATGCGCACGCGCAGGTCTGCCGCATTCATCCATTTGTCGCTCAGGCCGTACTGCTCGGTACCGACCGCGATGGCGACATTGCCGGTGAGCGGAACATCGCAGTGCAGGTTATCGGTATGTGGCGTGGTGGCGAGAATGCAGAAACCGCGTTCACGCAAGAACGCGAGCGTGGCACCGCTGTCGGCCTCGACCACCGGAACGGAAAACAGCGTGCCCGTCGAGGCGCGAACCACATTGGGGTTGTGGATGTCGGTGCAGCGATCGCAGACGATCACCGCGTGCACACCCGCGGCATCGGCTGAGCGCAGGATCGTACCGAGATTGCCGGGCTTCTCGATGGACTCCGCGACCACCAGCAGCGCATTCTCCGGCAGGCGCAGATCGGCCAGCGTCTTGTTCAGTTGCGGGCCGATCATCAGCAGTCCGTCCGGACGCTCGCGGTAGGCCATTTTTTGAAAGACGGGGGCCGTGCAGGCATACAGCTCTGCCCCCAGGTCCTTGCATCGCTGCACGAGATCAGGCTCGTTCAGATGTTTGAGCCAGAGATCCTCACAATAAAACAGCATCTGCGGCCGATACCCGTTGTCGACGGCGCGACGGCATTCGCGATACCCTTCGATCAGCATCTGTCCGGCCTCATCGCGATGCGAGCGCTGACGCAGGCGGATCGCGTGTTTGATCTTGGGGTTGGCAAGAGATGTGAGTGTCAGATCAGGCATAACGGGATATCAGGCGTTTGGAATTAGTGAGATGAAGCGGATGCTGCGAGCGGATCGTAACGGCGTGCGCTATTGCGTCCCTTTTCCCAGAACTCTACGAAGTCCTTCTGGAAGACCGTCATGTCAATACCCTTGAAGGCAGCGGCGGTGGCGGCCTCCGCGTCACGCGTCACCTCAAGAGTCGTCAGATAGGTGGACAGGATCTGCGAATAGGCGGAGAGCCGTCGCGACGGAGCACCCTTACGGAGAAAATAGACGAGCCCCCAGGCCGTGGCGTAGTTCAGGTTACGTTGTGCATCCTTGCCTTCGTAAAAGGCCGAGCGATCGGCGCGAAGCACAGCAGGCAGGTTTGCCGCAACTTCTTTGAGATGCTGGATCAGGAAAGCGGCACGGATACCTTCTGTCAATTCGACGCGCCCCTTACTGTCAACCTGGGCGGACTCACAGAAGCAGGCGTGCCCCTCGTTGTACCATGTGGCGTGCGGAATCATGCGGGTGGCGTGAAAGAGGTATTGGTGAAAACCTTCGTGCCGGATGATCTCCAACGTCCGATCAATATCTTTGTTCTGCGAGAGGATCACCAATTCGCGCCGCATGGGCGACCAGAGGCCGACGCTCCACTCCCATTCTGGGCCAACATACGCTCGGTAGGCTTCGGCATTCTCGAAGATTCGCACGACACTGACATCGGTCTCAGCTTCAAATGGCGGCACAAGACAGGTGAAAGCGGTGCGTAATGCAGACAGAGTGGTCTGAATTTCTTTGATCAAAGCCTTTCCGGACGAACTGCGAATATCCGACAGGAAGATGTAATCAGGCGTTTCGGCGTACCACCAGTCTTTCATATTGGCGATGCTTCGCCGCGCGGCGGCGCGGCCAGGATGATCAGACAATACGGCACCGGCAGGTGCGGTTCGCAACGTTTTGCCCTGCCCACCAGCCCCTGAAGAAGCATGACGAGGCAGCGTGGCCACTGACGCCAAGAACTGGGTTTCAAAATCTTTGCGCACTTTGGCCTTCGGTGTGCCATCGGCGATACGAATCACCGCACAGAACCACTCGGTCGGCTCGGTTCCACCTTGGGGTGTCCGAAGTTTGGCGCGAAAGGCGTAGACGAGGGTATCACCGGTATCGGTCGGAAAACAGAGCGCGTCATGCAGAGAAAAACCGGTGCGCACCTTTTCGGGCGAGCCCAGTGTGCCGCCGGAAAACGCTGCGAGCCAAGTGGTGAGCGCATCGGGGCTGCTGGGATCGAACGCCGTGTCTGGTGCGGCGAACGCTGCGTCGAAGGCCTCACGGGAGACATGCGGAATGTCGCTTTCGACACGCGGCAGGAGTCGCGAGGCACGTCCAAGAATCAGCCGGTTGCCGTTGTCATCGCGCCACTGACCGACGTGCTGGGTGGCATACCAGAGTTCATACGGATCGTAGAGATCGCAGCGTGTCGTCTCACCGTTGCGGGTGATGGTGTAGGCGTATGTCTTGTGCGGCGGCAACGGTTCGGGGACTGCTCCACCGAGCGTACGCAAGCTCAATCCCAGTTCGGGATATTTCTTATTCGCGCGGAACGACGGCGCGGCACCGACGTCATGAACCAGCGACAGTCCCAACGTCAGCAACACGCTTCGGCAACAGAACTTGATACGTTGCATGGCAAATCTCCCGCGTGCAAAATTAGACGGCAGCCGCCGTCAGCAGGTCTGATCGCTGCGCAATGTTTTCAAGATGGCGCACGATGTTTTCGACGGCACCGACGACTTCCACGTAGATCAGACCGCGCTCGGGCGTGCAGAGGCCCTTCTGCAGACGCTCGACATGGCCTTGCATCGAGGCATGGGCGAGCGTCTCCAGATCCTCAACCACGATCCCCACGGCCTTGGCCAAGAAGCGTCCGTCCTGCAGGCTTTCATGGGTAAGACTGGCTATGGTGGTGGCCTTTTCCAACAGGAGTTCCAACTCTTCGAGCGCCTCTTTCGAGAAGCGCGCCGCAGTCGTTTGAGTTTCAGCGCGGCGTGCAATCAATAGCGCCAGATCAGAAATTCGCTCGGCGTCGTTCACACAGTGCATCAGAACCGGGATCGCGGCAGCCTGCTTTTCTGACAGTTCTTTGCGCGTGAGCTGCACCAGGTAATCCATGATTTCACTCTGATTGCGGTCCACGATATCCTCCATCGCTTCGATGTCGGAAACCTTGGCCGGCTTATCGTCCTTGTAACCGCGCAGGGCCAACGCCGCCGCCCGCCAGGCGGTGTCGGTCATGTCAGCCAAGGCGCGCATGGCGCAGAAGAGCGCGAGCGATGGCGTATTGAGCAGGTTCTTTTCGAGGTGCACCGTCGCGGTCGTGGCCTTCTTGGCAGGGATCAGATGCTCGCAGAGCCAGGCCAGCGCACCGATAAAGGGCGTCATCAGAACGACATTCGTCACGTTGAAGAGCGTGTGCGCCATCGCAACGTGACGCCCGAGATTCTCGCCAACAAAGACGTTGCCGGGGGTCACGCTGTTGACCAGATGAAGGAAACAGGGTATGCCACCAATCGGCACGTAGAAAAGGCCGGCCATGATACAGGTGCCGAACACATTGAACATGGCGTGGGCCGCTGCGGTCTGGCGCGCGGTCCGGTTCGTGTTGAGTGAGGCCAGAATGGCGGTAATGGTCGTGCCAATGTTGTCGCCCAATACAATCGGCACGGCCGTCCAGAAATTGAGCAACCCGCTGTTGGCGAGGGCAATGGCTAGGCCGATCGTGGCGGAGCTGCTCTGCACGATCATGGTCATCAAAGTTCCGATGCCGATCGCGCCCAGCACCGCGCCAAGCGGCATCGCCCCGCCAGGCTGCGGTGTACAGTCAAATGAATGGAAGACATTCACGAAACTGGGGAAAGAACTGACACTTGCCAGTTCGTCGGACATCAGGGACATCCCGAAAAAGAGCAGCCCGAAGCCGAGCCCGGTACGCGCAACCCCCTGCCAGGCGGCCCGACGCGCGAGTAGCAGTCCGCCCGTGCCAACAATAATGGCGGGCAGTGCCAAGCCATCGAGCTTGAAAGAGACCATCTGGCCTGTAACGGTAGTGCCGATGTTGGCGCCAAAAACCACACCGATGGCCTGCTGTAATGAGAGCAGGCCGGCATTGACGAAACCGACCGTCATGACCGTTGTCGCGCTGGAGGATTGGATCAACGCAGTAACGAACGTGCCGGCAAAAATCGCGGCGACGCGGTTGCGCGTGACGTATGCCAGCACCGACTTCATGCGATTGCCGGCCACCTGATGCAGCCCTTCGCTCATCAGGGTCATGCCGAACACAAAGATCGCCAGGCCTCCGACCACGCCGATGAGCGTGCGCGAGACGCACATCGAGAGCGCCTCGATCGAAAAGGGGCGCGTGTGGATGCCGCGTTCGGAATCTGCGACTTCGGCACGAACCTCATACCGACCGGTCACATCTGGGTCGGTCTTGAGTGTCACCTCGGCGACGCCGGCGGCATCGGTCTTGACACTACTCTTCGAAAGTTTGCCCGCCTTGCCTGGCTGATGTGCGAGTGTGAAATAGACTGGAGCCCCACCGATAGGCGTCCCGTCGGGGGCGGTCAGTGTGACACGCAGCGGTTTCGGCAACGGGTGACCGGCCGTCCCCTCCTGCCGGTCGTTCGCCACCGTGACGCCGGACACGAAACGTACACGGCGACGAACCTCCGGAGCATCCACGCAGACGATGTCCAGATACTGGTCGCCGAACCCCTTGCCCAGCTCGACGCTGAAGGTGCATGTGCCGCCTGCGTCGGTGACACCCTCTGCAGGGATCGCGCGGATGCCGCTGGCGGGATCGGCCGGCTCCACCCTGAGACGAGCCCCCTCAATGGGATGCGCAACCCCGTCACCGCCGAGCACCCCCGGAACGGCACGGCTCAGCAATTCCACGCGAACCGCATTGGTCTGGCAAGAACCGGGTTGTGCGAGCTGGGTCTCGGGCGTGAATAAGACCAGTTTTTCGGGCTCAAGTCCCTGTGGCACCCGGTCACAACCGACCTGCAAGACGCAGGCCAAGAGCAGCGGAACGAGGACGGACAGCGCGGTTTTCACATGTGTCATAACAGTTTTCATAAAAGCACAGCAGCCCGTCAGCGCTCGGACGGCCTGCCAAACGCCAACACTGATCAAGCGCCCCTATCGTACCAAAACACTCACCCAAAAACACCCCAAAACGGTATATTTTACCCAAAAACGCTTTGTTTGCA
>DAOTKE010000105.1:0-11665 GCA_035449085.1 Kiritimatiellia bacterium | reverse complement strand
GAATAAGCTGTATGACGGTGGGTGGACGAATGCCTCCAATCAGAGCGTGCAGTACGGGCCCAGTACCATGGAGGCGGTGGATCCGGACAACCCGGGATACGCGATCGCGAGTAATGTGACGGTCACAGTGGATCTGGGGCGAGAGGAGACTGTTTCGCGTGCCTATCTCTATGCGTTCCGCTCGAACGGGTCGAACGGGTATATCACCGCGCGCGTTATCTTGAGCAACAGTCTCGACGGCGTGAACTGGCAGTACGTGGGTGAACAAGATTCGTATGAGTCGTTCCCCGTGAATGCGACCCGGTTCGATTTCCTGCTCACCAATACGGTGGCGCGTTATTGGTCCTTTACCTGTCTAAAAGGAGACAGGGCGGATGTGCCCCGGCAACTTTTGAGTGAGATCCAGTTGATGGGGCCTACGGCGCAACCGGTTATGGGGGAGCCCTTGTTCTTCACCTATACGATTTCCGCACCGCAAGTGGAGAATTTCGGAGACCGGTCGAATCAGCCGCCGCGCCTGACCGATCGGACATGGGACCACGTGTCGAACAATGGGATTCGCGTGGTCGGCGACACCGAAATTCTGGCTGATCTGGGCATGTCCCAGTGTCTCGCGGGGGCGCGATTGCATTTGTGGGGGCCCGCTAAGTTCACCTCTGCAGAGCAGTGGTACGGAACGAAACGGGTTCTGATTGAGGCGAGTGTCGACAATCAAGCGTGGACGCCGGTGGCAGATATACCGGAAAGGAGCGGTTCGTACTACTTCAATGCGGTGTTCACCAACAGGCCTTATGCCCGGTATCTGCGTCTCACCTGTGAGATGTGCGATGACGAGCCGGAGAAGGATTTTGAGAATCAGATCTTCGGCGAGCTGCTGATTTTCCGGCCGCCGGTCAGTGTGGTCGGTGCCGCGCCGGTGGAGGTGGCGGGCGCGATCCCCTTCGCGGGGTTCGAGAGCGATCCCTTGTTGGAACCCGCCTCGATTGTGAAGGGGGGGACGGTGAACGGTTGGACGTTTTCGTATACAGATGACAATCACTATGCCGGCTACCAGAGCAACGGCGGTGTGGTTTCGGGAGGAGGGTCCCTGTCCCGCTACGCTGCGCCGGAAGGGAGTCAGACGGCTGTGCTGTTGGGGGTGGCGCATATGGAAACCCAGATCACGGTGCCGATCGACGGCCTTTACGTTTTGAGTTTCGAAATGGTTAACGCGACGGAGAAGGGCAATTTACTCAAAGGCCCGTATGACTTCCGTGTGTTGATCGACGAGGTTGAGGCCGAGGTGGTCGTGGTGATGAGCCAGGCCTTCGTGCAGCGCGAGATCCTTCTGCCGCGGCTCACGGTCGGCACACACACGCTGCGATTCGAAGGAATCAATTCACAACAGCAGACGGCATCGGGTGTGCTGATCGACAACCTGCGGCTCCTGCATTACGCGATGCGCGCGGAGCAGGTGACGCCTCAGGGCGCGGGCATGGTGTTCATGGCTGATTCGCGGTGGCCGGTCTCCCTCTCCTACGATGGCGTGATTCGTGTCGGGCAACTGTGGATAGATTCCGTGTTGTGGCCGACCGGCAAACACGGCACGGCAACCGATCCGGCCGTTTTCTCCGGACCAGGGGCGATCGTCGGATTTGGTGGCGGCACAATGATTATGGTGCGATAGAGAATAATGGACGGAAAACGGTACCGGTAGGTGTTGCGGCCGTCCTTTCGTGTTGGATGAGGATATGGATATGCGTTATGTTTGGATGTGGGCTGCTGTGTGGACGTGTTGGGCGTGCTGCGGGATGTGCGCCGCAAGCGATCCCGCCGTGATGCCGGACGAGGTGGATGTGCTGGTGGTGGGAGGCACGGTTAAGGGCGTTGCGGCGGCGACGGCCGCGAAGCAGGCCGGTGCCAAGAGCGTCTATCTGGTGACCCCATACCCGTATCTGGGCGAGGATATGGCCGGCACGCTGGAACTCGGCCTGCCTTCCGGTGCCAAACCCACACTGCCGCTGGTGCGCAAGCTCTGGTCTGTGACGGCGGGTCTGGCCGCCTTCGACTATACGCCGTCCCATCGTTCGCCCCATCCGCGCTGGTGGTCCCACAACGACTGGTGGGAGCGCCTCTCGGAGCCCGGCGTGCCGAACAATCCTACGGACGGTGTCTATTACGAGGCCGATGTCTCGTACGCGTGTGAGTTGCGCAAAACATCGAGAATCGCGCGCGTCGAAGTCGTGGTTTTCGAAAAGAAGGGGAAAAAGCAGGTGAAGTTCCCCCGGGATGGCGATGCGGCGACAGGGGCCGTGACCTGCCGTGTGCTGGATGGCCCGCTCAAAGGGCGCACGATTGAGCTGACGCGCAGAGGGAAGACTGCAGGCGCTCCGAACCTGGGCGTCGACGTGATCTCTTGGCAGGCGGCCGTGGACGCCGATTTTCGCAAGGTGGAGATCAAGGTGGCCAAGGCCGCAAACGCCCAGCACCAGTATGTGGCGCGGATCTGGTTCCACTTGGCGGATGCCGAAACCTTCTCCGAACCGCCCTCGCCGCTCAAGGTCAAGCGGACTCTCGACCGCGAGCTGGTGGACGCCGGTGTCGGTTTCCTCACTGGCTCGGCGGTACGGGAAGTCTTCCGGACAGACCGGGGGGAGATCGCCGGTGTCGAGATCGTGAACCGTTCGGGCCGTCACATGATCCGCGCGAAACGCACGGTCGACGCCACACGGTATGGTGCGTTGACAAATTTCGGAAAGGGGCTCGCCGTGACGGGGGGGCAGGCGGAGTTCTCGCGCGTGGTGCTCGCCGAGGGGAAGGCCCCCGCCGCGCCGGGTATGCAGGTCGAGCCGTTTGGCGATCCGTTCCCGATTTCGCATACAGGCATCACCGGACGGATGTACCGTTGCACGTTCCTCCTGCCGATGAAGGACGGAACCTATCCGAGTTTCGCGGAGGCAGAGTGGGAAGCGCGCGAAAAGACCTGGGTGAAGGGAATGCTGGATGATGCGGACCTGCTGGTGTGGCGCACCGCCACGTGGAAGGATCTCGAGACGCGCATCCGCGAGGGGGAGGCTCTCGGACGCGCCGCGGCGAAAGCGCCCGCCGTCGGGGCGTCCTCCTTCAAGCCGTCGTCGCAGCTTCCGTTCTGGGGGGAGTACGACGTCGTCGTGGTGGGCGGCGGGACCTCGGGGTCGCCCGCGGCCATTGCAGCGGCGCGCGCGGGAGCAAAGGTGCTGCTGGTCGAGTATCTGCAGGTGCTGGGCGGAGTCGGCACGGACGGCATGATTCTGGGTTACTACGACGGGAACCACTGCGGGTTCACCGAGGCGTTCAAAAAGGGGAACCGTGAAATTGGCGGGAAGCATGGTCTGTACAGCCGGGCCGAGACCTGGCGTAAATGGTGCCGCGAGGCAGGGGTCACGGTATGGCTGGGGGCCATGGGAACGGGCGCGATCGTCGAGAACGGTCAGGTGGTCGGCGTTGAGGTCGCCACGCCGCTGGGCTGTGGCTTTGTGCGCGCAAAGTGTTTCATAGACGCGACAGGCAATTCAGACATCGCGGCCGCGGCGGGTGCGAAAACCGAATTTCTTTCGGCGAGCGAGTTCGCGCTCCAAAGCGCGGGACAGGCTCCGCACCGTCTCGGGCGCGGCACCATCAATTCCGACTTCGGTTATGTGGACGATTCGAGCGCGTATGACCTCTGGCTTTTCGGTCTCCGGGCACGCGCCGGCGCGCCGAATGCGTGGGATCTCGCCAAAATGCCGGATTCCCGCGAACGCCGCCGGATCGTGCCGGACTATGCCGTCAACGCGCAGGACGTGACCGCGCGCCGTCCGTTCCCGGACGTGGTGGTGCAGTGCCGGAGCCGGCAGGATTCGCACGGATACCTGACTGACGATTTCCGTTTCCTCTCTGAGCCCAGTGCCGATCTGGTTGAGATGAAACGTGAAACAAGCCTCAACGCGGTGTTCGATGTGAACGTGCCGCTTCGTTCCCTGTTGCCCAAGGGGGTGTCCGGTATCGCGGTGGTGGGGATCGCCACCGGGTGTGCTCGGGATGTCCTGCCGATGGTACGCATGCAGGCCGATCTCATGAACATGGGATATGCCGTGGGAACGGCCGCGGCGATGGCTGTCCGTCAGGGCGGTGAATTCCGCAACATCGACATTGCCGCGTTGCGCAAAAAACTGGTGGAGCTGAAAATTCTCCGGCCGGAAGCACTCACGTGGGAAACGGATGTCGACGTGACCTCCGACGCTGTCCTTGCGGCGGCGGTCAAGACCATGGGGCGCGACTTCAAGGGAACGCATGTCGTGTATCGCCCTGAAAACCGGGCACGCGCGGTGCCGCTCCTCCGGGAGGCGTTGGCCTCAGCGGCCACGGACGTGGAAAAGCAGAATTATGCCGTGATGCTGGGCTTCCTGGGGGATGCCGCAGGCGCTGAGATTCTTGCCGAAATCGTCTCCGGAAAGCGGAAGATCATCCCCTTCAACCGTGCGGGCGCTTTCGGGGGCGGGGGACAGCCCATGATCGGCTACATGATCGCCCTTGGCCGCACGAAATCAAAGGTGGCTTTGGCACCGTTACTCAAAGTGCTCTCTGGCGTCAATCCCGGCGCCTCGGTGCTTGCCGTGCGCGGCCCGACGCTGGCTCTTGAGGCGCTTGGCGATCCGGAGGCCGCGCCCGCCCTTTCCGAAAAATTGAAGGCGTTCGGCTCGCATGCGGTGGAAAAGGCCACCGATCTCCCGCCGTTGGGCGGTTACGGGTTGGGGCCTGAATCGGACGATTGCATCAGGGAACTCGCCCTGGCCCGGGCACTTTGGGCTTGCGGTGACCACGAGGGTCTCGCCCGAAAAACGCTTGAAGCCTATGCCCGCGACCCGCGCGGCGTATTCTCGGCGCATGCGAAGGCGGTTCTGGCTGCCGGGCATGCGGCTGTCCGATGAGGTGCGGCGCGACATCTCGGGCCGCCGGGTGAGTGCCTCACCGCTGATGTTGGGCCAGCAGGAGGGATGAGTCTCGTATGGCAATGCAAGAAACCACACCCAGGTGTCCAACATGCAATAGAGAGATTCGCGGCGGCTTTATGCGGATCCGCAACGGTCGAGCCTGATAACATCGGGGTTGCATCTGGCGGGTGAATAGGCGAAAATCACACTTTCGTAATGACTGGAACCCCAAAAGCGGAAATCCACGGCGTGCCGGGTGAACGGGTGCGTGCGGCGGGTGTGGTGCGCGCGCTCTGGCCTTTGTTGGCCGCGCTGTTTGCGTGCGGGCTCTTTGCGGGGGCAGCCCTGCCGCAGGTGACGCTGGGTGTGGCCGGTGTCGGCCTGCTCATGGCGGCGGCGTTCCTGGCTTGGGCGGTGCGTGACGGCCTTCGAGGCGTCGATGCGTATTTCAAGGGCGCACGCGGCGAGGAGAGTGTGGCGGTGTTGCTGGCCGCGTTGCCGCGCGGTTACCATGTCTTTCACGATTTTTCCTTTGGTGGATCAGGGGCCATCGACCATGTGGTCGTCGGCCCGAGCGGACTCTTTGCGATCGAGACCAAGTGTTGGTCGGGGCGCGTCACATGTGAGGCTTCTGGTTTGCGGGTGGACGGCGTTGAGCCGAGTCGCCCGCCGCTACGGCAGGCCCGCGGATCGGCCCAGGCACTGGTGCGCTTTCTGGGCGAGCGGCTCGGGAGCGCGCCGTCCTGTACGCCCGTGGTCTGTTTTGCGAGTGATACCTTTGAGCCGGGGCTGTTGACGGTGGATGATGTGGTGGTTTGCAATGCGTCGGCGCTCCAGTCGATGTTGGTGACGCACGCGGGCCATGTGACGGCGGATGAACGTGAACGGATCGTTAAGGTGATGGAGCAGAAAGACTCATGATGAATCGGCGTGCAGGGATCTTGTTGTGGATGGCGGCGCTCGTGCCGATGGCCGCCGTATGGGCGGCGGGCAACGGCGGTGGGCAGCCGACGCCGCAGCCCCATTACGGTGACGTGGCGCAGAAGGTGGCACGCGTGCTGCCGACCGCGCACCTCCTGCAATATCCGTTGGACGACGTGATCTCGCAAAAGGCATGGACCAACCTGATCACCGCTTTTGATTTCGACCGCAGTTACTTTCTGCAGAGCGACATCGCCGCGTTCACGAACATGCAGACACGCATCGACGATGCCGTGAAGGCTGGGGATGTCTCCTTCCCGTTCGAGGTCTACCGTGTTTTCCGTACGAGGCTTGAGGACCGTTACGTCTACGTGACCAACCTGCTCAGCGCAGACTTCTCTTTCAACGAGGATGAATCGTATACCTGGAAGCGTAAGGACGCCCCGTGGCCGGCGACGCAGGCCGAGCAGGATGAGTTGTGGCGTAAGCGCATCAAAAACGAAGTTCTGGTGCAAATGATCGGTCGCGAACTGGATCAGGCCGCCGCAACCAACACGGTCGCAGCCGCCACCAACCCATACACCGTCTCAACGAACGGTATGCCTACGGCCGTCGCATCAGGCGGCACGGCGACCAACACGCCCCCCGTGCTGACACCGCAAGAGAATGTCGCTAAACGGTACAAGCAGTTTTTGATCGTGATTCAGGATATGGACGAGGAGGCGATTCTGCAACGCTACCTCAGCGCTGTGGCGATGGCGTACGATCCCCACTCGGATTACATGTCGCCGATGCGGAAAGAGGATTTCGACATCGATATGAACCTCTCGCTCTGCGGTATCGGTGCGCAACTGCGTTCGGAGGACGGCACAGCGATGGTCATGGAGGTGATTCCGGGCGGACCCGCCGATCGTGACAAGCGCGCCATCCGGTTGACCAAGGGCGATAAAATCATCGGCGTGGGACAGGGCGATGGTGCCATCGAGGATATCGTCCATCTGCCGTTGAACAAGGCGGTACGTAAAATCCGCGGCGAGAAGGGGACTAAGGTGGTACTGAGCGTGATCCCCGCATCCGATCCGTCAGGCACCACGACTAAGATCGTCGATCTCATCCGCGATGAGGTCAAGCTGGAGGAGCAGGCGGCTACCGGCCGTGTGGCGCGTGTGACGTTGCCGGACGGCACCGTACGCAAGCTGGGCTTGGTCAAGTTGCCGACCTTCTACGGCACGATGGACAAACGGCCGAACCAGCCGGGCTTCCGCAGCGCGACCGTCGACGTGGCCAAGCAGCTTGCCGCGTTCAACAGCGAGAACGTCGCGGGACTGATCCTTGACTTGCGCAACAATGGCGGTGGCTCATTGCGCGAGGCGGTCAGTCTGACCGGCCTGTTTGTGCGTAGCGGACCTGTCGTGCAGGTGCGCGAGGCGCGGCAGATCGTCGTGCTGCCTGTGCCCAACATGGATCCGGCGATGGCCTTCCGCAAGCCGATGGTCGTGCTGATTAACCGCGCTTCGGCCTCGGCTTCCGAGATCGTGGCTGGCGCGTTGCAGGACTACGGACGAGCCGTGCTGGTGGGCGACACGCAGTCACACGGCAAAGGCACGGTGCAGACCGTGATGCCGCTCGGCTCGGAGAAGTTCGGCTCGATGAAAGTGACGACCGCGAGCTTCTACCGCATCAACGGTGCGTCCACGCAACGTAAAGGCGTGGCTGCGGACATCGTGATTCCCTCGACGCTGGACGGGCTCGACATCGGCGAGGACAAGTTGCCGGGGGCATTGCCGTGGACGCAGATCGAGCAGGCACTCTACATTCCAGTGTCCGATGTGGCGAAGTTCGTGCCGCAGTTGAAAGAACGTTCAGCCAAGCGTTTGGCTGAAAACTCCCGCTACGTGCGTTACTGCACACTGGTTCGGCATGTGCAGGAGGTCAACGAGAAGAAAGAGGTCCCGCTGGAGATCAACGCGCGCCGCAAGCTCATGAAGGCCGAAAACGAAATGCGCAAACTGGAAGACGAAGAAGAGGACGCTTCAAAGGCCCATGGCGATAAAGAGGACGATGTGGTGCTGGAGGAGGCGCTCAACATCCTCTCCGATCTGGTGACGCTGACGGGCGGGACCGACATTCCGATGGAAACGGAGGGGGATCTGCGAACGCGCATGATGCGGATCTTTGGACACGATCTGCCTTAATCGTTCGGGTAGGGAGGGACGAGCCGATGAAGCTGACATTCACGAAGATGCACGGTGCGGGCAACGACTTTGTCCTGATCGATGACCGCGAGGGGCGGGTGCCTTGGGAGGATCACTTCCTGATGGCCGCACTGGCCAGCCGCCGCACCGGGATCGGGTGCGAGGGCGTCATTCTGGTTCAGCGGTCGGACAAGGCCGACTTCCGCATGCGTTTCCTGAATCCAGACGGGACGGAAGTGGAGATGTGCGGCAATGGCGCGCGCTGCGCGGCGGCTTTTGCCAACCGGATTGGTGCCAGCGGCACCGCGCTGACGATGGAGACGATGTGCGGGCTGGTGGACGCCCAGTTGACTGACAAAGGCGTGTGCGTCTGGATGCCGGAGCCCGCCAAGAAGAATTACGGACTGGTATTGAACGTCGGCGGGGAAACGGTGCGCGGTGACTTTCTGGTGGCGGGGGTACCGCACTTCGTGGTGCAGGTGCCGAACATCGCCGCGGTTGATGTGCAGGGACTGGGCCGGGCGTTGCGTCTCCATCCTGCGTTCGCGCCGGACGGTACCAACGTGGATTTCGTGACCTTCCGCGCGCCGAACCGTATGTCGATGCGCACCTACGAGCGTGGTGTCGAGGCGGAGTCCGGCGCCTGTGGTACCGGTGCGGTCGCCTGTGCGGTGGTGGCGGTCGAGACGGCCGGCTTCACGCTGCCGACCCAAGTCAAAACGCCGTCCGGTTGCGATTTGATCATCGACGGTGATTGGCGCCACAACAAGTGTACCGGACTGACGCTGACCGGGCCGGTCAAGTTCGTCTACACCGGCGAGATCGAACTGGACGAACTCGACATGAGCGGAGAGATTGATTGAGCAAGACACGGAAGACCGCCCCCGAAATCAACGAGACCGTCTCCGTGTCCCGCGCTGCAAAGCAAGCCGACTCACCGGAAGGCGCCCCGGGTGCCTTCCTCAATTCCTTGTGGGTAACATGGATGGGGGTGACGCTGTTTGCCGTCACCATCCTTTTGGTGTTCGCCACGGTGTTGCCCAAATACGCCGGGCTGGTCGCGCCGGATTCAATGCCGTTCTTCACATGGCCGTGGCGGACGGCGCACCTTGAGAATCTGCTGGCCGGCGGCACTTTCTCTCCGCATGCCTTCTATTGGCTGATTCCGCACCCGCTTTATGCGCATGAGCTGACCTATATTCTGGACACGCTGGTGCTGACGCTCGGCGCGGTCTACTATCTGCGCGCGCAACGGCTGCACCCGCTGTCCGCGTGGTTCGGCGGCTTGGCGCTCGGCTTCTGCGGATACACCTTCACGCTTTTCAGCGCCGGGCATCGCGGTTACTTTCACATGTTCTCCTGTGCGGTCTGGGCCTTCGGCCTGATCGCCCGCGGCTTCGCGACGCGGCGGCTGATCCTGTTTGCCCTGCTGGGGCTGGTGTTCGCGTGGGGCGTGCCGTATCAGCCCGATGTCCTGCTGCTCGTCGGCGCATTGGCCTCCGCCTACGCGCTCTGGCTCACGTTCTCACGCGGTGATTCGGCGACGCAGAGTCTCCCGCAATCGGCAATCAGCACCCAACAATCTAAAATCCAAAATCTAAAGTCCAAAATCCTTACCGTCTGGCCGCGTTTTGCGGTCTCGCTCGTGGTGCTTGTGCTGGCCGGCTTTGCCGGTATCCGTTCGGCGGTGACCACGCAGATCGCCAACCGCGATGCGCAGATCGCGGAGACGAGCGGCCGGGCGGAGACTGCGGATCGCACGGTGGCCACGCCCGAGAAAAGTGCCGCCGAGCGGCGCGAGCGCTGGCTGTTCGCGACGAACTGGAGCCTGCCGCCCGAAGATGTGCTGGAGTTTTTTGTGCCGGGCGTCTTCGGCAATGACTCCGCACAGCCGCCGTATCCCTATTGGGGACGTCTCGGGCGCCCCGATGACAGTCTGTTTCAGAAGGGCCGCATGATGCCCAACTACCGGCAGCA
Organism: Kiritimatiellia bacterium; assembly: GCA_035449085.1. Lineage (GTDB taxonomy): Bacteria > Verrucomicrobiota > Kiritimatiellia > RFP12 > UBA1067 > DUPH01. The sequence continues at coordinate 1,641 of DAOTKE010000105.1, read as the reverse complement.
CACCGTCTATCTCGGCCTCATCCCGCTGCTCCTCGCCCTCTTTGCGGCCTTCTCCCGCCCCTCCCGCCTCCCTTCTCCTTCCTTCTTCCTCCCTGCTTCCTGCCCGGACAACGCCCGCTTAGCGGCCGCCCCCCGTCCCCCAACTCCTAACTCCTCATTCCTAACTCCTAACTTCTCCGACGTTCCTTTCTGGTGCGGCGTCTGGCTGGTCTGCCTGCTGCTGGCGATGGGACGCTACACGCCGCTTTACCGGCTCTTCTACGCGATCCCTTACATGGACTACATCCGTGCGCCGGTAAAGTTTTTACATTTGACAGAGATCGCCACCGCGTTTCTGGCCGGCTTCGGCATGGAGCTGTTTTTGCGTGGCGGACAGGATGCGTTGCGCCGCCGGCTGGTCAAGTTCGCGTGCGGTATGGCCGGTGTGCTGTTGATCGGCGTGCTGGTCGCGTCGACAGCGCGTCCGGCCATTGTCCGGCACGTCACCGAACTTGGCCTGGCCCAGGTGGCTGATGCGTTGGGCGGGTACACGCTGCATAACACCCTTCGCGCCGCAGGGTTAGCGGTGTTGATCGCAGGGGCCCTGTGGGCCGTCGTCTACCGGTTCCGGGACGCGCGTGCGCCTTGGGTGCTGGCGGCGGTCCTGACCGCGCTGCTGTGTCTGGATCAGGCGACCGTTGCCCGGCGTTATGTACGGCTGATGGACTTGGGGCCGCTCTACCGAGAAAATACGGTAGTGAGAGCGATCAAAGCGAATGCCGGCGACCGCATCCCGAACGTCGTCAACTACGCCACACAGAATGCGCCGGGGCATGAGTGGTTCAGTTCCTCGCTGGCTTTCAACGGCATCCACAATTTAGCGCCCTCCCAAGAGGAGATGGGCGGCGCGTACGGTCGGCTTTTCACCTCGCTGCAGAACGATCCGGTCAAGCTGTGGCGGATTCTGCACGCTCAGACGGTGATTGTGCCGCGCAAAAATGTTGAAAGCCTGATCCGGGCCGGTGCCCTGCGCCCGCTGCTGGATTTTGAACTGGAGGGGGGGCGTGTGCGGCAGATCCAGCAGCCAGGTGAGCGGACCCTGACTTTGGCGGCTGTGGCGCAACCGACCTCAGCGCCGTGTTTTGTCGGAGAGTGGCAGGGGAATGTGCCGGCGGCGCGTCAAGCCGAGACGGCGGCGACGGCTGAGCTGCCCGTTTCCGACGCACCTCGCGTAGCGGGACAGTCCACTGCGGCGGCGAAGGTCGAGGTGCTGGCTGTGCGGGGTCGACCGGGAGTGCTGGCGACGCGTGTGCGCGTTTCGGCGCAGGGCCCCGGTCTGCTGGTGTTCGATGAACGGATTCGCGACCGCCAGCAGCTTCTGGTGGACGGTGCTCTTGTACAGTCTCACACCGTCGATGGCATCTGGCCCGCCGCGTTGATCCCGGCCGGCGACCACGAGGTCGTGTTGCGTATCATCCGGTCTTCGAATGTATTGGGTGTCAGTGTTGTTGTCGTGATGCTGGTTGTTGGGTACGCATTGATTGATTTGTTTCGTCAACGTTTCATAGAAGTGCATGAATGAGTGCTCGCAATGAAAGGATGAAGCGATATGGGCTTAATTTCAATGGGAGTCCCTCAAGACATCACGTTAAGGCTTGCCTC
>DAOTKE010000104.1:0-11697 GCA_035449085.1 Kiritimatiellia bacterium | reverse complement strand
AAAACGTTTATCAAGTAAGTTAAGGAAAGGTATCATATTATGTCTACTCGACACAGACAAGCCGGGGCAACCCCTCCTGAAACAGCGGGTGTCGGTGTCGGTCGAACGTGTTTTTGTATAGGCGTTTTTTTCGGCCTTTTGCTACTATGCAACGGTGTTGCGATGTATGAGAGTGCCGGGCGTCTTGCGTACGGGCCGGTGCGCGATTTTTGGATGACGGTTTTGCGTCCCGTTGAACAGGTGTCGCGCATGAGCGGACTGTGCCACGTGAGAGGGTGGACGCAATCGACGGCAGGCGAATGGCTGAACCGGGAGGAAAAAGGAGTAGAACCATGACGAGAAGAGCGATGATGGTTTGGGTTGCAGGATGGGTGCTTGCCGTGATGTCTAGTCCGTTGCGGGCCGCCGAAGGTGCTCCTGTGCTGATGATCGGTGATTCGATGATGCGGCTTCTGGGGATTGCCATGGAAAAGGAATTGGCCGCGGTTGGCGTGACGCCCGCCTCAACCTTCTCCTCGCTCGCCTCGGGGTTGGCGCGGATGGATGCGTTCGACTGGTTTGCGAAGGTGGACGAGCTGATGAAACAGCACAAACCGGCGACGGTGGTGGTTTCGCTCGGCGCGAATGATCGTCAATCGCTCAAGGACTCGACGGGACGCGTGGTGCCCTTCGGCCAGCCGGATTGGGAACGTGAGTACGGCCTGCGTGTCGGACGCATCATGGATGAATTGATCAAGGGAGGGGCCACGCGTGTGGTCTGGCTGCTGCTGCCCGACATGAAGGAGCCCGCCCAGCAGGAGTACGCCCGGTCGGTCAACGCACTCTTCAAGCGTGAGGCGGAGGTCGAGGCGCGCAAGGACAAAGTGGTGCTTTTTGATATGGGGCCGCTGTTGACGCGCCGCCCTGGCACCTTTTCGATATATGTCATGGCGCCGGACGGCGCCGCCTTGACGGTCCGCGACGCTGACGGTATCCATCTGACGAACGTCGGAGCCAAGCGCGTCGCGCAGTCGATCGTGCAGACCTACTGGAAGAAATAGACGCCTTGCGGCAGGGGGGATCCATGAGACCGACGGGTTGTTTCGTCGTGACGATGCTGGGTGGGGTGCTCACGGCTGCCGTACTGTCGGCTCAAACGGCTCGGAAACCGGATGTCGGCACCGTGTTCCCGTTGGCCGAGAGCGATAATAAGCTGGCCCGCGAGGCCATGGAGCAGGCGATCGCCGAGGCGCGTGCGACCGATGTGGCCACGACGGCTCCCGCCGCCCTGATGTATCGCGGTTTGTTGCTGTCGCAGGAGGAAAAATACATCGAGGCGATCCCGTTTCTGGAGGAGGCTTTGCGGCAGGATCCTTCGTTGCAGGCCGCTTGGGAGGCCTTGGGCTGGGCGTATATCCATACCGAACAGAAAGAGAAGGCTTGGCGGCTCTGGGAATATTTCAAGGATCTCATGCCGGATGAGTGGATGCCCTACAATCTGCTGGCGCAGGGTGCGATCATGAAACAGGAGTGGCGTGCCGCCGACGCCTATTTCAAAAAGGCGCTTAAACTGAAGCCGGATCTTTTTGACCTGCGGTTCTGGTATGCCCAGAACCTGCTGCGCATCGGTGAGCCGGACGAGGCCGAACAGATTTTCCGCGAGTTGATTAAGCAGGAGCCGGACCGGCTGGATATCCAGATCAACCTGGCCAATCTGCTCACGCACAAGCTGGAATATGACGAGGCGGTGGAGCTTCTGCGCCACATCAATGAGGAACTGCCCGGGAACCCCGGGTTCATGATGGATCAGGCGGTGCTGGAACTGCGCATCGGCGAACTCAAGCGCGCCGATCAGCTCTGCCTGGATGTTCAGGCGATTGAACCGGAGAATCTGCGCGCCATGACGCTGCGTGCGGACATCGCCGAAATCATCGATCAGACGGAACTCAGCGTGGAACGCCTGCAAAAAGTGATCGACAACACCACGGATCCCGTTCAGCGCGGCAAACTGCGCGTGCGGATGGCGAACCGCTGTCATGTGCTCAATCAGCGGAAACCCGGATTGTTTTCGACGCGCTTTATCCTGGATCAGATCCGACAGGCGATCGACGAGGATCCCGAGGACGTCGCGACCCGCACGCTGTACGCGGAACGCCTTTTTCAGGCGCGCCGTTTTGAGGAGTGCAAGGCCTGGGCCATTCAGGTGCTTGAAAAATTCAACCGGCACAACACCCGCGCCAAGAACCTGCTGTTTGAGCTGGCCTTGGCGGAACGGCGTTTCGAGGACGCCGAACAGATTCTGCATGACCGGTTCTCGAATTTCGATCCGACTGACCCGATGCGTGACTACTACGAGGCGCGTCTGCTGGTCGCGCAGGGCGCATATCGTGAAGCGCTCAAACGGATTGACAAAATGGAGGCCGCGGCATCACAGGGGACTGTTCTCACGTTGCTTTACCACGACTTGACCGAAAGCGATTGGATGCCGGTCACCTCCGTGCGGCGCCTGCATGAACATCTCTCCGCCCTGAAGCGCGAAGGTTTCATCTTGATCTCGCCGGCCGACATTCCATCGGTGATCGGCCTCGCGCCCGGCGAACGGCGCATGGATCCCGAACCTGAAGGGGAAGAGGAGACGGTGCCTTTGACCGCGCGTTTGATTGATCATGTGCGTTACGGCATGACGGGGGAGCGGAAATTCAAATCGGGGAAAAAGGTGCGGGAGCCCGCCCGCCCAATGAAGGTGGTTGCGGTGACTTTTGATGATGCCTTGCGGTCGGCTTTTGCCTTGGGTGCGCCCGTCGCCGAAGAGTTCGGTGTGCCGTTCGGCATGTTTGCGATCACGAGACCGAACAAAGAGTATGTGCCCTCCGTGGCCGGTTGGAACGAAATCCGCGAATACGCCGCGTCCGGCAACTGGGTCATCGGCAGCCACCTCTTCGGTGCGCACGATGAGTATCCCGCGGACAAGGATGGCAAGGATGTCAGGCGGAGTCTGCCCAACCGGATCTGGTTGCCGGAAAAGGGGCGCCTCGAGTCCATGAACGAGTGGGACCGGCGCATGCGCCATGAGTTTCGGCAGAGTAAGAAGATCATGCAGGCCGAAATGGGGGAAGAGGCGAGCCCGGTCAGTCTGGTGGCCTACCCGTATGGCGATATCGGGCAGGAAAGTGCCTGCAATCTCTCCCTGCTCAAGAACCCCATGCAGAGCATTGTGTCGGAGGCCGCGCGCCATTATCAGGTCGGATTCATCCAAGGCGTGAGCGGTTACACCACGGCCGGCGACAATCTCCTGCTGGTCCGCCGCCACGAGCCGGACTGGAGCGATGAAGGCGCGGATGTCGTGCGCCATGCCTATGAGTATCATCCGCTGTTTATGGCGCGCCGTACGCGGGTCGAGATCGCCTATCTCATGAATAAACCGCATCTGGCCGAAGAGATGCTGGATTTGCTGAAGCGCGACGGTTACCCCGAAGAACTGTGCCGCCAGATTACGGTGGAGACCCGCGCGCACTTCCGTAACCGCCCGCGTCGTGGTGTGCAGCCGCTTGTGGCCTCCTCGATGGTCGCGGTCGAAAGTGCTGCTGGTGGCGGCCAGACTGCGCCGACGCATGTCGCGCAGACAATGCAGGACGCCCCCCGCGATCCTGATGCTCCGATCGACCCGACCGCCCGTGAAGCGGTCGCAGGACGTGAGTCTGATCTGGTTGAATATGAACGTGTCAACAAGTTCCGGGAGGGCAATCCAGACCCGTGGGTCTATCTTTCTCATCCGTTCATCGGTGGCGAGGTGTCGCACAGCAAGGCTAACGACCAGTTCGAAATCCTGCGCTACGGCGGGCGTGGCGGGCTCAACCTCAATCGGAACCTGCAGCTCTCTGCAGAATACTTCGAGAGCCGTATCGAGCAACGTATCCGGCCACGCTGGAACGCTGTGGCGTATGACCCTGACGATATGACCAGTTACCTCTTTAAGGCACTTAAGCGCGAGGCGCGTGCTCGGCTTTCCTATCGCACGGCGAGTGGCGCAACGCTTTCTGGTTCGCTCGGTGTCGCCAGCCTGGATCCCGACTACGACGATGACGACTTGTTCGGAATCGACATGGAGGACAGTCCCGACAGTGACGAATTCAATGCGGCCGATGATGAAAACAAGGTTGTCGGCGACTTGTCTGCGCAATGGTCGCCACGCGATAACCTCACGCTGTTCGTTTACTATGCGCGTGACTTGGTGACCTCATCTGTGAAGACCTTGACTTCAGACTCCGTCGGCGCGGTGGCGCGCTGGAAGCCGTCGGACACATGGCTCGTCAATCTCCGGAGCCAGTACTGGAGTTACGAGGACGATAACGCGCTCTTCTATGTCCAAGGTGAATCTTTCTGGGAGGCCATGCCTGACATAGGTGTCTGGTACGGGCTCGACCTCTCGACCGTGTCGTCCAGTGACGCCAGCGATTACTACTGGACCCCGTACTGGGATCAGCGCCTGCTGGGTGTGTTACGGTATCTCCAGGAGTGGCAGGGCTACACCTTCCGCTTTGACTTGGTCGGCGGTCTGCAGCGCGAAGGCGCGCGCCCGCTGCGGCGTACCGATGATGTGGGATTAAGCGGTAAGACCGACTGGGAGCTGGTCTGGGGTGCCTCTTCGACGTATAATAAGCGGCTGGGCAGCTACCTCGACCTTTTCATCGACGGTAGCGTCATGGCCTTGCGCGAATATATCGACCACCGTTTCCTGATCGGCTTCAACCTCGGGTTCTAACGCCATCACCTGATGGCAGGGGCGAGAAAGAAGGAAAAAGGAGGACGGAGTGCCTGCCGCATCCTCCTCCCTTTTTATCTGAGGCTCTGCGTTACAGCTCCTTGACCCGCACGTTACGGAAATAGATCGCGGCGTTGCCGTGTTTCCCCTGCAGGCCGATGCGCCCCCGTGTCGGCAGCTCGGCCCACGGACGGCTCAGCCACGGCGGGATGTCGGTGCCATCGGGGTTCTTTTTTGCTGACGTCCAGACCGAGAGGTCGGCGTCCACGGTGATCTCCTCGTTGACGCGCACTTGGATGTGTTTGCCCTGCGCGGTGATCGTCATGCGGTTCCACTCGCCGGCCGGATTGGCGTTGTTGACCTTGGGCGGCAGGTGTCCATAGAGGCCGCCGTTGCGGGCGAAGGGCTGCTCTTTGGCCCAGTGCGGGTGGTTGTCGTCGAGGATCTGGATCTCAACGGCGTTGGGGATCCAGTTGGTGATGTCGCTGCAGTAGATCAGCACGCCGCTGTTGGCGGCCGGGTCGCAGCGATATTCCAAGTCGATCACGAAGTTTTCGTAATCACGGTCGGTCCAGATCGCCTCGTCCTTGTTGGCGGTCAGATCACCCTTCTCGTTGTAAAACCAGACGCCTGGGGTACAGACCGCATTGCTGAGATCCAGATTGAAGAGCGAACGCCAGTTTCTGGAATCCGGATGCGCGCTCGGCGCAATCTGGACCGCGCCCGCCGTACAGGCGGAGGTTCCCGGAAGGGCACACGCCCCAGATCCATCGCACGACGACGCCCCGTTTCGCGAAAACATCGAGCACCCTGCCGTTATCATCACGCCGCCCGCCATCATCCATACCGCCGCTTTCATGTTTCCTCCTTCAAAGGTTGTTCATCGATTGGGTTCAAGCATACGAAACGTTTCATCTGAACTCAACTCCAAGGAGGATGTAGGCGTTGAGAGGCGGCTGGTGGACAAGGTTCTTGCTTGTGTTGCATGCCTAAGCCGTTACAATCCTTCCCATACTGAAAGGCAGGTGTTTTCTGTGGCGGTATCGATGGAAATTCAGTGTGAGGGGTGCCGGACCATCACATTGGCGCGCAAAGAGCCCGTTTACGACGGCTTCAAAAAAGTCGGTGAGGCGTATGTCTGCACCGGGTGCGGCGCACGTTACGCGTCAGCCGAAGAGGCGCCGTTTGTGCACAGCCCGCGGCGTCCCCGTGTTTTTACGGAAGCTGACAAGTCTCAAGCGCCCAGCATCTTTGCGGATGATGAGCGTCAGCACTCGTGCGGGTGGTGCCGCCACTTCGTGGTCAATCCCTTCTCCCAGCGGTGTGGCCTGACAAACACAGAGACGCAGGCCACCGATCTTTGCGTTCGCTTCGAGAAGCGCGAGGCGTGACCGTTAACGGCGTCTGCGTCCCGCGGTCCAGAAGCCGGCGGCCACGGCGAGCAGTGCCGCTCCGACGCAGATGCTGAGGCAACCTTTCACAAGGCCACCGGTCAGAACCACCGCCGCGACCAGAATCACGCCGACCGCCGCGATTCCGGTCGCAATCACCGTCAGGACCGAGGTGTCCGCACTCTTCTGCCGGGTCACGTTTTCAACTGGGCCGTCTGCTGTGAAACGCGCGAAAAAGGCCAGCACCTGTTCGCGCCGCCCGCCGGTGTCCGGCGCGCAGGCAGAGACGATGGTCATCACCAGCAGCGTCACGCCCGCCGTCCAGAAAGTCAGAAACTCCGCCCGGCGCAGGGACGGATGCCATGCGCCGAGCACAAATGCGGCAAGCCCCGCCACAATGCCGGTGAACAGGCCGGCCTGTGCGCCGCGCGCCGAGATGCGCGGCGTCAGCATGCCCAGCAGCATGGGTATCGCGACCGGCGGCAAGAAGAGTCCGAACACCTTGGCCATGGTGTTGAACAGATCGCCGGAGCCCTGCAGCGTGCGCATCACCAGCGTGATGCCCAGCACGATCAGCCCGACGATGACGGTGTTCACGCGCCCCACCACCAGCAGATGTTTGTCAGAGAGATCGCGTCCGATCATCCGCTTGTAAAGATCATTGGTCAACACGGAAGAAACGGCGTTGTAGTCGCCTGCCAGCGTGGACATCGTGGCGGAAAACATTGCGGCGATCACCATGCCCAGCATCCCGACCGGCAGCACCGTCTTGCAGATCAGCGGATAGACATCTTTGGTGTTGGCCATGTCCGGCAGGAACACCAGCGCACCGAACGCGGGCAGGTAAAAGAGCGGCGTGCCAATCAAATATAACCCCGCCACCAGCAGGCCGACCTTGCGCGCGCTACGGTCGTTTTCGGAGGAGTAGTAGCGCTGGGCCAGCGCCCACGAGGTGGAATAGTTCAAGAACAACAGCGTGAAGTAGCAGAGCAGATACACGAACGGGTAGCCTGCTTCCGGACGCGTCAGGCTGAAAAAGCCGTCCGGCAGTGCGTCCATCACGTTCCCGATCCCCCCCGCGCGTGAGAACGAGAGGAACGGCAGGATCACCACCGCCGCGACCAGCACCGCGAACTGCACGAAATCCGCCACCAGCGCGGCCCACAGTCCACCCATAAAGGTGTAACCCAGAATGATCGCCGCGCAAAGCGTGATCGCGGTCTCGAACGGGAAGCCGAGACCGGCCGACACCACCGTGCCGATGGCGAAGAGTTTGAGCGAGTCATCCAGCAGCCGTGTCGGCAGGCCCAGCCAGACCAGCCCTTGGCGCATGCCGCTGCCATAGCGCGCCTCAATGTATTCGAGCGGACTGGTCTCCGCCACACGCCGCCACCGGCGCGCGAACAGGCAGGCGCTCAATGCGGCGGCCGGCACGGCCAGCCAGCTCAGGATCAGCGAGACCAGCCCGTACTTGTAGACCATCTCAGAATGCATGACAAAGGCCAGCGCGCTGAAGCTGACCATGTAAAACGAAACCCCGCCCAGCCACCACGGCACCTGTTTTCCGCCGCCGAAAAATTGCGCCATGCTCTTCATGCGGCCACTGAAATAAAAGCCGATACCGAGCATGACGGCAAAAAACCCCCCGATGATCGCATAATCCGCCACCGCCAACCCGTTCGTCATGCCGAACCTCCCATTGTGAGAAAGACACTGATGTCCTGTCCCTCACATTAAGCCATAACCCGGCTGGGATGTGAATCTGAAACAGGCCGTACGCACATGCAAATGCAAGGCGGTAACGTGCAAAAAACGGCGGCGTCCGCTACCGGGGGCCGGGATCGGCCGACGCTCGCCGCATCTGGCAAAGCGTCATGGCGGCGGCCGCCAGATAGCCGATCCAGATCAGGTGTAACAGCAGCCGCAAGCCGATGCGCTCTGCGACCGGGCCGATGAGCCAGAGCACCATTGCGGCGACGCCCCAGGTGCCGCCGCTGATCAGCCCCATCCGCTGGCTCACGCGCAGAGAAGAGTCTGCGTAACGCGCCAATGCAACGCAAAGCGGAAATCCCGTATAGACGATGAAGCCCGTAAAAGCCAACACCGCTGCCGCGCCCTTTGTCTGCGGCGCCAGCCACAGGTAGAGCGCCGTGAGCGGCGCACCGGCCAACGAGGTGGCCAGCAGCACGCGCAGATGGCCCAGCCGCGGCGCCAATGCGCCCCACAGGACAGCCCCGACCATGCCGCCCACACCGAACAGGGTGAACGACAAACCGCTGAACGACAGCGAGTAGCCGGCTTCCTCATGCAGATAGGAGGGGAGCAGTGTGCCCTGAATCTGCGAGCAGGTCGCCAGAACCGACGCCATGGCAAAAAGCGGGCCGAACGGCACGGTCGGGATCCGCTCGGCGCGCGGAGGCTCCTGGGGCAGGGACTTGACGGATTCGACCGGCAATCGTACGCCGCTCAACAAGAGCGGGATGCCGGCCAGCGGTGCCAAGAGATAAAGCGCCATGAGCGATTCCAATCCGAAGTGCTCGGTGAGTGTCGCTGACAGCAGGGCGCCGCCCGAAAAACCCATGAACCCCGCCACCATGAAGACGGCCGTGGACAAGGACGAAGAGATTGCGTCGAGCCCGTGAACCGCCCGCAAACCTTCAGGATGAACCGTCGCTACGCCCAATCCCGCCAGTATGGCCAGTACAACCAATCCCGCCGCGCTGCCCGGACTGGCCGGCAGGCAGGGGATGAACACCGACAGGCCCGCCAACATCACGCCACCCCAGATCAGCCAAGGGCGTGTCCACGTCGCACGTAAATGCCCGACCGGGATCTGAAAAATATTGGAGGAAAAAACCAGCAGGGAGGTGATCACGATCAGCGCTGTCAGCGACATGCCGTAACGGTCCCGCATCGGGATCATGACAGGCGCAATCATGCCGACATAGACATCGGCGATCATGTGCGCAAAGGTTAACGAAAACAATTGACGCCATTGGCGCGCACGGGCTGCGTGATTCTGCATAGACGGACTCTGAAACGGAAAGGCGCGCCTTAGTGCCTTACGGCTCGACAAGCACAATAAAAAACAAGTTGTTTCTCACACGAAGCCACGAAGGGCACGAAGGTGGATGCCGTTTTAAAAGAAGCCTTTGTGGCCTTTGTGCCTTTGTGTGAGATTGAATTGGGTTGCGGGCTACGCCCGCGTTAGTTAGAAAGTCTTATGGAAGGTGCGGTGGATCACGTCAAGCTGCTGCTCGCGCGTGAGCTTGATGAAGTTCACCGCATAGCCCGAAACGCGGATCGTGAGCTGCGGATACTTCTCCGGATGTTCCATCGCGTCGAGCAGCGTCTCGCGGTTGAAGACGTTGACGTTGATGTGATGTCCCTTCTCCTGAAAATAGCCATCCATCAGATCAACCAGGTTCCGCACGCGGTCGTCTTCGTTACGGCCCAGCGCATCCGGCACGATGGAGAACGTGTAGGAGATGCCGTCCTCACTGTGGTCGTACGGCAGGCGCGCGACGGATTTCATCGAGGCGATGCAGCCGTGTGAATCGCGCCCGTGCATCGGATTCGCGCCGGGCGCGAAAGGCTCGCCTGCCTTGCGGCCGTCGGGTGTGGGGCCGGTCTTCTTGCCGTACACCACGTTCGAGGTGATCGTGAGGATCGAGAGCGTCGGTTTCGCGTGGCGGTAGGTGCGGTGCTTGGAAAGGCGCCCCATGAAGGTCTTCACCACTTCAACCGCGATCTCGTCCACGCGCGGATCGTTGTTGCCGAACTTGGGATAGTCGCCTTCGATGTCGAAATCCACTGCCAGCCCGCGCGCGTCACGGATCGGCTTGACGCGCGCGTACTTGATCGCCGAAAAAGAGTCCGCCACCACCGAGAGACCCGCGATGCCGCAGGCGGCAGTACGGAAGACGTCCTCGTCGTGCAACGCCATCTGCAGCCGCTCGTAGCAGTACTTGTCGTGCATGTAGTGGATGACGTTGAGCGTGTTGATGTAGAGACGCGAGAGCCAGCGGCAGATCTGGTCGAACTTGCGCACGATCTCGTCGTAGTCCAGATGCTCGGAGGTGACCGGCGCCATTTCGGGGCCGACCTGCTGTCCGGTGATCTCGTCCTTGCCGCCATTGATACAGTAGAGCAGCGCCTTGGCCAAATTGGCACGCGCACCGAAAAACTGCATCTGCTTGCCGATACGCATGGCCGAGACGCAGCAGGCGATGCCGTAATCGTCGCCGAACTTTTCGCGCATCAGCTCGTCGTTCTCGTACTGGATCGACGAGGTCGCGATCGAGAGCCTCGCGCAGTAGCACTTGAAGGCTTCCGGCAGGCGTGCGCTCCACAGCACGGTCATGTTGGGCTCGGGCGCGGGCCCGAGGTTGACCAGCGTGTGCAGGAAGCGGAAGGTCATCTTGGTGACCATGTGGCGTCCGTCCACGCCGACGCCACCCAGCGATTCGGTGATCCAGGTGGGGTCGCCCGAAAAGAGCGCGTCATAGTTCGGCGTGCGCAGGAAGCGCACCATGCGCAGCTTCATCACGAAGTGATCGACAAACTCCTGAATCTGCGCCTCGGTGTAGCGTCCGGCGGCCAGGTCACGCTCGGCGTAGATGTCGAGGAAAGTGGAGATACGGCCGATCGACATCGCCGCGCCGTTCTGCTCTTTAACGGCGGCGAGGTAAGCGAAATAAAGCCACTGGATCGCCTCTTTCGTGTCCTTCGCCGGTTGCGAGATGTCATAGCCGTAGGAGGCGGCCATCGCCTTGAGTTCCTGCAGTGCGCGGATCTGCTCGGAAATCTCCTCGCGCAACTGGATCGCCTCAAGATCCATGGCGTCGAACACGTGGCGCGCCTTGGCGGCCTCTTTATGGGCGATCAGGAAGTCGATGCCGTAGAGCGGCAGGCGGCGGTAGTCGCCGATGATGCGGCCGCGGCCATAGGCGTCGGGCAGTCCGGTGATGATGCCGTTGTGGCGGGCCAGCCTCATCTCATCGGTGTAGGCATCAAACACCCCGTCATTATGCGTCTTGCGGTAGCGGAAGACGTTCTGGATATCTTCGGGCAGTTCGCGCTGGTAGGCCTTGAGCGAGGACTGCACCATGCGGATGCCGCCGAACGGCATGATCGCGCGCTTGAGCGGGGTGTCGGTCTGGAGACCGACAATCTGTTCGAGGTCACGGTTGATATACCCCGGCGCGTGCGAAGTGATCGTCGAGATGCGCGTGTTGTCGATATCGTAGATGCCGCCGCGCGTACGCTCCTCCTGCATCAGGGCCTTGACCTCATCCCACAGCGCGAGCGTGCGGGGAGTCGGCGGGGCGAGAAAAGACTCGTCGCCGTCGTACGGCGTGTAGTGCGCCACCAGATACTCGCGCACATTGATATTGATCCGCCAGATGTCTTGCGAAAGAGACATGCCGAACCGCCTTTCTTGAAAACCCCCGCAGTATAATGGCCTCGGACGCTTAACTCAATGACAAACCACGTGGCAACGGGGGTGCGTCAGGGCGTTTTTATTTGAACGGTTTTTGTGCGGTGAGGGATCGCATGGCGTAC
>DAOTKE010000103.1:0-11699 GCA_035449085.1 Kiritimatiellia bacterium | reverse complement strand
TGGTATCATATCGTCTGTACCTGGCACACGGCATCCCTGACGACGGTGTTGTATGTCAATGGTCAGGAGCGCCGCCGTCTTGTTGATACGAACAATTGGCCGAATGCCGGCAACTGGTTTTACATTGGTGGCGGGCATAGTGGTAATACAAAGGCACGGGGTGCGGTCGCCGACTTTCGCCTGTACGACGCACCGATGTCGTCGAATCGCGTGGCAGAGCTTTTTTGGGATATGCGGAGGCGGCAGGGAGGCCTGAAGGCCTATGTGCCTTTCGACGGTACGGCGGAAGATGTGGTCGGCAGCCATGCTGTGGTGTTGAGCGGTTCGCCAACCTTCGTTAAGTCGCAGGGCGGTTTTTACAAAGGGTTGAGTTGTGCGGGGCCAGGGTCGCAGGATTATGTCTCGATTTCCAATGTGCTGGGGTCGAAGGTCGGCACGATCGCCCTCTGGTACTATGCGCGTCCTTGGTACGACTACCAAACCCTTTTTGACAATGCCGTGCACGCGAATTATTGGGAGTGCTGGATTAACACCTCCGGGCAGTTGGGGGTGCGGGTCACTTCTAAGACAGGCGGAGGCGACAGAAGGTACGACTTGGACAATCTGCGCGGGCCCAACAACTGGTATCACATTGCTTATGTCTGGGACTTCGGTATTGGCGAGGCGCTCCTTTACGTGGATGGTGTCTTGCGTGGAACGGCTGTGACGCACTCTTCCGCTTGGGTGGATCCCGATCCGACGCTGTGTCTGTCAGGGACGCGCAACACCCAAGGCAACGGGATCTGGGATGAGGTGCGTGTCTATGATCGTGTCCTGATGGCGGAGGAGGTCGCGGCTCTGGCGGTCGTGCCGCCGGCCCCGCCACCGACCGGGACGTTGATTTCGGTGCGCTGATCGGCAGGGTAATATCGCTTGACGAGATGATCAAGCGCCACCGTCGCAGACCGTGAGCGTCGAGTGTAGGAGAAAGGGAGCACAGGTCGAATCCATGAAGAATCTGACAATGCTGACAGTGATCCTGGGGCTGACGTGGGTCGGTATGGCCGTGCCGCAGACAAAGCCTGTGCGTTTTATCGCGCATCGTGGCGAATCGATGGATGCTCCGGAAAATACGATGCCGGCCTTCCGGCTGGCGCTCGATCGGAATCTTCTCGGTTTCGAGTGCGATGTCTATATGACGGCCGACAATCAGCTCATTTGCCTGCATGATCAGACCCTGGATCGTACAACTGACGGCAGCGGCAAGCCGGGGGATTTTACGCTGGCGGAGTTGAAGAAGCTTGATGCCGGTTCCTGGAAGGGCGAGCGGTTCAAGGGTGAACGTATGCCCACGCTGGATGAAGCGCTGACGCTGGCTTGTCCCGGCAGGGAGATTTACATCGATATTAAACGGGGCGTCGATATTCCGCGCCTCGTTGAGGTCGTCAAGGCTGAACCGCGGGCCACCGCTGACCGGATTGTTTTTCTGGGTGGCAGGCACAACATCCCGCAACTGCGTCAACTCTTGCCGGACTACCGCGCTTACTGGTGCGTCGGCGTGCGCGAAAAGGAGGATGGCACGCTGTCGCCTAGCGCACAAGAAGCGGTGGCGGCGTTGAAGCAGATGGGGGCTCACGGTATCGATATTCAGGCCTACGGCGCGGCAGCGCAGCGGCTGATCGACCGCGAGTATATTCGGACGGTCAAGGAGGCGGGTTTCAGTTTTCACGTCTGGACGATCAACCATCCGACGCGTGCGGCACAGCTCGCCGAGATGGGGGCCGAAACGATTACCACGGATTGCGGTGGCCGGCTGCACGCTTTGTTGACCGAACCGCCGCCCCCATTGCCCACGCCGCTGGTGCACTGGACGTTCGACGGCGGATCAGTGGCGAACAGGGGTACCGGCGGGACCGCCTTCAATGCGGAGTTGATCGGTTCGCCTGAACGTGTGGCGGGTGTGCGGGGGGAGGCGTTGCGTCTGGATGGAAAGGATGACGCCGTCCGTTTGGCTTACCGATTGCCTGCGCAGGGATCGGTGGCGCTGTGGTTCAAGCCGGATGGCTTTTACAACTACAACACCGTGATGGATAATGAGGTGAACGCCGATTGGTGGGAGATGTGGATCTACGAAACCGGTGTGCTGAAGTTCAGGGTGGCGAACGGTACGGGCGAGGTTGCGTGCAATCTCCAATCGTTCGGTGGGGCCGGAAGGTGGTATCATATCGTGGTGGTTTGGGACTTTGTTTCGGCGCGTGTGGCGAAGCTGTTCGTGGACGGCGCGGAATGCGCGTCGAGGGCGATGCCGCAGTGGGTGGAACCCGGTAGTCACGTGACTTTCGGGGGGGGCCATCCGGGAAACAAGAAAGGACGCGGCGATCTGGATGATGTTCGCCTGTATCGTGAGCCGCTTTCGGATGCGCAGGTATGGGCGTTGTTCAGCAATACGAAATAGGAAAGGAGTGTGCCACGTGATGAAGGGTATCTTGCGTGCAGCGTCGGTGTGTGTCTGCTTGGCGCAGATGTCACTCGCGGACGACATTCGTTTCATTTCACACCGCGCCGGTTCTCGTGCGGAGGCGCTGAACGAACCGGCATCTGAGCCGGTGCCGCTGGTACATTGGACGTTTGATGGCGGAGTGGCGACCAACTGCGGTAGCGGAGGGCCCGCGTACGACGCGATCGTGTCCGGCGCAGTGGCGTTTACCAACGGCATAGACGGAGGCGGGCTCTGTCTGCTCGGCGGAAGCCAGGGGTATGCGGCGTTGCCCTATACCCTCGGTGACCAGGGAACGATTGCGTTCTGGTACAAGCCCTCGCGGTTTTACAATTGGAACTCGCTGTTTGACAACACCCGGAATGCCAACCAGTGGGAGATGTGGATCGATGCCGACGCAAACGTCAAGTTCAGGCTCGATGGCGAACAGGGACTCATCTCCTACGCCAACCTCAACAACAAGCACAACGGCTTGAACGTGTGGTATCACTTTACGGTGACATGGGATCGGTATGCGGAGACGAACCATGTCCGACTGTATGTGAACGGTTACGAAAGAAAGAGAGCCGATATCTCCTTCTGGATCGACCCCGGCACGATGGTCTATTTCGGTGGTCATACCGGCAATACGCCGGCCGAAGGCATTCTGGACGAAGTACGCGTCTACGAGACAGCGCTGGCCGACACACAGGTACGGGAGCTGTATGACCCGATCGCCGAGCGCACACCGGTGGTGCAGGTGTCATTCGACGAGAGCGTAATGAACACCGGCACGGGCGGCGAAAAGTTTAACGCGACGCTTGTCGGTGACCCGGTCTGGACGAATGGGCTCAACGGATTTGGCATGGCACTGGCGCTCGACGGTATGGACGATTATGTGTCCATACCGTATCGGTTACCAGTCTCCGGTTCGATCTCTCTGTGGTACTACGTTGCCGGGCCGTGGTATAATTTTAATTCACTTTTCGACAATTCGGCCAATTCTGAATGGTATGAATGCTGGGTTGACGGTGGCGGTAGATTGAACTTCCGGCCTGGTGAACGGGGAGGCTTGCGTGCCGCGCACAGTCTCGGCACGGGGAGCAAC
Organism: Kiritimatiellia bacterium; assembly: GCA_035449085.1. Taxonomy (GTDB): domain Bacteria; phylum Verrucomicrobiota; class Kiritimatiellia; order RFP12; family UBA1067; genus DUPH01. Next base: position 8,136 of record DAOTKE010000103.1, on the reverse strand, counting down.
CGTTGGTACCACGTTGTATGCACCTGGGACGTGGTCTCCAGTAACATGACGCTCTATGTCAATGGCGTTGAACGCAGTCGCGTGCTGAACACGACTGGCTATGGATGGCAGGAGCCTGGAACAAAATTTTTTACGTCGGTGGCGGGAATGTCAACAATACGAACGGTAGAGGGGCGGTGGAGGATCTGCAGATATTCGAGACACCGCTTTCGCCCGGACGCGTTATCGAGATGTTTGACGACAAACGCACGAGACAGGGCGGAATGAAGGCCTATGTGCCCTTTGACGGTACGGCGGAGGATGTGGTCGGCAGCAATTCAGTGGTGGTGAGCGGTGCGCCAACCTTCGTTAAGTCGCAGGGCGGTTTTTACAAAGGGTTGAGCTGTGCCGGAACAGGGTCGCAGGATTATGTCTCGATTTCAAATGAGCTGGTATCGCCGGTCGGCGCGATCACGTTGTGGTACTACGCGCGCGGCCCTTGGTACAATTATCAGACCGTGTTTGACAATCTGAGCTATCAGGAATATTGGGAGTGCTGGATCTATGAGAACGGGATACTCGCGGCGCGGGTCAGCAACAAGACCGGCGGCGGTGATGTCAGGTATGATCTCGACAACCTGCGTGGTCCTGACAATTGGTACCACATCGCATTCGTCTGGAATCTCGGTTTAGGTCAGACACGGCTGTATGTCGATGGCGTGTTGCGGGCGACCGCTTCGCTCACCGCCGAGGGGTGGATGGATCCTCATCCGACGCTGAATCTGGCGGGCGGTCATGCCGGCAACTCGAAGGGCAACGGCATCTGGGACGAGGTGCGCGTCTACGACCGCGCGTTGACGGATGAGGAGATCGCCGCGTTGACGGTCATTCCTCCCATTCCTCCGCCCGGCGGTACGCTGATCAGGATTTATTAACACGAAAGAAAGGACAATACGAACAATGACTAGGATGATGACTCGGGTAATGGCTGTGGTGATGACGGGCGCGGTGGTGACCGGCTGGGCGCATGCGGAGACGCCGCATGCGCGGTTCATCTCGCATCGGGGCGAATCGATGCGCGCGCCTGAAAACACGATGGCCGCTTTCCGCGCGGCGGTGGAGAATGGTGCGGACGGGTTCGAATGCGATGTCCATCTCACCCAAGACAACGAGATTGTCTGTCTGCATGACGGCTCGACCAAACGTACCGGCGGCGCGGAGTTGAAACCCAGTCAGGCCTCACTCGCCGAGTTGCAGGCGCTGGACGTGGGCTCGTGGAAGGGGCCGCAGTTCAAAGGCGAGCGGATGCCGACATTGAGCGAGGCGCTCACGCTGGCGCGCGACGGTATCGAGATCTATGTGGAGGTCAAGTCTGGCCTGGAGATCCTCCCGCGCCTGGTTGAGGTGATCAAAGCTGAGCCCAAAGCCACACCGGAGCGTGTGCTCTTTATCTGTTTCAATGCGGACGTGATCGCGGCGGTACGTAAAGAGTTGCCGGCGTATCGCGCGTATTGGCTGTCCTCAACCGGGCCCCGAAAGAACGGGAAGCCGGGGCCGACCGTTGAGCAGATCATCGCCCAGGCCAAGGCGTGCCAAGCGTCGGGTGTGGATATTCAGGATTCGGTCGATATCAAGCCCGATTACATTCGTGCGATCAAGGATGCAGGACTCTCAGTCCATATCTGGACGGTCAATCGCGAGCCGCGCGCGCGCGAGTTAGTCAACATGGGTGTTGAGACCATCACCAGCGATTGCGGCGCGGCGCTCAAGAAGGCGATATACGGTGGGATGGCTCGGAAATAAGCCCGCCGCGCGACGGCGCCGTGACTGATCGAGAGTGGTATACTGCAACGCTCAAGATTTTCACGCGGCCTGTAGGTATCCAGAGCAGATGAATCAACGGGGATAGATTGATGGCTAAACAGCGGATTGCGGCGTTCGGCGTGTTGCTGGCCGCCGCCACATCCGGCGCGGCTGAGACTGTGCTGGATCCTTATTACGATGTGGATTGGGATACGGTCACGTATGTGCACTCCTTCACGCACCAGCATGTATCTGCAAACCGATTGCAGATGATGCACAACATGGGTTATGGGCATCTGCCGGTTTCTAATTACTATCCCTCGAAACCGCTCTATCCGTTTCCCGAAGAGTTCCGGCGGGCCCATCCCGAGGTGCTGGGCGCGCCAAACGCGGAGCAGCACAGCACCACGGATTCCCCGTTACACTTCAATGCCGTGGGCAGTTATTATACGACCGGCTATGGTGAGACGCCGCGTGTCCAGCGGGACCGTTCGCCGATTGAGTATGCGTTTAAGGGACTGCATGTGTTCGATCCGGCGAACGAGCCGTGGCGCGGGATCTATCGCCTCGACCTGTCGTTCGCCGCTGTTGCGGGGGCCGGCGCCGAGGCGTCGGTACGCCTCACGGTGGATGGCGCGCGGCAGGTTTCCTATAAGAATTTTTCAGAGCCGCCTGATGGCGGCATCGTGAGCGACCGGGTGCTGACCTTGACCTCAGCGCGTTCTCTGGCGCTGAAAGCCTTGGAACCGGCGATACGCGTACGGATTGCCTTTGATCCTGCGTCGGTGCGTATCACCCAGTTTCGTCTGATGCAGGGGACCTACCGCCCATGGCGCGATGCCTTCCGGGCCGCGCTTGACGGCAATGCGCGGGACGCTGATGGACGCCCCATTGAAGGGCTGATGTTTCCTGATGGGGGCGGTATCACGCTCAACCACCCGACCGAACCCTTATCGCGTGTGACCGCCTATCTGGATTTTGATCCGCGCGTGTTGGGCATTGAGGTGTGGAACCAGCACGTCATGTTTGGCGGGACGACGCTGGAAAAGGCGGCCACAATGCCCTTTTACACGCTGTGGGATGAGGTGCTGAGAACAGGCCGACGCTGTTACGGGTTCTTCGTGAAGGACCATTGCTTTTTCGGTCGCGGCCGCAACGTGCTGATGATGCCTCCCGGCGGCGACGTGGCGTCGCGTGAACGGCAGGCGTTGCGCGCGTACCGTAACGGGTGTTTTTTTGGCCTGATCGGCGCGATGTCCGTCGGAACGGACGGTAAGCCTGTGTCGCCCTACGATCTGAGCGGTTTCAAGTTTACGCGTATTTCGTTGCGTCGTGAGCAGGGACGACCGGTGAGTCTCGATGTGGCAGTTGACGGGGCCGACACGCAGCGCCGTCCGAACATGCAGATCCGGTTCATCACGGACAAGGGGCTCGCGCAGGTCATGGATGGTGGTTCGGCAACCTTTGTTTTGCCGCGTGCAGCGGACGGCAGTATCGCCTGTCGGTATGTGCGGGCTGAGGCCTTCGCATACCCGAACACCCATTCTGGCGGCCAAGCGCTGTCACCAGCCGCATTCTCCGCGCTGAACGTGTTTCAGATCGCGCGTCTGCATGATATGCGGGGCGACAGTGGTGGCGTGGTTTATATGGATGGTGACGCTGGAACCCCGTTGGGCGTTGTCGATATGCTGTTCTCCCAGCCGATTCTTTTCGTCAAATGAGGTGTCGGCTATCGGGCGACGGCGTGGTAGAGGAAGCGGGTGCCGAATGGCGGTAACGGCTCGGGGGGCGTGGTGTACTGGTGAAGGAGCGTGGCGACCGCGACAGCGGGCGTCAGTTCCGGATCGGGATTGAAGCCGCCCACGCGCCAGAGTGTGCCCCAGCCTTCCAACCGGTAGCCGCCGATGAAACCGTGCTCGAGACCGGCCACCAACACAGTGACGGGTGCGCTCGAAGCCGATGGTGTGCCTCGGTTGACCACGCTCACGCACCGGGCGACACGTGCGGCGAGCTCTTCACCGAGCCAGGCTTTTCCTGTGCCGGTCACGCGAAGCGGTTCCGGTTGCTGGTCGACATCTCCCGAGCTGATCGGGAGCCGGAGGTGATTGAGCCCTGCGGCTCCCGTGTGCTCGGTCTGCCAGGCGTTGCCCTGACGGAACGCCGCGCGGTGGAAGGAGTAGGCGGCGGTTTCCCACCAGATGCCACCGCGATTGACATACGCGCGTATGGCATCGAGCGTTTCGCGCCAGCGACCGGGACCTGGTGTCAGGAAAAGTTCGCCGTATGGATTGATGATAGTGAAAACCCGATCCGGCCCTGCGGCCAGAGCGTCGGCAAGCTCTTCATACGTCGACAGCGTGCGCACCGTCAGCCCATGCTGACGAACCAGGGCCGAGGTTTCCAGTGCGGCCCGCCAGGCGGACGGCGTGAGGGTGGTCAAGGCCGGTGCGATACCCGGCCCCAGATCGATCACGGCGACCGCGGGTTTGGCGCCTGGCCAATCGCGCGGCGCGAGAGCGGCGCGTTCGGGCGGCGGCGGCATGCGAGCGATGCTGCCGCGTGGCGGCAAGGTGAGGCGTAGCGTGCCGTCGACCACGCTGAGACGTGTGTCGGGGGCACCGTCGAGCGTGAAAGCGGTGGTGTTGTCGAACGGTGCCGGGATTGAGACGGTGGCACCGGGCGCGCCGTAGAGCCACAGTTCGCAGCGATCCCCTTCACGTTTTGTCACGTATCCGGTCCCATCCGGCGCGCGGCCCGCCGTGAGACCGGGCGCATCGGCGCGGAAACCGTAGGCGGGGAGCTGTACACCCGCGACATTACGCGGGGTATCGCCGAGATTGCAGCGCAGACGCACGTCGCCGTACGTCGCGTCGAGCGTGCCGTCGTCCGCTTCGCGGCGCGGGTCGCCGCCGGCCGCCAGCAACGGGGCACGATCATGCGTGAACGCGCGTAGCGGTTCGCCCAGATAACGGGCGCAGACGTTTTGTTGCAGGCAGGCGAGCCAAGCCAGCCACTGGGCATGTTCGTCCTGCTTGAGCATCCAAGCCGTGACATTGTAACTGAGGCTGTAGCCGAGGCCCAATGTCCAGGAGAGCACCTGATCATTGGTGACGAACTGCCCGAGATCGTGGTGCAGGAAGATCGCCTTGTCGTGCATCAGTGCGAGGGCCAGCGGGAAAATCTCCCATGTGTCGGCCGGATAGACGGCCTTGAAAAGGCGCACCCAGGACGGCCTGTGTGTGGTGGGGACGAGACCCCAGCTCAGGCCGCTAAGCAGGGTCTGGTAATTGGCCACACGGTCCCAGCCGTTTTCGGTGCCGAGCGGTACCACGCGGCTGTCCTCGTCGTTCATTGCGATCATACCCTCGCTGTAGGCATACGGACATGGCGAAGCAGGATTGGTGTCGTAGTGCCAGCCGCGCGCGCCACACTGGTCCTGAAAGAGGATGTCGACCGGGAACTCGCGCGTGAACTGCTGCACGGTGACGCGGTTGGCGGCCTGGACGGCTGGGTGCCAGAGGGTGATCGTCCACCCGGTGTTGTTTTGGTAGCGTTCGCGGCGTGGTTGGCCATCGAGTCCTTTGAGCAGGGGGGCGTCGCCTTCTCGCACAAAGGTCGGCCCTTTGGGGTCATCACACCACCAGGTGGGATTCGTGTAGGGAGAGACCAGATGCCCCATGGCGCGGGCACGGGCGAAAAAGGCGCGCAGCTCTTCGGATGTGCCAAAGGACGGGTGGGGCGGCAGATGGTCGGGGTACTCTTTGTCGAAACCACCTTTGAGATAGTCTGCGAAGTGGATCAACGCGGGCACGGGCAGGCTTTCGAGGGACGCGTCTTTATCACGGCAGGTGCCGCGCAGGTAGACCAGAGGGGCCTGTTTGAGGCGCGCGAGGGTGTCGGCGGCGAGCTTGGCGGTAAGCGGACGGGTGATGTTATTGGCCGTTGCATAGCGCGTAAGATCGTCCGACACGGGTGTGCCAAGGGTCAAACGCACCGTGGGCGTACGCCAGGTGGTGCCGGCCGTGACGTGCGTGTGGAAGGCATGTTCGCAAGAACCGCCCCGTTCATCGCCACCGCAGCCCAATTGGCCCGGCACAAAGATGTCGGCAGGGGATGTGGCGGCCGCCCACGGCTGCGTGACGGTGCGCGGCTGCACGCGGTAGAGTGCGGCGCGACCGTTTTTCGAGTCCAGGTGCATGAAATCGGCAAAGGCGGACGGGTAGGGGAGCGAGTGGGTATAGAAGCGGGCCGGACGCATCACACAGTAGAAGGAATAGCCTCCGACTTCGAACCAGTGCCCTCCCCCTCGGACATATGCCCGCACGGCTTCAAGCGTGTCAGCGAGCCCGTCGTCGGTCGGCACGGGGATGGCTTCACCGTAGGGGTTGAGGATACAAAGATAGTCCGAGGCGCGGGCGGCTGCCAGCATCTCGTGTGCGGAGGTCAGTTCGGTGAAGGTCAGGCGGCCGCGTGAACGGGCGGCGATGGCGGACAACTGATCGCGCCACTCGACGACCGTGACATCACACCACGAGCCGCGCTCCGGCCCGTTGACGAGGCTGACGAGGCCGATACGGGCACGCTGCGTATCGGGCGCGGCGGCAAGTTTGGCGACCGTGGCGGTGACCAGTGGGAGGATAACGGGAGCCTCCTCTTTGCGCACGCCACCGCCGATGCGCCAGAGGCCGCCCTGAGTTCCGCCGAGACGGCTAGCCGAGAAGTAGGGGCCGTGGGCGGAATCGATCAGCACGAGATCGGCTTGTGAAGCGGTAGGGGGGCGATTCACAACTGCCGAAGCTCGGCTGATACGGGATACCGCCATGGGGGAGAACCAGCGTTTGCCTTCTTCGGTCACGACGAGAGGCACAACCGGATCGTGCACCTCACGCAGTCTGAGGTTGCCGCCGTAAAGCTGCCGGTAGCCTGATGGGCCTACACTGGAGAGGGGCCAGCCCGATGGGCGGTCCGCGGGTTGCGGCTCAAAGAAACGGTGGTTCAGCGCGAGGCCGAGACCGGTATTGCCGCTGTGGGGCATGATGAAGCGCTTGACCGAACCGGGTGCGAAGCGTAGACGGCCAGGCAGGTCAAAGCGCAGGAGTGTCTGCGTGGCAGGCGCGGTGTCGGCGGAGAGTTCGATACCGTCAGGCCGCGCACGTGCGCGAACCAGTACCGTCATTTCAGGCGCGCGATAGGTGAAAGTCCATTCATCCTGTCCGGGTCCCGAGTGACTGGCGAAAGTACGCAGCGCGTTGGTGGCGTGGAAACTTGATGCGTGTATCGTAGAACCGTCAGCAAAAGTGGCGGACCACAGGCCATTCTCGCCGCTCTGCCAGACCGATCCCGTCTGTCCCGTGGGGGTGACGGCAGTGATCGCGCCGTGCGCTGGGCTGAAGCGGACACAGCCAGAGGGCGGGGTGAGCATAGGCTCGGTCGCATGAGCGAGCACGAGCGGAACAAACGTCAGACAAGAGTAGGGTAAGTGAGGCATACGACTCCAAGGGTTACGTGCCATCGTACTTGTGGAGTAAGGCGGTTTCAAACTTCTTTAGCGGCCTTTGGCGCAGCATGAAGATCTTGTAGCCGCGGAAGCGCCACCATTTGCGGACACGTAATTGCCAGAGCAAGACCTTTTCGCGCGGGGTCCCGAGCGATTCAGGCGCGAACCGTGCCCAATGCTTGTAGATGCCGGAGAGGTCGAGCCGTTCCAGAAACTTGCGGACACGCATCGGCAGGTGTGCGGTGCGGACGGCGGATTGGAAATCGATCAGGAGCGGTTGGCCGTCCGGCGTGACCAGAATGTTGTTGGCGTTACGCAGGTCAAGATGCACCACCTGTCGGCGGTGCATGTCTCTGACCTGAGTCTCCAGCCGCGCGAAAAATGCGGGAGGAAGTTCGCCCGGAGTGAAGGTGTTGAGTGCGCGGCTCGGGACAAAGCGCTGGGCCAGCGCGAAGCGGTCGAGGCGCATTGTCGCCGCAGGCGTGTAGCCGCCCGACTCGACGCACTGCAGAAACGCGCATTCTCGTCGCGTCATCCACACGCCAAGTGTCCAGCGCAGAAACAGGGGGCGGGCACTGAAGTCTTTGACGAACCATTCGCCGCCGACCGTGACGCGCCAACAATCGGCATTGCACCATCTGCCCTTGTGAATGCAGGTTTTGTTGAGCTTCGAAAAACTGTCGCGATCAAGTTTCATATGTGGCGACATCGTTGAGATCCTTACGATGTGTCTCCTTTATACGATGTTCGTCGGACTGTACGCAAGCCCAGACGTCAACATGTTTCTGGGCAAGGTGCCCGGGGGCGCAGGGCGTTTTTATTTGAACGGTTTTTGTGCGGTGAGGGATCGCATGGCG
>DAOTKE010000102.1:0-11875 GCA_035449085.1 Kiritimatiellia bacterium | reverse complement strand
GATTCTCGCTCATTGCGCACGGCCCGACGCACGGCTCCACTGGGTCGTGCTGCACGGCGATCCGGCCAAAGTGACCTTCATGCCCTCGCCGACCAACGCCGCACTGATGACGGTCACCGTGGCTCATCACGCGCCTTTCGACACGCCGCTCGACGACGACACGCGCATCCGCACTTGCCGCGTCGATATCGGCGTGATCGCGGAGACGGCCACGACATTCTCCATGCCGGCGATTTTCAGCATCTGCTTCCTGGCGAACGAGTACCGGCTCTACGACGCAGCCGGGTGCCCGCAGGTCATCGATTACACGCGGTCCCAAGCCAGTTACACCGATCCGCTGCTGAGTGTCCCGCGCCGCTGGAAGGATGTCTTCGATTACGATACGCAGGGCGTCTTCACCGGCTGGCGGCGTATCCGCGGGTTTAACACCGAATACTTCACGGCACACGGCCACCGTGCCGTTGAATTCGATGCGTCCGGACGCGTGACGCGCGCACACATCGTCCACTACATGCCGCGCAAAACACGGGCCGATGAAAACGAGGAGAGTCTGCCTGAGTTGGCGCAAGTCGACGACGCAGTGACCGTCACGTACCGCTACGCTGACGAGCACGACCGCGTCGGCGAACCGGATCTCACGACCCTGACGCGGGAGATTCTGCCGCCAGAGACGGCTGCTTCTCCTTGAATGCGCGCGGCACGACCAAAACAGGGCAGGTTGCCTTGCGCACCACCTTGCCGGTCACGTTCCCGAGCAGCCACTGCGTGATCGCGCCGCGCCCCTGCCGCCCGACCACGATCAGGTCCGATCCGTCCTGCTCAGCAAAATCGAGAATCATCTGCGCCGCTTCGCCGATGCGCATCTCTACCTCAAACGTCACGCCCGGCGGCACGCGCGGGCGGTAGTCCGCGTCGATCGCCCGATCGATATCGGCGCGCGCTTTCGCATCCATGTCGCCGACTTCGTAAATATACCCTTTCCAGAATTGCGCGTCCGGTTCGGGAATCACATGCAGCAACGTCAGCTTACATCCGACATTACGGATCGCGGCATCAATCGCGAAGTCGAAAGCGAACTTCGCGTTGTCGGAGAAATCCGTGCAGAAAAGGATTCTTCGGTAGTAACCGACACGCATGCCCGAATCATTCATGGCAACCTCCTCACTTTCAAAACTTGAGCGTTGAGCGTTTTGACATCAATCATTCCGACAGCGCCACCGCACGGCCCGTCACTTCAGCATCGCCGGCAACCAGGTCGCAAGCTGCGGGAACACCATCAGCAGCACGCACGCGACCGCCAACGCCAGCAAAAACGGCGTGGCTCCGCGAAACACCGTCTGCAGCGGCAGACTGCGCTCAATGCCGCTCACCACATACACATTGACCCCGACCGGCGGCGTAATGACACCCATTTGCGTCACCAGCACGATGATCACGCCGAACCAGATTGGATCATATCCCAACCCGGTCACCACCGGATAGAAGATCGGAATCGTCAGCAGGATCAGGGCCAGTGAATCAATAAAACAGCCCGCGACAAGATAGAAGAGAAAGATGAAGATGATGATGGCGGTCGGAGGCACCGGCAGATGCGTCAGCCATCCGGCAAACTGCATCGGCATCCCGGTCACCGCCAGAAAGTGGCCGAACGCCGTCGCGCCGGCCACAATGACCATCACCATGCATGAAGTCCGGACGGTCTCCTGTGCGGCCTGCCACAGCTTAGGGAGGGACACATTTCGCCCGGCGACGGCAATCGCCACGCTTCCGGCCGCCCCCATAGCCGCCGCTTCGGTCGCCGTAAACCAGCCGGCAAACATGCCGCCCATCACGAAAACAAACAGGATCAGGGTCTCGATCACGCCGCCCAGCGAACGGAAACGTTCGCGCCACAACACGCGCGAGGTCGGCGGCGCCAATCGCGGATTCAGCCAGCATTGCAGGCTGATGACCCCGCAAAAGAGCGCGGCAACCAATATGCCGGGTATCACGCCGGATATGAAAAGCTTGCCGATCGACTGTTCGGTCAAAATGCCGTACACGATAAAGACCACGCTCGGCGGGATCAGCATGCCCAGCCCTCCTCCGGCTGCGACCGTGCCACTGGCCAGCGCATCGTCGTACTTGAAACGACGCATCTCCGGCAGCGCCACCGCCGCCATGGTCGCCGCCGTGGCCGGCCCCGAGCCGCAGATCGCGCCGAACGCCGCGCATGCGCCGACGGTCGCCATCGCCAGGCCGCCGCGCAAGCCGGAGAGCCAGCTGTTCGCGACGGCGAACAGGCGCCGACTGATCCCGCTGTGAAACGCGACCTGCCCCATGAAAACGAAGAGCGGAATGACCGTCAGATTGTAGTTCGCGAACACGTCGTAAAGATCGGCGGAGAGCATCGCCAACGCCGCTTTGCTGGAGACCGTCAGCGCGTAACCCACCACGCCTACCAACGCCATCGCGATCGCCACCGGCATGCTGCACACCAGCAGCACCATCAACGCGACAACCCCCAAGATGCCGACTGTTGTCGGTGTCATGAACGCACCAGCTCCCGTCCCGGACAGATCAAATGAAACACGACCACCAACGCCGAGACCGCGAAGGAAACCGCCATCAGCCAAGGCACCCAGAAGATCGGCAATTCGATCGTATCGGTCACCTGTCCGCTCTTCAGGAATCGCACACCGTAGCCTACGCTCTCGAAGGCCGCCAAAGAGAAGCCGCCGATCATCAGCAACCGCATCAGGGAGTCCACCACCAGGCGCCAGCGCCGGTTCAGGCGCTGAAAGAAATACTCGATCGCGATGTGTCCCTTCATGGCGGTTGTCACCGGCAACGCGCACGCGATGGTGACCGCGCCAGCGACACGCACCACGTCATACGCGCCTTTGACCGGCACCCCGCACACACGCAACGCCACGTCCAGGCACGTCACCAGCATCATCGCCAGCAGCCCGGCCACAGAGGCCGCCGTCATGGCGCGTCCGACCCACACCACCGTGCGCCAGAAAGACCCCAGCGGTTTTTTCAACGGTTTCTGCATGATCTATTTCCCGCGCGCCTCCGCCACCTGTTTCTTAAGCGCCTCCAGGAATGGCGTGCCGGGCAATCCCTTGGCGTCCGCACGCGCGGCATAATCGGCGAGCAGCGGCGCCACGCGCGCTGTCCATGCGGCCTGCTCTTCGGCACTCAACTCGATGATCGAACGCTTCAGGCCCTTCACGTACGCGAGGCCCTCTTCATCCGCCTCATTCCAGGCCTGACCGTGTTTGTCGACCCACTCGGCCGAGACCTCCGCGATGACCCGCCGAGCCTCCGGCGGCAGCTTGGCCCACTTCTCCTTGTTCATCACGACGAAAAACACGGTCGTGTATCCGATGCAGCGCGAATCCGTCAGGCTCTGGACCACCTCGCCCTGCTTCCACCCCTTGAGCGTCTCCACCGGACAGAAGGTCGCCTCGACCACCCCCTTCTGCAGCGCCTCGTAGGTCTCGCCCTGCGGCATGCTGACCGGCGAACCGCCCAAACTCTCCGCGATTTTCGAGCAGAACCCGGTGGCGCGGATCTTCATGCCCGCGAGATCGTCCAGACGGGCCACCGGTTTTTTCGAGACCAAGATGCCGGGGCCGTGCGCATGGACATAGAGCAGCTTGGTGTCCTGCACCTCCGCCGGGTTGAACCGGGCGACAAGCGCGTTCGCGATCCGTGTGGCGCTGACGCCGTCCGGATACCCCACCGGCAGATCCAGGCCTTCCAGCAGCGGGAAACGGCCGCGCGTGTAGGCGAAGGCGCTCATGCCGATGTCGGACACGCCGTCCACCACACCCTGATAGCATTGATCAGCCTTGGTCAGCACCCCGCCTGAGAACACCGTGATCTTCACCTGACCGCCGGAACGTGCTTGGATGGCCTCGGCCCACTCGTTCGCCAACCGGGCCTGCACGTGCGTCGGCGGGAAGAACACACTGTAGGTCAAGGTCACAGGCTTCGCGGCGCCGGCCGCCGCGTTCTCCTGCCGTCCGCAGCCGCAAAGCGCCAGCATGCCTGCAAGCACAGACACACCCACGAAATGAATAGTTTTCATGCCCCGTAGTGTATCCCGCCCCGCCCCTTCACACAACACGATTTTCTTATGTTATGGGGTGTCGGATATCGTTGGCTGTGGGTCGTCCTAGCCAGTGTGTCGAATAAGCAGGGCGGCGTTTGGGGTTGGTTCGGCATCCGGCGTTCGGCGTTCACTCCCTGCCTGATGATAATTCGGTGTAATCTGTGGATGAAAGACACGCGAAGCCATCGGCAGGCCCGCCGCGCGCTCACGCGCGCCAGGGGCGCTTGCGCTTGTCGAATCCCTTGTCGAAAAGCGCGTTCGCGAGATTTGCGTTCTCGACCGTCTGGAAATCGAACATGCCCATGCAGACAAAGTCCGCCCCGTGGTTGAACGCGAACGGCATGGCATCTTTCGGATGGACGGCGCCGGCCGCCATGATCTTGAAGGCGATCCACGGCTCAGGACGGTCCTCGAACCAGGCGGCCAGCGCCGCGGGATCGCGGCACCAGCAGTTGTCTCTCCAGCCGAGCTTATCCGCCCCCGGCTCACCCTCGCCCGCGTCCTTGTCCGTCTTCTGCGCACTCCAATAGTTGGTCGGATGGAACGTCTTCATCCAGAAATCGGGGATGAGGTCATGCTCAACGCAAAACTTGACGGAACTGAAGGCGTGTGCGCCGATGCCCACGGGGACGCCCAGCTTGCGCATCTCCTTCAACTCTTTTTCCATGCCCTTCCAGTCGTTGTCCACGGCGTATCTGTCCACGCCGAACCCGTGCAGATAGACCATGCACGCCCCGTTGTCCACGGACAGGCGCGCTCCTTCGGCGGGCCCCTTGGGATGGCCGCAGTCGGAGATGAACTGGATCGTGCCGCCCTCCTCCTTCCAGTAGCGGGTGATGAAGTTGAGGAGAGAGGGATTGGTGAGGATGGTGTTGAAGCCGCAAGCCTCGCCAAGGTGGAGCGTGTCAAAGATGCGGCGCGGGGTGTTGTACGCCTTCATGAGCGTGGACACGTATTTCAGGTCACGCGCGTGCGCCCAGCCGCCGATGAGGTTGCCGCCCATGATCACCCGGCTGACCTCCACGCCCTTGATCTTGCCCATCTGCGTGAACGGTTTTTTCAGGTCGGCCACCGTCTGGTACTTGAAACGGTAGGAAGCGCTCGTCTGGGCGTCCACGTCCTCTTTCTTCGAGAAAGCGCCGAGGCCGTGCTTGGCCACGAACGCCCCGCCGAACGCCGCCGCCACCGGCACGGTGGCCAGTCCGGCGATCAGTTCACGTCGCTCGGGCACCGCCACATCGTCCGCGCCGGCCTTCGCTTTGCGGAAGCGGGCGATGAGGGCCCTCGCCACTTCACACAACCCCGCCCCGGGATCGAACACCACGGCCACAAGGGCCAGAGCCTCGATCACATTGTAGTCCAGCAGCATGAAGTGCGACGCGCCGCCGCTTGTGAGGAAGGGCGGCTGGGCCACGTAGAACATCGCCATGAGCAAAATGCCGAAGACAGCGGCTGCACGGACGAGAACACCGCTGACCAAAGCAAGACCGATGAGGGTCAGCCCCCACATCATGGCGGGGTCGCAGAGGTTCAGAACCGTCGGGTTGTCCGCGATCCACTTGAACAGCGGCGCGCCGATCCACCTGCTCATGCGCAGATACTCCACGCTGCTCCAACTCGGCTGCGTGAACTTCCAGAGCCCCTCGTAGAGGAAATGCCACCCGATGGCCATGCGCAGCACGGTCATGCTCCAGATTTGCACCGCTTTTTTCATACACATGTTTGCTCCCGCTGTCCTCACTCAGATCAGACCGGGAACTCACCCGTTCCCCTTTGGCTGCCATTGTCAGAGATCGGGGCGGGGACAGTCAACCCCAGAGTTTTCGCTTTCACATGACCTCACGTGACCACGCCTGCCCGAATCCTTAGCGGAGGCGAAAAAAGCATGACCAAGGAGCTTCCGAGGTCTCTAAAAGTGGACTTTCCACTTTCACCCATCCTGCAAATCCATTATCCTAGACAACCATGAATGACATTCCCCCCAAGCATGCACCGGAGACGCCGTACGGGGCCCCGGAATCCGGCAGCGGTCTGGTGGCCATGTACAATGCGGCTTCGCAGGCGAACGCGGAGTCCTTTCCCGTACTCAAGGCCTTTCAGGACTATATCGAGGCCGAGCGGGCGCAGGCACGTAAGCGTGTCATGCAGCTCTCCATCTTTTTTGCGGTGTTGATGGGCGTCGTCGTGACCGGCTTCCTCACCGCCGGCGTCTTGATGCTGCGCAACATGTCCAGCGTCCAGACAAGACTGCTCGACGTTGCCCTGGCCGCCAAAGAGACCCCCGCGCCGCAGCCCGTGGTGGTGTCTGCGCCAGCCGCCCCCGCCCCAGACCCGTCACCGATTCTCGAGGCGTCTGTGCGCGAGATTTCCAAAGTCACCACCGAGCTGCGCACGTCGCTCGACAAGAAAATGGACGGGGTGAGCGATATCGCCGCCAAAGTGCACGACCGTGTGGCCGCGCAGGACTCTGAGCTCGGCAAGCTGCGTGAAGAACTCAAAAAAATGCAGTCGCAGAGCGAAAAGCTGAACCAAGAACTGGCCGCGCTCAAGCGTGCGCCCAAACCGGTGCCGCAACCCGCAGCCCCCGCCGTCAAACCTGCGGCCCCAATCGAAAAAACTCAGCCGGTGGCGGCTGCCCCCGCCGACACGCCCGCCGCCCCGGCGGCCGTCGCACAACCTGCGCCGCCGGCTCCGCAGGCGGCACCCGCACAGCAACCCGGGGCGCGCCCGGCGGCGCCCGTCGCGCCTGTTGCGGCAGCTCAGCCCGCTGCCGCAGTCAAGCCCGACGCGCCCGCGAAAACAGCAGCCAACGCGAAGTATCCGCCGGCCGTGAAAGATCCGCCGGAGGAAGTGGCGGGGGTCACGCCGCCGCCCGTGCCGGCTGGCCGGATCGCCACCGCGATCCCCCTCAAACTGAAGAATGTTGGTGCGGTTCCTTGGCGCGTGATGGTCCCGGATTGAGTGCTATGTCTCAGTCTCGCGTCATCCTTTTTGTCTGCACCGGCAATACCTGCCGCAGCCCGATGGCGGAGTCCCTTTTCCGTATGATGCTGCCCCAAGGCACGATGTGGCGGGCGGCTTCGGCTGGACTGGCCGCGCGGCCGGGGCTCCCCGCATCCCCCGAGGCGATCCAGGTGCTGGCGGAGGCCGGGGCCGAGCTGCGGCAACATGGCAGTCGCCCCGTGACCCACGACTTGATCCGCGACGCCTATGCGGTCATCGCGATGACGCCGTCGCAGGCCGACCAGCTCGCCTGGCGTTTTCCTCCCGTACAAGACCGGCTCTTTCTACTGAGGGCGTTTGATCCGGATGTCCCGCAACCGGCGGCCATCGATGACCCCTTCGGCGGCACGCTGGACGACTACCGGCGCTGCCGCGACATCATCCGCGAGGCCGTGCGCGGTCTCATCATCTATCTTAACAAAACTGCCTGAACGGCGCTCCACTGACTCAGAAAGGCCCCACACATGGTTGTCGACACTCTGGAAAACTGTTCCCGTTACGAAAACCTCCACCCCCGCTTCAAGGCCGCTTTTGACTTCCTCAGGAATCCGACCGTGCATACCCTGACGGCCGGCCGCACCGACATCGAGGGTGATGCGCTGTTTGCCATTGTACAGGACTACGAAACCAAACCCGTCAGCGAAGGCAAACTGGAGGCCCACCGGAAGTACATTGACATCCAGTTTGTGGCTGACGGGGAAGAGCTGATGGGATATGCCCCCCTCGGCCGCCCAAAAGTTGTCGCGGCCTACGACGCCGACAAGGATGTCGCGTTTTACGAGGGCGAATCATGGTTCACGCTGGTGCGGAAAGGCATGTTCGCCATCTTCTTCCCGCTGGACGCCCATTTGCCTTCGCGACATACGGGAACGCCCTCCCGCGTGAAAAAAGTCGTCTTGAAAATTGCGGTTTCCTGATAGACAGCACCCACCGGTTTTGCAATAATGGCTCTCAGTTAGTGCGCTATCGCGATAACGCGGTAACGTCCGGTAAAATAGACGAGGGAGTAGCAGAAAGGCTAATAGTTATGTCGGTCAAGGCAATGATTTTTGTTGACGGCAGTTGGCTCTACCACAGCCGCCAGGCGCTCTTTGAATCGCTGGGCGAGGAGAGCGGTTTTGAAATCGACTACAAGCGGATTCCAGATATCATCGCTCACGAGATCGCCGATATTCTCGACGCCGAGGTCGACGTGGTTCGCACCAATTATTTCGGCACCATCCCGGTGAACAAACAGGGATACAACCCGGCCAAACAAAAGGCGTTTTACGAGTTTCTGGCCCTGCAGTGCGCGTACGACACGGAAATCCTGGAGATCGATTTCCGCCGCGAGCCCCAGGCGCGTCCGGACGACAAGTGGGTGAATGTCGCGCTCGCCTCTTCCATGCTCTATTTTGCATCGGTGCCCGGCGCGTACGACATTGCCATTCTGGTGGGGGGTGACGCCGACTACATCCCGCTGCTGAAACGCGTGCGTGCCATGGGCAAACGCGTGCAGATCGTCGGCATGAGCAACCTCGACGGCAAATTCCTGACCAGCGCCATGCTGCTGACGACGCCCGGCATTCAGGACATGCCCCCGATCTTCCTGGACGAGCATGCCCAGAAAATCCGTCTGGTTCGCGAAGAGCAGCGCAGGACATGCAAGAACTGCGGACGCGAAGAGACCACCACATGGGCTGGCCCCGATTTCTTCTGTTCGACCTGCCGCAATGAGCATCGCAAGCAGATCCGCGTGTGCGACACTTGCGGCCGCGAGGAAGAGACGACTTGGGACAAGCCGTTCTTCTACTGTTCGGAGTGCAGGAATAAACACCGCGAAGGCGATAACGCAGGTTGAGGGGGAGAACGATGCCCTGGCCTGTCACTTTTTTCCCCGGCGGCAGGACGGTGCACGTCGATCCCGGCACAATGCTCCTTCATGCCGCCGTTACGGCGGGCGCGTTGCTTGATACTCCCTGCGGGGGACACGGCACCTGCGGCAAGTGCCGTGTGCGGCTGCGTGCCGGTCACGCCCCGGCGACAGGCTCCGACGCGCGCCTGTCGCGCGCGCAGCTTGACGCCGGCTGGCGGTTGGCCTGCGCGACCCCCGTGACGGGGCCGCTGGAGGTGGAAATCCCTGATGCAGTCCCTGGCTCCCACATGCACGCCATCCTGACGTCCGGCGCATCGGTCAGCCTGCCGCACGATCCCCGCCCGCCCGGCGTGTTCGGCGTCGCGTTCGACTTCGGCACGACCACCGTGGCCGGCACGCTGTTCGACCTGCACACCGGCCGCGAACTTGAGACGCGGGCGGCCATGAACCGGCAGATCGCGCGCGGTGACGATGTCATCAGCCGCATCGGGGCTGTCCGTCGTGACGCGCAGGCCCTGAACGATTTGCAGCGGCTCGCTGCCGACACGCTCAACGCGATTCTGCACGAGCTGTGCCAGTCCAGCCGGATGAGCGCGTACGCGATCCGAGAGGTGGTTGTGGCCGGCAACACCGCCATGCAGCACCTGCTGCTCGGACGCGATCCCTCGCCGCTGGGCGAGGCCCCCTTCACGCCGGCGTTTACCGATGCCCAGACCGTGCCTGCGGCTGAACTGGGCCTTCACTTGCATCCGGACGCCACGCTCACGGTCTTCCCGCAAATCGGCGGGTTCGTCGGCGGTGACACGGTGGCCGGCCTGCTGGCATCGCGCCTCGACACGCTCCCCTACCCGGCCCTGTTGGTCGATGTCGGCACCAACGGCGAAATCGTTCTTCAACATGAGGGCCGTCTTTGTGCGGCTTCCACCGCGGCCGGCCCCGCTTTTGAGGGCGCGCGTATCCGCCAGGGCATGCGTGCCGCCGCAGGCGCGATCGACGCCGTTTGGCGCGAGGCTGACGATCTGGCCTGCCATGTGATCGGCGACGGCCCGGCGCACGGCCTCTGCGGGTCGGCGCTGGTCGATGCGGTGGCGGAAGGGTTGCGGCTTGGCGCCATCGACACGACCGGCACGTTGCGGGTTCCCGATGATGCGTCCCCAGACCTGGCGCGCCGGTTTCAGATGATCGGCGGCGAGATGACCGTCACCCTAGCCTGGGATGCGGCGGGCGAATCGGCGGTACGGCTCACCCAGCAGGACATTCGCGAGTTGCAGCTCGCGTCCGGCGCGATCCGCGCAGGCATCGAAACGTTGCTGTGTGCCGCCGGCGTGAAGGCCCAATCGCTCGGGTCACTGCTGCTGGCCGGCGGCTTCGGCAACACGCTGCGCGTTGCCAACGCCATGCGCATCGGGTTGCTGCCGTACGCCGACGAAACCGCCGTCCGTTTCATCGGCAATGCGTCGCTCGCCGGCGCAAAGCAGGCGCTGCTTGCCCAGACCGCGCGTACGCGCGCCCAGTTTCTGCGCAACCGTACAGAGCACATCGACCTCTCTGGCCAACCCGGTTTCTCGGACTGTTTCATGGAGCACATGCTCTTCCCGTCTGAGCAAGGAGTCTCCGCATGATACGTCTAAGTGCCATCGCGGCCTGCGTGACCGCCGCTCTGACGCTCACGACCGCTGCCGATACGCTGGAAGAGCGGTTTGACGCGCCACCGGACAGCACCAAGCCCTACATGTATTGGTACTGGCTCAACAACAACGTCAGCGCCAAGGGGATCACCGCCGACCTGGAGGCGATGCGCCAGGCCGGCATCGGCGAGGCGTTCATCGGCCACGTCATCAGTGATGGCATTCCGGAGGGCACCGTACCGATTCTCAGCCCCTCGTGGTGGCAGCTTGTGGAGTTCGCCGTGCGCGAAGGCGGCCGGATCGGTGTCCGCGTCGGCATGTTCAACTGCCCGGGCTGGAGCCAGTCGGGCGGCCCGTGGATGACTCCCGAGCAGAGCATGCGCTACCTCGTGAGCGCCGAAACCCGTGTCGCGGGCGGAACCACGTTTAACGGCATACCAGTCCGTCATGCCAAAGCCATTCAGGACGTGGCGGTGATCGCCTATCCCGTGCCCGCGCAAGACGACGCGTCGGCCCGCCCCACGCGTGTCGTGTGCGAGCCGGATATCGACGGTCTGGCCGCGCACCTAACCCACACGGGCGTCGTGTCCCCAGTCAAACTTCCGACGCGACCGTTCACGCTGGATCTCTTTTTTGATGCCCCCGTGACGCTCCAGACACTGACGCTGGATTTCGGCGACTCCCCGGTGCGGCTGGCCGGCACATTGGCAACGGTCGAAAACGGTGCCGCTTCAACCCTGCGCGACATCACCGTCTATCGGACCAATCTGAGCACCGCCATGGGGCCATTGGTCACAGCGCCTTTCGATTTCGCGGTCGCGCCGGTCACAGTCCGTCACCTGCGCCTCACCGTAAGCCGGCTGGAAGGTGCTCCGGTCCTCCACGGGCTGCGCTGCTCCGGCGCAGCCCGTATCGACTTTGCCGCCGAGAAGCAACTCGGGCGCATGTACCCGGAACCGGTGCCGCCGGCCGACGCCTTCCTGTGGCCGCGACAGCCCGAGCCCGAGCCCGGCACAGCCATTGAGACCGCGCACATTGCGGATCTCACGGCGCGCGTCGCGAAAGACGGCACCCTGACCTGGCAGGCGCCGGCCGGACGCGACTGGATCATCGCGCGTATCGGCATGGCCTCCACCGGCGTCATGTGCGGCCCCACGCCCCCGCAGGCGCGCGGACTGGAGTGCGACAAGATGAGCCGCGCGGCGGTGGCCGCGCATTTCGATGGCATGATCGGCGAATTTTTAAGGCGCATTCCGTCGGATGCCCGGCGCGGTTTCCAACACATCA
>DAOTKE010000101.1:0-12236 GCA_035449085.1 Kiritimatiellia bacterium | reverse complement strand
GCCATTATCAAAGAGTTATGCCACATTGCTCTCGAATCTTTGGGACAGTACTGGGAGACGGACGTTATAACGCGCCAAGCCTGGCGCGTGGGCTGGCCGTACTCGAGTATTTGGCCCGTCATCCCGACGGCAAGGGCCAGCTCGAAATCGCGCAGGCCGTGAAGTGTCCGATCTCCAGCGTGTTCCGGATCACGCTTGAGCTGACGAAGGCCGGTTATTTGGAGCGTGACGCTGAAACCAAGGTGTTCCGGCTCACCCAGAAGATGCTGATGCTCGGGCAGCAGGCGCTGTCCGAGACGGATTTGATCGGCAGTTGTCTGCCGGTCATGCGGGGTCTGCGGGACGAGTTGGAGGACACTGTCCTACTCGGTGTGCTGAACGGGCCCGAGGTCATTGTGCTGGAGCAGGCGCTCGGCTCGCACCTGTTTCGTTTCTCGGTGAACGCGGGACACCGCATCCGCGCCTATTGCTCCGCGCCGGGCAAGGCGATTCTGGCGTACCTGCCGGAGATTCAGCGCGAACGGGTGATCGCGCAGACCACGTTCATCCGGTTTAACGAGAACACCATCGCGACGTCGGAGGCCTTCCGCGAGGAGCTGCAGCGCGTCGTCAAACTGGGATACGCGGTTGACAACGGGGAAGAGTACGCGGGCATCTACTGCGTGGGCGCCCCGATTTTCGACCGCGGCGGCTATCCCTTGGCTTCCGTGTGGGTGACGGGGCCGGAGACGCGTGTGAAACCGGAGATGATCCCGGGTGTCGGCGAGACCGTCAAGGCCGGCGCCGAGCGCATCTCGCGGCGTCTGGGCTGGAAGGGGTGAGGCGGCGCGTTATGCCTTCATCTCCACGCACCACTGCCCGAGATGGTTGGTGAGGGAGCGGTAGTTCGCGTAGATCGCGTCGTACCGGTGGCGGGCGGCGGCGTCGGGGAGGGTTTCGTCGACGATGGAGGCGAAGCGATCCATCACGGTGAAATCGCGCCAGAGGCCGCAGCCGACCCCGGCGACCACCGCCGCGCCGAGCGCGGCGGCCTGCTGGCCGATTGACGTCCGGACGACCCGCAGACCGTAGACATCCGCGTAGATTTGCCGCCAGAGCGGCGCCTTTGCCCCGCCTCCCACCAGCGTGAGCGGTTCCGTCACCGGCACGAGTTCGCGCAGCGTGTCCAAAGCGTGACGGAGCCCGAAGGCCACGCCCTCCATCACCGCCCGTACCATGTCGCCGCGCGTGTGGCGCAGGTCGAGGTTGGCGAATGCGCCACGCATCGCAGGCGTCACGTCGAGCGAGCTGCCGCCGGCCAGCGTCGGGTTGAAGAAGAGCCCGTGCGCCCCGATACCCGCCGCCTCGGCCAGGGTGTCCATGTCCGCATAGTCCAGTCCCAGGATGTCCCGGAGCCACGTATGGCTCGTTCCGGCGGAAAAGATCGCGAGCGCGCTGGCGTATTGGCCCGGCACCACGTGATCGAACACATACGGACGTGTGGCGTCATCGATGAGCGGATCCGCACTGGAGACGGCGATCCAACTGGACGATCCCAGCGAGTTATAGGCGCGTCCCTCCTGATAGGCCCCGGCGTCGAGCGCCATGCAGCTGTTGTCCACACCGCCCGCGACAACCTGAACCGAGTCCGGCAGCCCGAGTGCGTCCGCAGCCTCACTCGTCA
This sequence comes from Kiritimatiellia bacterium, assembly GCA_035449085.1. Taxonomy (GTDB): domain Bacteria; phylum Verrucomicrobiota; class Kiritimatiellia; order RFP12; family UBA1067; genus DUPH01. Next base: position 10,573 of record DAOTKE010000101.1, on the reverse strand, counting down.
GTGTGCCGAGCACATGCGTCGCGGGGACGATCCGCGGGAAAAGGGATGCGGGAAGCCCGCTTGCCGCGATCAGGTCCGGCGCGTAGGCGCGCCGCCGCAAGTCGTAGATGCCCGTTCCAGACGCATAGGAGTGGTCCGTCGCCTTCACTCCGGTGAGCCGGTAGTTCACATAGTCCTTCGTGCCCAGCACGATACCCGTGCGCGCAAACCAGTCGGCCTCGTGTTGCCTGAACCACATCAGCTTGAAGACGCTGTAAAGGCCGGGCGGGAAGCCGCATCCCGTGCAACGGAACCACGCTGTTTCGTCAATCCGCGTGAAAAACTCCCGCGCCTCGGCGTCCGCGCGGGAGTCGCTCCAGATCGGCACGCGTTGACGCAGCAGATGGCCGTCGGCGTCTAGAGGGACGACGCCGAGAGAATGCCCCGAGATGCCGATGGCGCGGATCGCCCCCCGCTGCTCGGGCGAAATGCCGGACAACAGCAGGCGCGTCGACTTCACCGTCGCGCGCCACCAGTCCTCCGGGGCCTGTTCGTGGAAACCCGAGGCGGGGTAATGCGTCGCATACGCGTCGAACCCGCACGCGACCACGCGCCCGTCCGCGTCGAAAAGCGACGCCTTGATGCCGCCCGTTCCGAAATCATAGGCTAGGATCATACAGACTCCAGAATCGCCCGCGCCGTCCTGACGCCAATACCGAAACGCCGCGTGCCGGCCGCCTGCATGGCGAGCAGCATCTCGAGTGTCCGCACGCCGCCCGCCGCCTTCACCCCGCAACGGTTGCCGACCGCGCGCTTGATCAGTGCGCAGCGTTCAACGGTGGCGCCGGTCGGCGCCCAGCCCGTGCTGGTCTTCACCCAACTCGCGCCTGCCTCGGCACACCAGCGCGTGCCGCGGAGGATCTCTTCCTCCGTCAGCCAGTGGCATTCGAGAATCACCTTCACGGGACGCCCAGCGGCCGCCGCGACAACAGATTCAATGTCGTGTTTGTAGGCTTTCTCGTCGCCGGCCTTCAGCCAGGCGATGTTGTTCACCATGTCAATCTCATCGCAGCCGAGTCCAACCAGTTCTTTCGTTGTCTCGACCTTGATGTGGGTCGATTCCGCACCGCTGGGAAACCCGCATACCGAGGCCAGCTTCACGCCTGTCTCCGTCCCCAGGCGCTCCCGCATGTACGGCACATGGGCTTGCAGGCAGAACACGGCCGCCGCGCAGAACTCTCGCGCCAGCGCGCACACATTGTCGATGTCCTCAAGCGTGGACTGCGCCTGAACGGCGCTGATGTCCATCATGCCCGCAATTTCCTTGACCGTCATCAGTCTTCCGCCTCTTTAGAGCGCCATCTTGAGAATGGTGGCGAGCGCTTCTGCCGGAACGGGCGGATCCGACGCCAACACGCCATCCGCGTTGAAACTCACCGTTTTCACCCCCTCGATGATGCCGAGCTGGAATTCGTGCAGGAGATCGCTTTTGGGCTGCCCGTTGACGAAGATCTTGAGCACATGGCTGATCGCATCAACGCTGCCGCATGCGGTCTGGAACGCGGGCAGCGTGTAGGTGAGTTCCGGATCGAGAAGCGCCGTTTTCGCGAAGAGGCAGTTTGCCCAGACGTAACCCTTTTGCTTGCGCTCCGTTGAGGAGACGCCCGCGCACATGTTCATCTCGCTGCCCGTCGCCGGAAGTGTCGGGATCAGCAGGAGCGGCAGAGCGGCCTCCGGCCGCCGCGCCGTCACGTGAGAGTGGCTCGCATAGACCATGTCCCAAAGATCGCCATGCGTATAGAGAACGCCTGCGGCGATCACCTTCGCGGCGTCCATCGCGCTGCCGCCGCCCACGCCGATGACCAGGTCGGCGCCGAATGACTTGGCCTGTTCGACGCCACGCGCGACCATCTCGATGGGCGGATTCGGCACGACTTCCAAAAACATCTGTGAGGTCACGCCCGCAGTCTCCAACAGCCCTTTGATTCTTGTGAGCGCCGCCGTCACGCTGCCGTCGCTGTAGCTGACGACAAAGGCCCGCGTGCCGAGCTTCTTTGCCTCGTCCCCCGCCTGCGCAAGCGTACCCGCCCCAAAAATCACTTTGACGGGATTCTGATAAGTAAAACCAGTCATGATCCTCCTTTCAGCCGATTACTTGTCGTAGTATTTCTCGCGAGCACGGATCGCCTCGTAGACTTTCTGTTCTTCGCCAAGACGGTACTGATAACGGGCCTCGCGTTCGAGATCCTTGCCACAGGGACGGAACCCATCCATATCCGCACGCGGGTTCGTCTTCAGACGTTCCGCCCCCCGGCGAATGATGTCCAGCGCCTTTTCACCCGCGGGCGTCCCCTTCACGCCGGCCAGAATGCGGGAGAACTCGGGCCGCGTGAAGTTCAGTTGCTCGCGCTGGCGCGCGCTGAACCGCGACGCGATCTTCACGCCTGTCAGTTTCTCGAGCTCATCATGTTCGGCCCGCGTGATCGGCATGCGTCCGCCGTAGTTTTCCGGCCACGCGCACTCGTAACAGGGCCAGTACGGCGCGTTAATGTCCATCCATGTGATCAACCGGTCACGCTCGTCGTCCGTCAGCCGGACATCGGAATGCCCATAGAGCATTTTCGTGAGATTGGATGCATGCGAGCCCCACGAATACGCGGGCTGAATCTCAGCGGGGCCTCCGCCTATGCACGTCACTTGGCCGAGAGCCCAGAGATCCACGTAACTCGTGCAGAAATAGGCTCCGAGATCTCCGCAAAGGTTCAGCTTCTCGCCGGCTGGTGCCGCATAGTCGTGGCAGCTGATACACTTGGCCGTGAGGATAGGCTGCACCTCCTTCTGGAAAGAATAGAGATGGGGCTTCGTGCCGCGTCCGAGCCCACGGAGATTGTAGGCGCCGTCCAGCTTCGACGGTGCCCGTTGCAACGCGAGCGGGCGCCCCTGGGACTCCGGCACGTCGCCGACGCGGTTCTCGTGGCAGCCGACGCAGCCATAGAGCTCGCCAGGCTGGAGATAGGCACCCGAACGCATGGACTGAACCATTTTCCCTTCGGCGTCGAGTGCTTGGAAGTAGACGTACGTGTTGCCGGGCACCTCGAAATAGGCGCTGCCGTCCTTCTCCACGGGCACCGTGCCAAGGATCCGCTTGTTCTCGAAGGAGTGCCAGTTCATCGCGGCGGCCTCCTCGCCGTGGCCGAACCAGCCGCGGCAACGGATCCACGTGCGCTTCTCCGGACTCTCCACCACGCGGATCGCCTTCACGCTGCCGGGCTTCACGCCCTGCATGTGCGTCCCCACGTAGATGTTCTGCACATAGAAGAACCCGGGGGCGTTGGGTGCCTCAAAGTTACGCTGCACCGCCTGAACGACAGGTTTTTTCGACGCCCGCAGAACCACGGGGGCATGGCATCCGGGCGGGTCCCGATGGAACACAACCTCGTTCCCGTGCAGATCGAGATAGGCGAGAGCCATCTCGCTGCCGCGGCCGATCGTGCGCGTGCAGATGAAATGCGCGTCGTCGAGCGGGAAGGCGTCGGCGTACTTGACCTTCAGCGGGCGCGTCGAGTCGAAGTCTTCCTGGCCTGTGTGGATGCGTTCGCGGTACTCCGCCGGCCAGGTCCGCAGAACGGGGTCCCTGCCGTCCACGCCCAGCGAACGGTCGATGATGCCAAGCGCCCCCCAAGGCAGATCATGGCAACTTCCCAGGGAAGCGACCACACGTGAAGGGTTCGAGAGCGGACGCGCGTTGATCACGCCGCCCGGACTCGTCGTGTTGTTGCCCCAAAAAAGCGCGTGGCGCGTCCCGTCCGGATTGCACACCCAGAGTCCCTGCGCGTCGCCGAAATTGCGGTCAACGTATTCCCAGCGGTCGTAAAGGATGCGTCCGTCGGGAAGGACCGAGGCATGCCCCTCGAACAGCGTGGACTTTCCGATCTGGTGGATGTTCGCGCCGTCCGGCTCCATGCGGTAGAGGTTGCACATGATGTGGCGGTTACACATGCAGTACTTCGGTTCGCGCGTCGAACTGAAGAGGATGTGTCCGTCCGGCAGCCAGACGGGGTCTATGTCCGAGACCCCCTTTGCACGTGTCAGTTGACGCAAATCCGACCCGTCTGCGTTGACCGTATAGATGTGATAGTCGTCGTTCCTGCCGACGCGCATGGAAAACACGATCCTTTTCCCGTCGTAGTCGACTTCGGGGTCACGCACGGTGCGTCCGGCGACCTCTGGCACGATCACCCGCACGGTGCCCGTTTTCACGTCCAGTGCCTTCATTGCGCCCTGCGTGCGGTAGCTGTTCTCGTTGATCTCGCCGCACTGGAAGAGTGTCGCCGTGTTGTGGTGGTCACTGCGCCACATCTCACGCGTCGTGTAGACGATCTCATGAGCCGTGACCAGCGGATTGGACGTGACCAGGGCTTCTTTCAAGCATGCATCGAACGCCTTCCGGTTGGCTTGGCCGTTTCTCAGTTTCTTGAGTGTTTCGCGGAACCGCGCGGCGGGGTATCGGCCCGGAAACTTTGCGGCGAGCTCATCGATGGCCTTGGCCGCATTTTCAAAGGCCGTTTCTGCCACGGCGTCAAGCCCCAGTTCCTGGAGAATCACATCGGCGGCGATGCCGGCGACGGACGCCGCTGACTTGTCCGCGACCTGATGGAGAGGCACGCCGCTCGTGAACATGCCCCAGGCAGGCTTCGTCACAAGGGCCACCACCTTCGTGTCGCTGTCACTCGCAAGAGCGGCGTCCACAAGGTCCGCGAACGCCTGCTCACCCTGGAGCAGCACCAGATCGAACTTCTCCTTGGAGAGGCACGCCTTCGCCTGATCCGCATCCGCCTGCGCCAATGTCACACGCCCCTGTAACGCCGCTGCAAGCGGCGTCCCCAGATCATATTCGCCAGGCGCGCGAATCACCACAGCGCGGGGAGCATCCGCCACCGCGGCGGGGAAGTCTTGGGGCCGCGCCTTTTCGGAGTCGAACCCCTCGGCCAGCGCCGAAACGACGAGACCACACGTTAAGCCAGTCATCAACTTCTGCATGTCATCAATTATCCTCTCACCGGAACGTCAGAACCGTTCCCTCTTGCTGCCAAGCATAAAGGAGACCATTCTCGAAAACAACCTTGACCTCTGTTGGCGGATCCGCAGCGTCTTCGGTTTTTTCATCTTGCGTACCTCATTGTTCACTGGTTTCCGTCGGGCCCACTCTGCCCAACGGACCGGGCGACAGGGTAATGATACTATTTTGCGTCGAGTCCATAAGACCTTTGTTCGATAAATTTTTTATAGGATTTTGATAACACTTTCAGATTTTCGTCACATGCGGCATACTGCTGGACATGCGGCAGAAGAACGTTCTGATCCTTTCACAGCCGGTCTCGCATATCCGACTTGGGGGCATCGCGAAATTCGCCAAGACGCACGGATGGCATCTTGTCATTGCGGACCGTCTTTCGCGGCTGCCGGTCGGCTGGGCCGGTGACGGGGCGCTTGTTTCGGTGCGCGGCACCAAGTCGACGCTGGCCTTCATACAAGGCCTCATCGCTACGGGCATGCCTGTCGTCGACATGACGATCGACCATCCTGAAATCGACATCCCGCGTGTCTCTGGCGACCACGAACAATGCGGGCGTCTCGCCGCCAAGCATTTCGTCGATCACCACTTTACGGAAGCCGCCTGGTTTTCGACCATTTGGAGTCACTCGCATGCCCTCCGTTACCGGGGCTTTTCCGAAACATGGCAGCGGCTGACCGGAAAAAAGGCCAGGCGCTGGGTGCTCGCCGAAACGCTGGCCGCGCATGAGTTCGACAACTGGAAGACTTTTACCCGCCGTCTGGCCGCTCTGATCCGGGACGCTCCGCTTCCGCTCGCCGTGCTCGGCTATGACGATGCGGACGCCGCCCGCGTGCTCACAGCCTGCATGGAGTCTGACATCGCCGTGCCCGCTCAGGTCGCCATCATGGGCATCGGTGACGACACGATTGTCTGCGAAAATCAGGGCATTCCCCTTTCATCCGTCGGCCACAACCTCGAGCGTATCGGTTACACGGCAGCCGCCCTGTTGGAGCGGCTCATGACACCGCAAAAGGCGCATCCAGGCATTCTTTGGATTCCTCCCACAGGCATCGTGGCGCGCGCCTCAACAAACGTGATCGCGGCCACCGATCCGCTCGTCCGCAAGGCGCTCGACTACATGCGTGCGCATCAGCACGAAGCGCCGGACTCGGAACGGATTGCCCGTGCGCTCAACATTTCACGCACGCGCCTTGACCGGCTATTCGTCAGGACGCTCAAATCTCCCGTCCAGAAAGTGTCGATGCGCATGCGGCTGGACGAGGCGTCTTTCCTGCTGAAAGGCACTGACACACCCATTAAGCAGATCGCCGACCAACTCGGATTCTCCTCGGCCGCGCACCTGACCGTCGCCTTCCGGCAAGTTTTCGGCACGACGCCCTCAGCCTTCCGTCACCGGCACACCCAGAAAAGTGGAACGCCCACTTGACAGGATCTGTCGGTTCGGCTACTTTCAATGTCAACCGAAGTGCTTTAGATTTGGACCGCTAGAGCGCCGAGGCAATGGGAGGTGACTCATGAAGCGTATAGTGACAATGATGGCCCTGGTGGCTGCGATGATGGCTTCGGTGGCGGTGGCGCAATGCCCGGCCACGTGCGCGAAAGAGAAGAAGGCCGCATGCAAATGCGAGTCGTGCGGATGCACGGCAGAGGCCAAAAAGGCCGACTGCAAGTGCGACAAATGCGCGTGCGCCAAGAAAGCTCAGTGCTGTGCGAAGGACAAGGCATGCGCTGAGAAGAAGAGCTGCGGTGCGAAGGACAAGGCATGCGCTGAGAAGAAGAGCTGCTGCTCCAAGAAGTAAGCGCACACGACAAGCGAACGACCATGTGGGGCTGTACAAGCCCTGCGTGGTTTTTTTATTTTCAACGGCCGCGTCGCTTGACGATCACAAGCTCTTGATTCCCCAATCCTAATTCCCAATTGAAGCCGTGCTGATTTTGTACCCAAGTTGACGGGCAGATACAAGTGCGTAAGCCGTGCGGTGTGCTATACTCTTCTCAAATTGGACATCGGTTCAACCCAAGAGGAGAGTCGTCATGAAGACCGGTTTCAACCGTCGTGCCTTCCTGTGTTCCGTTGGTGCAGCGGGCGTATTTTCGATCCTTCCGCGCAGACTGGTCGCGGGCAGTGGCGAGGCGCCGCCCAGCGAGACCGTGCGTTTCGCGGCGGTCGGGGTCGGCGGTCAGGGGCGGGCCGATCTCAAAGGGCTGGTCGATGCCGGGCTCGGAGAGGTCGTGGCCGTGGCGGACGTGGATCCGCGCAGTCTCGCGGCGACCCAGAAGTTCTTGCCTGACGTCCAGACGTTCGTCGACTACCGCGAGATGTACGACAAGGCCGGCAAGCGTTTCGACGCGGTGCTCGTGGCGACGCCGGACCACTGGCACGCGCTGCCCACGGTCGAGGCCATGCAGCTCGGCAAGCACGTCTACACCGAGAAGCCGATCGCCCGCACGGTGTGGGAGGTGCGCCGGCTGATGGAGGCCGCGCGCCGTTACAACGTGGTGACCCACATGGGCAATCAGGGCCATTCGTTCGCCAGCCACCAGACGTTCGTCTCTTGGGTGCGCAAAGGGCTGCTCGGCGAGATCCGCGAGGTCCACACCTGGACGACCATGCGGCTGCTGGATTCCGCGAGCAAGATTCCCGAACTGGCGAAACACGAGAAGTTGCCCGAGGGTCTCGACTGGGAGCGCTGGATCGGGCCGGCCGAATACCATCCTTATTCGCCTTACTTCACGCCCAACCGTTGGCGCGCGTGGACGCCGTTCGGCACCGGTAATCCCGGCGACTGGGGCTGCCATCTGCTCGACCCGATCTACGACGCGCTCAATCTGCGCAGTCCGCAGCGTATCACGGCGGAAGTGACGCCGGGGTGGGATCCGGTGCGCGATCGGCTGGCCTTCCCCAACGCTTCGCGTATCCGCTACGAATACGATCTCGCTAACGGCAAGACGCTGACGATCGTGTGGCATGACGGCGAGTTCTGCAACGAGGTGCCGCGCCCGCCGGTGCTGGAGGAGGGGCGCGAGTTGGGCAACCGCATCGTGCCGGGCCAGTGGAACGCGGGCGCGGTGGTGTATGGCAGCAAGCACACGCTGAAATACGGTTCGCATGGTGCGGACGGTTGCCGCGTGATTCCCGAAAGCGAGATGCGCGCGATGATCCGCAACATCAAAGAGGAGGAGAAGACCAAGCCCAACTTCTGGATGACGCAGATCGGCAGCCACTTCGAAGATTTTGTCACCGCGATCAAGATCGGGCGCAAGTCGAACAACCCGTTCGAGACAGCCGGCCATGTGGCCGAAAACGCGGCGCTCGGGGCGATTGCGGTGCGCCACCCGAATGTGCGGCTGGAGTGGGACTGTGAGGCGATGCGCTTCAAGAACTGTGATTCGGCCAATGCTTTGGTCGAGCCGCATTACCGCAAGGGCTTCTCGCTTAAAGTGTAACCACAGATATTGGTGTGATGCGTGGCAAAGCAGGCTAATAACGTCTTAACCGGGGAAAGCTAATGACAAAGACAGCTCTTTGGCTCACGTTGACGTCCGCGACGGTGTTCGGCCGCACTTTTGACATCACGACATACGGTGCGAAGCCGGATCGTGTGACCGACAACACGGCGGCGATCCAGCAGGCGATCGACGACTGCACTGCCGCTGGCGGTGGACAGGTGCTAGTGCCTGGGGGCGGCGTTTACAAGACTTACACGCTCAACCTCCGTAACAACGTAGACTTGCATATCGAACGGGGCGCGACGCTGAAGGCGGGCGAGGATCCCTACAAGTTCCCCGAATTCACGCCCAATGACGTGTGGAATGCTGAGCGCTCGCCCCGGTTCAACAAGCGCGCGATGTTCTATACCTGCGGCCAGACGAACGTCGCCATCACCGGCTCGGGGACGATCGACGGTAACGCCGAGGCCTACCACCACCGCGAGAACGGACGTTGGCAGCGCAACAGCCACACGAACATCTGTGGGCGTTGCGTGTTCTTCGTCGGGTGCCGCGACGTGCGCTTCGACGATGTGCTCGTCTACCATCCCTGCGGTTGGTCGACCTGGTTCTTGGACTGCGACCGCGTGCAGGTGAAGGGGGTGCGCATCGAGTGTCACCGCGAGTTCCCGAACGGGGACGGTCTCCACTTTGGCGGATGCCGCGACGTGACGGTCAGCGACTGCCTGATCGACGCGCAGGACGACGCGCTCATCGTGCGTACTCACCAGGAGCAGATGAAGAAGGTCCGAGCGTGCGAACGCATGACGTTCGCGAACTGTGTGCTGCGCTCAAACCAGAGTGCGATCCGCATTGGTTGGACCGAGGACGGCCCGATCCGTGATGTGAGCTTTGACAACATCGTCTGCACCTATTCGCGACTGGGCGTGCAGTTCTATCTGCCGCCGCTCCCGGATCCTCCGCGGGAGTACATGGATCCGCCGCGCGGTCGCGGAGTCGTCCCGCCGCCAAGGGATTCCATCGTGCCATTTTCTGTCGAGAACATGCGGTTCTCCAACATGTCGATCAACAGTTTCCATGCACCGTTCTACGTTGCGATCGCCGATACGGAAAACGTGGATTTCATCAAGGGCATCAGCTTTGCGCACTGCCGCTTCCGCGCGCAGCGTCCGCCTGTCGTCGCGTGCCGTCCCGAGGACAATGTGCGCGACTGGCGTTTCAGTGACGTCGTCTTCGAGATCATGAAGCCGCGCGGCACCACGGGAGCCGAAACGGGGGTGTGGGGGACAACGGCCGGCATCGCCTGGTTCGAGAACGTGCGAAACGTGACGATGGATAATGTGCGATGGGACTACTTCCCTGACGACCGTCCGGAGTGGTACGTGACGCTCAAGCAGATCGGCGACGGCGATTCACGTCCAGTACGCCTAACGGGTGCGCGACAGCCGGTGCGCGAGGAGAAGGGCGCTACCGGCGGGCGCGTCTTCGTATGCGATACGCTGACCGACGGTTGTAACAGTTGGCAGGTGCAGGTCGAGATTGAGGAGCGTGCGACCGTCAGCGGCAAGACCTATACCGGTCGTGTCATTAATAACGACCCCGGCATCCTCGTGACAGCCTTCGATGGGCCGTTCTCCGATCGTATCCCTGTCATCCCCTACGAGGCCGCACTCGCTTTCGAGCCGGGCTTCGGCGAACGGCTTACGAAGTTCCCGACACCCGGTGAAGCCCTTGCCGAGCACACGGGCTGGGAAGCCCTCAAGGAGGGGCCCTTCGTCTTCGATACGGCCCTGTTCCCGGATCAGGCGGGGAGGGCCATGCCGTGGGTGTCGTTAAACACAGGTAGGGGTGTCTGGCGGTTCAGCACGCGCGGGGATAAATCCGTACCGGTGCGGTTCCGCCTACGCTGGACGGCGAGCGAACGTATCGCTGAGGTTGGCTATTTGAGCCGTCTCACACTCAACGCGGGGGAGACTTGGAACCTTCCCGAAATCGTCTTTGCGCGGACGCATTGACGCGTTCTGCCTTGTCGCGAAACAATATTGGTGTAATAATGAAATAAATGAA
>DAOTKE010000100.1:0-12785 GCA_035449085.1 Kiritimatiellia bacterium | reverse complement strand
ACAGGAGCGCAGAGGTTCTCATGGGATGCTTTCTCGATGGGTGGTTTTAGAAACAGTAAAAGGTGGCATTTTAGACTCATCGTCGGTAACGGGCAAGCCGCGAGTTCAACGATTCCGGGGTTGTTGCCGTCATGCGCCCGTGTTATAGTAGCTGACATTGATTATTGAACATTCTTCTGATAGCGGTCCATGGGGGAGTTATGCGGCAGAACGGGTTTTCAAGACGCAGTTTTTTAGAAGGGAGCGCGGCGGCGGCGGCGTTGTTGTTCCCGACCATCATCCCGGCGCGTGTGCTAGGTGCGCAGGCGCCGTCCAAAAAAATCCAGATCGGCGTCATCGGATGCGGGCGTATCGCGGGAGGCATGGACATTCCCGGCGTCTGGCTTAATCAGGACTTGGCGACCATCGTGGCGCTTTCCGACTGTGACCGTCAGCGCATGACGACCACCCGAAGCAAGACCCAGAAACTGTTCGAAGGCGATCTGCCCGAACTGGCCCTCTATCAGGATTATCGGGAGTTGCTGGCCGATCGCTCGGTGGACGCCGTGATGATCTGCACACCCGACTTCTGGCATGCGCAGCAGTGCGTGGACGCCGCACTGGCCGGGAAAGACGTGTACGTCCAGAAACCGCTGGCCATGACGGTCTATGAGAGCCGCGCCATCGCCGAAGTCATGCGCCGCACCGGGCGCATTTTCCACATCGGCACGCAGCAGCGTTCCGAAGGCAAGAGCACCTTCGGCGCACAGTTCCGCAAGGCGGCCGAATATGTCCGCAACGGACGTTTGGGCACGGTACGCCGTATCGAGGTCGGCCTGCCGCAGGATCCGCCGGAACCAACCGACTTGCCGCTGGTTCAGCCGGTGCCGGACAATCTCGATTACGACAAATGGCTGGGCTACACACCGGCCGAGCTCTACAGCGAACTTCGCACGCACCCGCAGGGCAAGAATGGCGAAGCGAGTTTCGGACGCCCCGGCTGGATGGTGATGCAGGCCTACAGCATGGGCATGATCGCCAACTGGGGGGCGCACCACATCGACATCGCGCAGTGGGCGCTCGGCATGGAAGCGTCCGGCCCCGTAAAGATACGCGGGCGCGCTGAATTCCCCAAACGCCGGCTGTGGGACGCGCATGGCAAGCTGGATGTCAAAATGAAGTACGCAGACGGCACGCTGCTGCATGTGGCGGACGAGAGCCTCTACCCCAACGGCGTGCGTTTTGTCGGCGACAAAGGCTGGATTTTCTGTGGGCGCGGTTCGGTCAAGACCATGTCGAACGATCCGGGCGCGGGCGGCAAGCACGGTCGATGGCGGCCGCTTGAGGCCAGCCGCAGGGAGCTGATCGAAGGTGAGGTGGAACGGCCGCTGGCCCGTAACCCCTCGAACCACCATCGCATTTGGATGGAAGGGATCCGCACGCGCACGCCGACCCATATACCGCCCGAAACGGCCCACCGGACCACGACCGCCTGCATTCTGGCCTACACCGCCATGAACCTCAAGCGTCCGCTGACGTGGGATCCGGTGTCCGAACGGTTTGTCAGGGACGAGGAGGCCAATGCCACGCTGTCGCGCCCCGAACGTACCCCGTACGGCGTGCGGCGCACGCTGTCCCGTGCCGGCATGGAGATCTGACATGGACGTGCTGATCTACACGCGGAACTATACGCCTGACGGCAAAGGTTTCGTACACGACAACATCGCAACCAGTGTGGCCGCCTTGAGTGAGCTGTGCACGACGCATGGACTGAAGGCCGAAGCTTCGGATGATCCCGCGCTGTTCACCGAGGATCGACTCAAAGGATTGAAAGCGGTCATCTTCGCCAACAGCAACAACGAGGCGTTCGCCACCGACGCCCAGCGCGGCGCGCTCCTCGATTACGTCTATCGTGGCGGTGCGTTTATGGGGTTACACTCCGCCACAGGCTCCGACCGCAAGTCCGAAGCGTTTCGGCGTTTGCTGGGCGGGCGCTTTCTGTGGCACCCGCCGCTTCAGCCTTTCAGCATGCGGGTCAACGACCGCCGTCATCCGGCGACCGCGCATCTGGACGCAACCTGGGCATGGGCCGATGAAGCCTATGTCTGCGACTATGCGCCCGACATCCATGTCCTGGTGGAGATCGAGATCGACAGTCTGCAGAAAAAACCGTTCGACAAGCGGCTCGCCCACTTCAGAAATGGCCGGTTCCCGCTGGCCTGGTGCCGCTGCCATGGTGCCGGACGCGTCTTTTATACCGCTCTCGGCCATTTGAAAACGCATTATCAGGATCAGGCTTTTCGCACCCATCTGATTCAAGGGTTGCGCTGGGCCATGGACGTGAACGCATAAACGGAGAGCTTAACGTATGACATCCATCACTCGCCGCGGATTTTTGCAGGCCGGCAGCCTTGCCGGTGCAGCGACCGCCCTGCCGACCCTCATCCCTTCTCGCGTCCTTGGTCAGGCCGCCCCCAGCCGCATCATCCAGGTCGGCATCATCGGCTGCGGACGCATCGCGTCGAGCATGGAGATTCCCGGCATTCTGAAGGTGCCGGACCAGGCGCGTATCGTGGCGGTCTGCGATCTGGATGCCAAGCGCCTCGCCGTCGCGCAGCAGAAGGTCGACTCCACCTATGTGCGCAACAAGGTTTCCGCCTCACCGGTCAAGACCTTTGCGTCCTATCGCGATATGCTGCGCGACGCGGCCGTCGATGCGGTGATGATCTGCGTGCCCGATCACTGGCATGCGCTCTGCGCCCTTGAATGCGCACTGGCCGGCAAGGATATCTGGTTGCAAAAACCATTCTCGCAAACGATTCACGAGGGCCGCATTCTGGCCGAGGTCGTGCGCCGCAACGGGCTGATCCTGCAGGTCGGCTCGCAACAGCGCTCCAGCTCACAGTTCCGCACGGGTTGCGAGCTGGTACGGAATGGACGTATCGGCCGCATCACACGCGTCGAGGTCGGTTTCGGCAAGGACAAGGACGGTGGCCGTAAGGAGGAGATGCCGGTTCCCGCGAACCTGGATTACGACACGTGGCTCGGCCCGACGCCCCTTGCCTATTACACAGAAGATCGCGTCCACAACCAGGACACCTCGAAAATCTCCACTCGTCCCGGCTGGATTCAGATGGAGCCGTACGGCTGGGGCATGATTACCAACTGGGGTGCGCACCATCTGGACATCGTGCAATGGGGTCTGGGCACCGAAGACCGCGGCCCGCTGTCGGTGTCGGGCACCTGTGAGTGGATGGACAAGGGCCTCTGGAACGCGCATCGCGAGTTCGACCTGCTCTATACCTATCCTGACGACATCAAGGTCAGCGTCTGCTACCGCTATCCGAACGGCGTGCGTTTCATCGGTGACGAGGGCTGGATCTTCGTCAGCCGTGGCTCCGCGCGCGTGACGGCCAGCGACCCGGCGATGCCCGCCACCACCCTCAAAGCGCTCGACGCGAGTGATCCGAAACTACTCAGTGAACCGCTGGGTTCGAATGCCGTGCGGCTGCATGTCAGCGACAACCACGTCACCGACTGGTTGCGCGCAATCCGCGGACGCACCAGTGCCGCGACCAACGCTGAGATTGGCCATCGGTCGACGTCGGTCTGCACGTTGGGGCATCTCTGCATGAAGACCGGCAAGCGCTTGAAATGGGATTGGAAAACCGAGCGCACCGACAACGAAGAGGCGAACCGCCTGCTGGTCTGTCCGGAGCGCGGGGCGTTCAGCATTCCCAAGGTCCTGAAGGCCGCCAATCTGCAGATCAATGTGTAACGCTCATCCCGATTTATCCATCACGTCAACCCCAAACGAGGAACACATGAAAACAAACATCATCCTGTGCGCCGGTGCCGCCGCCGTGCTGCTGGCCGGTTGCGACGAGAAATCCAAAGCGTGCTGCGGCACCTGCGGCGAGGGCTCGGTCAAGCTGATCACGCTCGACCCCGGCCATTTCCACGCGGCGCTGGTGCAGAAACGCATGTACCCGCAGGTCTCGCCTACCGTCCACATCTATGCGCCGGAAGGCAATGACCTCAAGATGCACATGGACCGCATCAACGGCTTCAACACGCGCGCCGAAGAGCCGACCTCATGGAAAAGCGTGGTCTACACCGGGCCGGACTTCTTTGAGAAAATGCTGAAAGACAAGGCCGGCAACGTCGTGGTGCTCGCCGGCAACAACGCGCGCAAGACCGAGTACATCCTCAAAAGCGTGCAGGCCGGTTACAATGTGCTGGCCGACAAGCCGATGGCCATCACGCCCAAGGATTTCGAGCTGCTCAAGCAGGCGTTCGATGTGGCCCGCGAAAAAGGCGTGATCCTCTACGACATCATGACGGAACGCTATGAGATCACGACCATCCTGCAGCGCGAGCTCTCGCGCTTCCCCAAAGTGTACGGCGAGCAGGAAAAGGGAACGCCCGATGATCCGGCCGTCACCAAGGAGAGCGTGCACCACTTCTGCAAACTGGTGGCCGGCAAGCCGCTGCAGCGCCCGCCGTGGTATTACGACACCACCCAGCAGGGCGAGGCGATCGTGGACGTCAACACCCACCTTACCGACCTGATCCAGTGGGAGACCTTCCCGGAGGTCACGTTGTCACCCTCAGACATCAATGTGGTCCAGGCGCGCACCTGGAACACGCCGGTCACACTGGAACAGTTCACGACCTCCACCTCGCTCACCGCGTGGCCGGACTATCTGAAGAAAGATCTGGACGCCAACGGCGTCTTGCAGTGCAAGGCGAACGGCGAGTTCACCTATTCGATCAAGGGCGTCTACGCCAAGGCCTCCGTGCTCTGGAATTTCCAGGCGCCGGCCGGCGCGGGCGACACGCACTACTCGCTGATGCGCGGAACACGCGCATCACTGATCATCCAGCAGGGCGAAGCTGAAGGATACAAGCCCGTGCTCTATGTCGAGCCGCGCCGCACACCGGGCGTCAACAAGGAGGAGTTGGAGGCTGCCCTTAAAGAGGCGATCACCACGCTGAACAAAACCTATCCCGGCGTCGGTTACGAGGCGCACGAGACCGGCTGGCGCATCACCATCCCTGAGCGTTACGCGGTCGGCCACGAGGCGCACTTCGGCCAGGTCATGGAGAAGTACCTCGGCTTCCTCAAAAACAAAAATATGCCCGCCTGGGAAGTGCCGAACATGATCGTCAAGTACCACACCTTGATGCAGGCGTACAGCAAGAGCCGCTGAAAACAGAAGGGCATATGAGTCGGGAACGCGGGCGTCCCCGCCCGCAACAACGTGCCGTGCAAAAAGATTAACGTTCAGGAGGGCATGTTCATGAACTATCGGCAATTGGGACATTCGGGCTTACAGGCGTCGGTCGTCGCGTTGGGCACGTGGTCGGTCGGCGGCGGACCGTGGTGGGGTGATTCGGATGACGCGGAATCGATCCGCGCCATCCACGCCTCGCTGGACGCCGGGGTCAACCTGATCGACACCGCGCCGGTCTATGGGTTCGGCCACAGCGAGGAGATCGTCGGACGCGCACTCGCGGGGCGGCGCGACAAGGTTCTGATCGCCACGAAGTGCGGCCTCTGGTGGGGCGACGACACCGGTTCGGTGCACTTTGAGCAAAACGGCAAGACCGTACGCCGCTGCCTCGAGCCACGCACCCTCCGCATCGAGGTCGAGGACAGTCTGCGCCGACTCGGCACCGACCGTATCGACCTGATGCAGACGCACGCACAGGCAACGGAGCCGTTCAAGACCCCGATCGAAGACACGATGGCCTGCCTGATGGATCTGCGCCAGCAGGGCAAGATCCGGGAGATCGGCGTCTCGAACTGCACACCGGCGCAGATGGACGAGTATCTTGCCGCCGGTGTGATCGTGACCAACCAACCGCGTTACAGCATGCTTGACCGCACCATCGAAAAAGACCTGGTGCCGTACTGCATGCAACACGCGATCGCCATCCTGGCCTATTCGCCGCTGGAGCAGGGGCTGCTCACCGGCAAGATCGGCATGGACACGGTCTTCCCGCCGGAAGCCTTCCGCAACAAGCTCTCCTGGTTCGCGCCGGAACGTCGGCGCAGCGTGCTGGATCTGCTGGCCGGTTGGCAGCCGCTCACCGAGCGTTATGGATGCACGTTGAGCCAACTCGTGATCGCCTGGACTGTCGCACAGCCCGGCATCACGGTCGCGTTGTGCGGCGCGCGCAAAGTCGCTAACGCGATCGAGAACGCGGGATCCGGTTCGCTGGCCATTGAGGCGGCTGACCTCGCGCGCATGCGCAGCGACGTTGAAGCGCTGGCCCCGCTCGCGCCATAAGACCGGGCACATCAAAGTTGGAGGTGCCGTGAAATACGCCCTGCCGTTTCTGGTCATGCTGGCGGTGTTCTCGGGCCAGGCGACGGAGCCCGTCATCCGTCCGTCTGAAATACGCCGCCAGCTCGCCCGCATCCAACCGGAAGCGGTGCGGCTGGCATTGGAGGACCTGGCGGCACGCTGGCCGCAACGTTGCGGCCAGACTGACCGCGCCTGGTGCGCGGCGCTCGGCGAGCGCCGCGACGCTCTCCTGAGGCGGCTCGATGCCGGGGACTCTGCCGCACCTGCGGAAGCCGACGCCTTGGTGCGGCAGGTTCGCGCCGCGCTGCTGGCCAACCCGCTGCTGGACGCTGACCGGTTTCTGCTGGTGCGCCGCGGTGCCAACAATCTGGCTCTGCCGCAAAACTGGCAGCAGCAGCGCGATGTCAACCGCAAGGGACTGACCAACGAAATCGCGATCCTCACCGGCCTGCGTGGCACACCCACGCTGACGACGTTGCATCGTGCCGAACCCGGCACCTATGCGGGCGACCTGCAACTCCACTGGGACGCGCGCCGCCTGATGTTCACCGGCGAAAATGAAAAACAGTTGCACCGCGTTTACGAGCTAGATCTCGACGCACCCGCGCAGCCCAAGATGTTCCCGTTCATTCCGGACGACGACGTCGACAATTATGCAGGGTGCTGGCTGGCCGACGACTCGGTGCTCTTTCTCTCCAACGCCACCTTTATCGGTGTGCCGTGCGTGGTCGGCGCCTCGTACGTCGCCGCACTCTACCGCTGGACGCCCGCCGACGGCACGATCCGTCGGCTGACCTTCGATCAGGATCACAACTGGTATCCGACGCAGATGCCGGACGGACGCGTGATGTACCTGCGTTGGGAGTACAGCGGCATTGTGCACTATGTCTCGCGCCTGCTCTTCACCATGAATCCCGACGGCACCGGCCAGCGCGAACTGTACGGCAGCAACAGCTACTGGCCCAACGCGCTTTTCTACGCGCGTCCCGTTCCCGAAGATCCACACCGCTTCACCGCAATCGTCTCGGGCCACCACGGCGTGCCGCGCATGGGTGAACTGGTCATGTTCGACCCCACGCTCGGGCGATGCGAAACGCAAGGCGTGATACAGCGCATCCCCGGCCGCGGCAGGCCGGTTGAAAACAAGGTCAAGGATGAACTGGTCGATGACTCCTGGCCCAAGTTTCTGCACCCGTGGCCGTTGGGCGGCGGACACGTCCTCACCGCCTGCAAACCGGAGCCCGATGCGTTGTGGGGACTGTATCTCGTCGACACCTTCGACAACATCACGCTGATCCACGAAGAGCCGGGGCAGGCTCTCTTTGAGCCGATCCCGATTCAGCCGATCCCGCGGCCGGTGCGGCTGCAAGACCACGCGCGGACTGCGGAAAAGCACGGCCGCGTCAAGATCGTCGATATCTACGAAGGGCCCGGTTTGGCGGGTGTACCGCGTGGCACTGTCAAGTCGTTACGACTCATGACCTACTCCTTCGCCTATCGCGGCATGGGCTCTGAGACCGACCGTGTCGGGTTTGACGGCCCATGGGATGTGGTGCGCATCATGGGGAGCGTGCCGGTCGAGCCGGACGGGTCGGCCTATTTCGAGGTGCCGGCCAACACGCCGATTTCCGTTCAACCGCTGGACGCGCAGGGCCGGGCGCTGCAACTGATGCGGAGTTGGATGACGGTCATGCCGGGCGAACTGCAATCCTGTTCCGGTTGCCACGAGCCGCAGAACAGCAGTGCCGGGCCAACGCGTCCCATGCAGGCCATGCGACGCCCGCCCTCGCAGATTCAGCCTTGGTACGGGCCTGAGCGCGGCATCTCCTTCAACCGCGAGGTGCAGCCTGTGCTGGATCGCTACTGCGTGCGTTGTCACGACGGCCGCGCAGGCATGCCCGATTTCACGCAGCGTCCCGGTGTCTCGATCAAGACCAAGGAGGTCTACTACATCAACGCGAACAACCTCTTCCCGCCTGCCTATTTGGCGCTCTGCGCCTATATCCGCAGCCAGACGCAGGAAGGGGACAACCGCTTGCAGACGCCCTGCAATTTCCATGTTTCGACGACCGAGCTGTTTCAGATTCTGGAGGCCGGCCACCATGGCGTGCGTCTGGACGCGGAATCGTGGGACCGCCTGACCACCTGGATCGACATGAACCGCCCGAACCACGGCACGTGGAGCGAGAATGTCGGCTCCGCGCGCATGGGCCAACTCGCCGAACGCCGCGCAGAGATGCAGCACCGCTACGCCAATCTGGACGAGGCACATGAGGTCACGTATGGGGTCGCCACGCTGTCCGTCCCGGCGCTACCGCCTGAAGAGCCGCCCCCCCCGCGCGCTCCGCCACTTCCCGTGCCGGGATGGCCCTTCGACGCGGCAACCGCCCACGCCAAACAGCAGGCACTCGGCGCGGTCACGCGCACTCTTGATTTGGGTGGCGACGTATCGCTCACCTTGGTACGTATCCCGCCCGGTGACTACCTCACCGCAGACGGACGGCATGTCACAACCGAACGGTCGTTCTGGCTCGGCGCTCACGAAGTGACCAACGAACAGTACGCGCGCTTTGACGCGCATCACGACAGCTTCATGGAGCGGGGCGAGTACATGCAGTTCACGCCCGAAGAGCGTGGGTATCCACTCAACACTCCGAAGCAACCCGTCTGCCGCGTGGCGTTCGACTCTGCCGCTGCCTTCTGCCGCTTCGCCGCGCAACGCAGTGGCCTCCGTGTACGTCTGCCGAGCGGCGACGAATGGGAGTGGGCCGCGCGCGCGGGGGCCGCCACACCGATGACGTATGGCGGGATTGACACGGACTTCAGCGCTTATGCCAATCTGGCGGACGCCGTGTTCCACAAGATGGAGCGCCTGCGCGCCAACATGCCCGGCGCGGCCATCCCGGCATGGCGGCCGGCCATCACCCACGTGTCGGACGGGTTCCGCGTGTCGTCGCCGGTCGGCAGCTTCGCCCCCAACGCCTGGGGCATGCATGATGTGCACGGTAATGTCTGGGAGTGGACCACCGACCGGATGCCGGACGGACGCGCGATCGCGCGAGGCGGCTCCTGGTGGAAGCGCCCGCGTTACGCCACGTTTGCGGCGCGCGTCCCGTACGCCCCATGGCAACAGGTCTACGATGTGGGATTCCGCGTACTGGTTGAATCCGACGATTAATGGAGCCGGCAGATGATGACAAGACGACATTTACTCGGATCAGGCGCTGCAACGATGCTTTCGGCGGCACTGCCTGTCCATGCCGCCGCAGCAGAAGACGTCCCCAAGACACTGCCGAAATGGCGTAAAGGCGTATTCCAGATCCACATGATCCACACCGGGGTCGGGGAATCGCAGTTCCTGATTTTCCCTGATGGCACGACGATGTTGCTCGACTGTGGCGATCACGCGGCGTTGACGCGCGGCGAACTGGCCGTGCCGGTCGTGCCTGATCCGGGGCGTCTCGCGGGAGAGTGGATAGCCCGGTACGTGAAGCGGGTCAACCCCAACGGTGACATCGTCGACTACATGGAGGCGAGCCACTGGCATTCAGACCACTGCGGCACCCCGAAATGGCAGAGTTCGGCCCCCGGCGTCGAGTGGTGGAAGCATGATTACTGCCGCAGCGGATTCGGACTCGCCGCGGAACAGCTTCATTTCAAGAAGGCGATCGACCGCGGCTGGCCGACTTTCGACGATCCGATTCCGCTCAACGACAGCGGCGGTGCGCTCGACCACATGAAGCGTCTCTACCGCCATCTTCAGAAAAGGGACGCCCTCTTGATCGAGAAGTTCAGGCTCGGCGCCCGCGACCAAGTGGTGCCGGCCCGAGGAACGGCCAAGGACTTTTCGGTCTTCAATCTCTGTGCCAACGGGAAGGTCGCCTTGCCGGACGGCAGCGTGATGAACGTCTACGAAGAGTTTTTCGCAGACGGCAAGAAGCCGGGGCGGCTCAACGAGAACGGGATGTCGCTCGGGCATATCTTCACCTACGGGGATTTCTCTTATTTTACGGCCGGGGATTTTTCCGACCGCGTCAAACTGCCGGACGGTTCCAGTCGCGACATTGAGACGCTGCTTGCGCAGGCGGTGGGTCCGGTCGAGGTCGCGAAGATGAACCACCACGGGCACTGGTCGATGCCGGAGGCCCTGATCTCCGCGCTGCGCCCACAGGTGTGGTTGGCTGGAATCTGGGACCAACTGCACACCGTGCCCAACACGCTGGAACGCATTTCGGACCGGGCCTATTACGGGGGACGACAGAACGTGCTGGTCTGTCCCGGTGTATTTCCAGAACCCCGTCTCACCAAAGAGGCTCAAGCCCCGTATTTCAAAGACATCGTGCCCGAATGCCACGGCAAGGGCTGCCATACGGTCATCACCGTTCCGGAAGGCGGCAAGACGTTCTCCGTAAGCTTCGTTTCCGCCGCGGACGAGTCGATGACGGTGCATGGTATCAGACTGCTGAGTTCAAAGAACAGGCATCCATCAATTCAGGAACATGAAGAGGCCGGTCTTCTTGATCTTCAGAACAACGCGATTTCCGATTTTCTGAACCTCTAGCGCAATCTCCGGATGATCCGAAATGACCGTCACCGTGTCGAACCCTGTCAACGATTCGGAGCAATGGACGATGTCATACTCTCCGCGCGCGGGTTTCAGCGAGCCAAAGTTCACCGTGAGCGTGACTGACGACGGGAACTCCGCCCGCGCGGTCGTGACCGTCGGCTTAAAGCCCGTGCCGTCGAACGTCACCGTGCGGTTCGCCTCGGTGGCGACGAGGGTACTGATGCCCGAATACGAACCGGTGAACCCATCGAATTCCGTCACGCGCGCATCAGGCATGTCGATCACCCACTCGCCTGCACCGGAAAGGTTGAGGAGCGCCCCCTGCACCTTCAGCCCCGGTGCCACCGTCACCGGCCCCTTCACGGACACAGCGTTCGGCAGCCCCCACTTCATCGCAAGGTAATTCTCGACCGCCCGGCGCTGCACCACGTCGAGCCGGTTCGTGAACACGATCACTTCGGCATAATTCTGCCCGCCGGCATATATGTAGCGCGACGACATGCCCAGGGAACGGAAGGGATTGGCATTGCCATTGAATGAAAGAACCTGCCATCCGCCGTTGAACCCGGTACTCGTCGGATTGACCGACACACCATCCAACCAGGCCGAATAATTCGACGCGAAGATTGAGACCTCCGCCGAAACATCCTCCGTGGAACCACTCCGAGCGAAATACAAGCCGCAGCTCGGATTGTATGTAGCGTCGAGCCAATCCACGCGCCCGTTCGGGGAATTCGAGATCCCGCTTCCAGCTTGCGAATAACCGCCCAGAACCGCCCGGCCGCCACCCGACTGTGAGCCAAAGACCATGATCGCCGTACCGACCGGGATTGATTCCCCCTTCGGGCTGTTCCCCGCACGCATATCCTGCATGAGCGGCATTCGACGGCGTTCCTCGAGATAGTAGTTCGGCTCCGCATCGCTCGTCCCGCCTGTCCCGTACACGCCCGTTTCAGAAAGCACCGTACCGTACGAACCGAAGCTCATGTAGGCGCGGCCGTTGAGTCCACCCGGCACCAGATACGGATAGACGAGCGGATAGAGCGTCCCCGTGTAGCCCACGCAGCGGTCCTGCCAGCCGTAGTTGAGCCGCTGTTCGGGGCGCTTGTCGAACCACTTCTCGATCAGCGGGAAGCCGTTCGTAAAGGTTGCGGACGGCGCCCCATTCAGGGTCACGGCTGGGCACGTCGCCAGTACTGTTTTGCCCGCATCCGAGTTCGCCCAGCCCGCGTTCCAGGCACCGACCATTGTCTCGGTTGCCGAGGCGTCGAGCCAGATCCCCGGCGGATAGGCCGCGAGCACACTTTCCAGCTCTTCTCCACTGTTGAAAGTCACGTTGCCTCCCTGAACGTCAACACTGATCGTCGGTGCCGTCGCACCGATCCGCACATTGCCGTCCAGCACCCTGAGCGTGCCCGAACCGGTCACCGATTCGACCGAGGCATTCTTCAGATTGATGACGTTACCGCTGCCCAGAATCTCGATTTCCTGAAATGTCCCGCCGGACGCGACCTCGACAAGATTCGAGTTTGCGTTCTGGTTGGGCGCATAATGGAGCTTCACCCCGCTACCCAGGATACCGATTTTCAGCCGGATACCGTACCGGATCCAGATCTCCGTATGATCGGCGACCTCGTCAATCTCAAGGTCGGAACAATTCGTTGGATCCTGCGACGGTGAGACCGAGATATTGCCGGAGAGACGACCGATATGCCAGTGCTGGTTCGAATTGTACTGCAGCATCGGGCCATAGAAAGTATTATCATTCGCAGTGACTTTTCCGGTCGACGTGATTGAACCAAAATTTAACTTTGCCCAACTCGTCAGCTTCTGAACGCCAAAACTGATGGTGTTGGTGGGGCAACTGCCGGCAATTTCGACCGTCCCGGGGAAACCACTTGAGACGCGGGTCATATAGTTATTAT
>DAOTKE010000099.1:0-12901 GCA_035449085.1 Kiritimatiellia bacterium | reverse complement strand
ACAGACAAGACCTGTACACGATCAGTGCCTATTATGCGGAGGGGGCTGAAAATAACAACCCCTAAAAATTCCTGAACTTTCCCCATCTGACAAGCCGGAACCTCAGCGCAAAAGAAGCTCATCTCACTTATCATGACAAGTGACTAAGGTATACGCGGTCATGTCGAGGCTATGGCGTGAATCCAACGGTTGTTCAGCAGGCAGTTCTGCCGGTGCGGCGCGGCCTCCTCCGTGTCGGGAAAACCGCTCAACAAAAAAACAAAACCCGCGAACCGGGAAGGTCAGCGGGCTTTGTTTTGAAAAACGTGCGACTGGAGCGCGCTTAGCGGCGGCTGCGCAGGCGGCCGTGTTTCAGGAAGCCGTCGTAGTTACGCATCAGCAGGTGCGATTCCATCTGGCGCAGCGTATCCAGCGCGACGCCCACGATAATCAGCAAGCTGGTGCCGCCGAAGAACGACGCCATCTCCCAGGGCAACTCCATCATGCCGCGCAGGAACTGCGGCACGAGAGCGATGATCAGCAGGCCGACACCGCCGATCAGGGTGACGCGCGTCATCAGCGCATCCAGATATTCCGCCGTCGCGCGCCCCGGCCGGATGCCCGGCACATAGGAGCCCTCGCGCTTGAGGTTATCGGAGATCTGCATCGCGTTGAACTGCGTCGCCACCCAGAAGAAGGCGAAGAACATGATCAGCAGCGCATACACCGCCAGGTGCAGCGGGCTGGTCATATCGCTCAACTGGGCGCCCAGCCATTTCAGCCAGCCCAACCAGCGTATCTCGGCCGGGATACGGCTCAGGATCGCGGCGGGGAACTGAATCAGCGGGCCCGCGAAGATGATCGGCATGACGCCGGTGTAGTTCACGCGCAGCGGCATATACGTCTGCTGCATGCCGTAGGAGTTGCCTCCGCCGGCGGCGCGACGCGTGGAATGGATCGGCACCTTACGGACGCCCTGCGTGAGCATCACAGTGCCCATCGTGATCAGGAAGCCGAAGAGCAACAAGAGGAGCAGTTCGATCGGGCTGCGCGTGGCGGTGATGCCGCCCAGGCCGAAATAGCGCGTCCACGCTTCGATGATCGCCACAGGCAGGCGCGAGGTGATGTTGATCATGATGATCAACGACGTCCCGTTGCCGATACCGCGCTGCGTGATCTGATCCGCCAGCCACATGACGAGCAACGACGCGGTGGTCATCGCGATCACCGTCATGATGTTGAAGCCGAAGCCCGGGCGCGTCACAATCTGCACGCCGCCCAAGCCGAACGACGCCGGATTCTGCAGCGCCGTGGCAAGTGCAAACGACTGGAACACGCAGATGCCGATGGTCAGATAACGCGTGATCTGCGCCAGCTTGACCCGGCCCGACTCGCCCTCGCGGCGCATCCGCTCGAGCGACGGGATGACCGCCGTCAGGAGCTGGATGATGATCGAGGCGCTGATATAGGGCCAGATGCTCAGGAAGCCGACCGCGCACTGGTTGAGCGCGCCGCCGCTGAACACGTTGAACCAGTCCATGAGGCCGCCGCCTGCGCCGGCGGTCTCACGGATGCGTGCGAGTTCCTGCTGCAGCGTCTGCCAGTCCACGCCCGGAGTCGGTATCATGGAGATCAGCCGGCTGATAAAAACCAAACCGGCCGTCAACAGGATGCGTTTCCGGAGCTCCGGGATTTTGAAGGTATTCGCGAACGACTCTAGCATGGCCATGGTCAGACCCCTCAGACGATTTCGACACTGCCGCCGGCGGCTTCGATCTTCGCTTTCGCGGAGGCGCTGACGCCGTTGGCCTTCACGGTCAGCTTTTTGGTCAGCTCCCCGTGGCCAAGGATCTTGACGCCATCGAATTTCTTCGCATAGAGACCGCTTTCGCGGAGCACTTCCGGCGTGACCTCCGTGCCGTTCTCGAAGCGTTCAAGGTCACAGACGTTGACCGGCGCGTAGACCACACGCGTGGGGTTCTTGAAACCGCGCTTCGGCAGGCGGCGGATGAGCGGCATCTGGCCGCCTTCAAAGCCCAGCTTGACCTTGTGGCCCTTGCGGGACTGCTGTCCCTTGTGGCCGCGGGTCGAGGTTTTGCCCATGCCCGACGCGCGACCGCGACCCACGCGTTTACGCGACTTGCGCGCCCCCGGGGTGTTCTTCAGTGATGACAAATCCATTGTGAAAACTCCTATCCGCTAATGGCAAACCGTAGATCGTTCAGACCGACAAGCTATTTGCCATTAGCTTTTCACTCTTTAAGCACGTGCGGCGGCAATCTCCTCAGCCGAACGCAGCTTATTCAGCGCATCGACCGTGGCCTTGACCACATTGAGGCGGTTCTTGCTGCCCAGCGATTTGCCGATGGCATCGCGCACGCCGGCGGCTTCGAGGACGGGGCGCATGCCACCGCCGACGATCAGGCCGGTACCGTCCGGAGCGGGCTTCAGCAGCACACGACCGCCGTCGCACACACCGGTCACCTCGTGCGGGATCGTCTTGCCCGCAAGCTTGACGCGCATCATATCCTTCTTCGCCGCATCGCCCCCCTTGCGGATGGCATCGCTCACCTCATTGGCCTTGCCGAAGCCGAAACCGACGCGCCCTTCGCGGTCACCCACGACGACGACGGCGCTGAAGCTGAAACGGCGTCCGCCCTTGACCACCTTGGCGCAACGGTTCACAAACACGACGCGCTCGTCGAATTCGCTCTGCGCCTCACTCCGGGGAAATTTTGCCTCTGCGCTCACTTCGCCTCCTCTGCCGTCTCAACGGCGCGCTCCGAGATCTTCAGCCCGGCAGCGGTCGCAGCCTCCACGATCTGCTTGACGCGACCGTGAAACTTAAACCCGCCGCGGTCGACGACCACGATCGAAATGCCCTTCTCCTTCGCCACACCGGCCGCCTGCTCGCCGACCTTCTTGGCGGTCTCCAGATTGCACGGCAGCGACTCCTTCAGCGTGGAGGTCGCAGCCAGCGTGCGCATCGCAACGTCATCGATGAACTGCACGTACATGTGCTTGTTTGAGATGCAGATGGCCATGCGGGGGCGCGCGGCGGTGCCCTTCACGCGCTGACGCAGGCGCATGTGGCGGCGATTGCGTTGTTCTTTACGGTTAAAACTCATGTTGTTCAACTCCGTTAGGGCCTTATGCGACCGTCTTGCCCTGCTTGCGGCGGATCTGCTCGCCCAAGTACTTGATGCCCTTGCCCTTATAAGGCTCGGCCGGATAGTAACTGCGGATACGGGCAGCAGCCTCGCCGACAAGCTCCTTCTCAATGCCCTCGACCGTGACAATCAGACCATTCGGATCGACCGTCACCTTGACGCCGTCGGGGATCTCGTACTCTTTCGGGGACGCGAAACCGAGCGACAGGCTCAGCTTCTTGCCCTGAAGCACGGCTTTAAAACCTGTGCCCTCGATGGAGAGCTGCTTCTTGTAGCCGTTGGTCACGCCCTCGATCATGTTCTTGATCAGCGTGCGGCTCAGCCCGTGGCAGCTCTTCTGCATACGCGAATCATCCGCGCGGGACACCAGCACCTGGCCGTTCTCGACCTTGACGGTGATGCCCTTCTGGAAGACGCGGCTCAACTCGCCCAACTTGCCCTTGACCGTGACGGCGTTGCCTTCGGCGGTCACCGTGACGCCGGCGGGAATCGCGACCGGTTGTTTACCAATTCTCGACATCGTTGAAACCCTCTTACCAGATTGTGCAGATGAGTTCACCGCCGAGCTTGCGCTTGCGGGCTTCCTTGCCGCTGAGGATACCACCCGAGGTGCTCAGGATCGCGGTGCCCAGACCGCCCAGCACGTTCGGGATCTCCTGCACGCCGCAGAACTTGCGGAGCCCCGGCTTGCTCTCGCGGCGGATGCCGCGAATCGCCGGCTCGGCGTCGTCATTATACTTCAGTTCGATGCTCAGCACGCGCGGAACGCCGTTGGTCATCGTGAAGTCCGTGATGTAGCCTTCTTCCTTCATCACGCGGAGAATCTCGCCCTTGATGCGGGAGCCCGGAAGCTCGACCGAGGGCAGTCCGGCTTTGAGCGCATTGCGGATGCGCGCCAGCATGTCAGAAATCGGATCCGACGTCATTGTACACTCCTCACCAACTTGCCTTGGTCACACCCGGGATCATGCCCGACACAGCCAGCTCGCGGAAACAGATACGGCAGAGCTGGAACTTACGGATATACGCGCGCGGGCGCCCGCAACGGGAGCACCGGTAGTACTTGCGCGACGAAAATTTCGGCGTGCGCTTGGCTTTTTCCATCAGACAGGTTTTGGCCATTGTGGAAATCCTCCTTATTTGCCGGCAAACGGCATGCCTAGAGCGACCAACAGCTCGCGAGCCGCTTGGTTATTCCTCGCTGTGGTCACGAAGGTGATGTCCATGCCGACATCGTTGCCCTGTGCGCCGGAATCCATGAGCTCAGGGAAGATCGTGTGTTCTTTCAGGCCCAACGTGTAGTTGCCCCGTCCGTCAAAGCCGCGGTTCGGAACCCCGCGGAAGTCGCGGATACGCGGCAGCGCACTGTTGACCAGACGCTCCACGAAATCATACATGCGGTCGGCGCGCAGAGTCACTTTCGCGCCGATCACCATGCCTTCACGCAACTTGAAGTTGGAGATGCTCTTGCGGGCCTTGCACAACACCGGCTTCTGGCCGGCGAGTTTAGCCAGATCCTCAACGATGTTCTTCTGCACATCCTTTTCGACAATGCCGAAGCCCATGTTGATCACCACCTTCTCCAGGCGGGGGATCAGCATCCTGTTCTTGAGACCGAGCTTTTCCTGAAGCTTCGGCGCCAGCTCTTTCACGAATTTTTCTCTAAGATTGGCCATGTCCGCTCCCCCTTAGTCCAAGATCTTGCCAGAGGCCTTGGATTTACGCACCGTCTTGTCGCCCTCTTGGACTCGGCTGATGCGGACGCCCTTTTTCTTGTCCGGATCGTAGGGCATCAGATTGGAAAGGTCGATCGGGGCTTCGCGATCCGCGAAACCGCCGTTGGGCGCGGTCTGCGAGCGGCGGATAGCCTTCTTCACCATGTTCAGACCCTGCACCACGGCCTTGCCCTGTTTGGGCAACACGCGCAGCACCTTGCCTGTCTTTCCGGCATGATCGCCGGCGATGGCGATCACGATATCATTCTTCCTGATTCTTGCAACACTCATGTTGTTTCCTAACCCGTAACCGTTTTGACGGCCGCCGCCCTGCGCGGGCAGGGCCCTCATCGGCGTTACGGCCCTTCACTGCTTAGACCACTTCCGGAGCCAGCGAAATGATCTTCATGTAGTTTCTGTCGCGCAACTCGCGGGCGACAGGCCCGAAAATGCGGGAGCCGATCGGGTTCATTTTGTTGTCCACGATCACGCACGCATTCTGGTCGAACCGGACATACGAGCCGTCCTCGCGGCGAATCGGCTGGCCTGTGCGCACGATGACCGCCGTACAGACCTGACCCTTCTTCACCGCGCCGGTCGGCGCCGCTTCTTTGATGGCCACGCGCACGACATCACCCAGGTGGGCGTACCGTTTGCGCTGGCCCAGGACACGGAAACACATCGCGCGCTTGGCGCCGGTGTTGTCCGCGACCACCATCATTGTCTGTTCTTGGATCATGTCACTTCACCTCAGGCTTGATAATGCGCCAGCGCTTCGTCGCGCTGAGCGGGCGGGTTTCCATGATGGTCACAACATCGCCCACTTTCGCGGTGTTGTCCTCGTCATGGGCATGGTACTTCTTGAACCGCCGGATCACCTTGCCGTAAATCGGGTGGCGCTCGCGACGCTCACTCTGCACGACCACCGATTTCTCGCCGCTCTTGCTCACCACGACGCCCTTGCGGACCTTGCGGCTGCCGCGCGTCTCTGTTGTCTCGGCCATTTACTTCGCCTCCCGCTCAGCTTGCACCGTCTTCATACGCGCGATCTCGCGGCGCATCGTACGCAGACGGACCGGTTTCTCAATGCCGGAGCCCGACTTATGCTTGATCCGCAGGTCGTGGAGTTCCTGCGACATCTCGCGGATCCTCTGCTCAAGCTCCACCGCTCCGAGTTCTCTCAAGTCTCTTGCTTTCATGGTTCCGTTACGCTCCCGTTACATGACGCGTGACAAGCTGCGTGCGGAGGCCGAGCTTGGTGTCCGCCAGGCGCAGGCATTCGCGCGCCACGGAGTCGGAGACGCCGCCGATCTCGAACAACATCTTGCCGGGCAGAATCACGGCGACCCACAGCTCGGGGTTACCTTTGCCGCCGCCCATTCGGACTTCGATCGGCTTACGGCTCACGGATTTGTCAGGGAAGATGCGGATCCACAACTTGCCCTTGCGCTTCATCTCGCGGTTGATGACCACACGGCAGGCTTCGATCTGCGTGTTGGTCAGCCAGCCGCGCTCCAGCGCCTTCAGGCCGTACTCACCGTACGCCAACTCGGCGCCGGACGTCGCAAAACCCGCGCGGTTTCCCTTAGACTGCTTGCGGTACTTGACCCGCTTAGGCATTAGGGGCATCTTTTCTCCTCCTCTGACCGCCGGTGCGGACCGGCTGGAAATCGTCCTTCTTGCAGATCCAGACCTTGACGCCGATCAGACCGGCCGTGGTGTGCGCCTCGGCAAAACCGTAATCGATGTTCGCGCGCAGCGTGTGCAGCGGAACCTTGCCCTGCTTGCTCCACTCCACGCGGGAAATCTCGGCGCCGTTGATACGGCCGCTGCAGCGGATCTTGATCCCGTCAACGCCCATGTCCATGGCGACCTTCTCGGCGCGCTTCATGGCGCGCTTGAGGGCCACACGGCGCTCGACTTGCTGCGCGATACTCTCGGCAACCAACTGCGCGTTAGCATCGGGATCACGCACCTCGTGGATCTCGAGGTAAATGTCTTTGCCGGTCGCTTTGGCGAGATCCTGGCGGATCTTGTCAATGTCCTGGCCCTTGCGCCCGACCACGACGCCCGGACGGGCGGTGAACAGGTTGATGCGCACGCGGTTGGCATAACGCTCGATCAGGATCTTGGTGATCGCTGCGCTCTCGAGGCGTTTCTTGACCGTCTCGCGGATCATCATGTCTTCCGACAACAGCTCTCCGAACTGCTTCTTGTTGGCAAACCAACGGCTGCGCCACTGCTTGTCAACCGCGATTCGGAAACCGATAGGATTTACTTTCTGTCCCAAAGTTCTGCTCCTTAAAAATCGCCGGCCTCACTGACCGTCAGTCAGAACCACCTTGCAATGACTCAGCCTCTTGGCAATCGGGCTCGCGCTTCCGCGGGCACGCGGCCAGAACCGGCGCATACGCGTTCCCTCATCAAACACGCACAGGCTGACCTTGAGCGTATCGACATCGAGGTTCGCGTTGTTCCGCGCGTTGGCGACCGCCGACTTGAGCGTCTTGCTCAGGATGGCCGCCGCTTTACGCGGACTAAATTCAACGATCTGCAGGGCGGCAGCCACCGGCAGCCCCTGGCACTTGCGGGCCAGCGGGCGGCCTTTCTGAGCCGACATCCTGACGTTTCGTGTAATGGCAGTCACTTCCATTGTTCTCAGACTCCGTTATTTCGCGGCCGCCTTGTCCGTGTGGACACCGTGCGATTTGAAGGTCCGCGTCGGCGCGAATTCGCCCAAACGGTGCCCCACCATGTTCTCAGTGATGAAAATCGGCACATGCTGCCTGCCGTTGTGAATGGCAAACGTGTGCCCGACGAAATCCGGCAGAATCATGGAGCGGCGCGACCAGGTCTTGATCGGCTGCTTCCTTCCGGACGCATTCATTTTCTCGACTTTCTCGAGCAGGCTCTTCTCTACGTAAGGGCCCTTCTTAATAGACCGTGCCATGCGTTACTTTCTCCGCTTCACAATGAACCTGCTGCTGGTCTTCCGGCGGTTGCGCGTCTTGCCGCCCTTCGACAGCTTGCCCCAAGGCGACCGCGGGTGACTGCCGCCGGACGTACGGCCTTCACCGCCGCCCATCGGATGGTCAACCGGGTTCATCGCCACACCGCGCACGGTCGGGCGGATGCCCATCCAGCGCTTGCGGCCAGCTTTGCCCAGTTTAATGCTGCTCCAGTCGGCATTGCCGACCTGACCGATTGTGGCCATGCACTTGCCCAGAACACGGCGGATTTCGCCGGAGGGCAGGCGCAACGTGACGAAATCGCCATCACGCGCCATCACCTGGCAGCTGTTGCCCGCAGAACGGGCCAGCTTGCCCCCCTGGCCGGGCACCAACTCGATGTTGTGCACGAACAGCCCCAACGGGATCAGCGCCAGCGGCAGGCTGTTCCCCACGCTCGGCTCGGCCTCCGGCCCCGCCATCACGGCATCGTTCACCTTCAAGCCCTGCGGCGCGAGGATGTAACGCTTTTCGCCGTCGACGTACTTCAGTAGCGCCAGGTTGGCCGAACGGTTCGGATCGTAGGCGATCGCCTCAACGCGCGCCGGGATGCCGATCTTGTTGCGGCGGAAGTCCACAATGCGGTAACGGCGCTTGACGCCGCCACCACGATGGCGCGTTGTGATGCGCCCCTGATTGTTGCGTCCAGCCTTGCTCTTCTTCGCCTCGGTCAGCCTGCGCAGAGGTTTGACCTCGGTGATCTCGTCGAAGGTCGGAGCGACGCGGTGTCGCAAGCCGGCGCTTCTCGGTTTGAATGTCTTAAGCCCCATGGCCTTGTTATCCTTTCCGACGGCGTTAACTGACGCTCTCGATGCGCTCGCCCGCCTTGACCGTCACGATCGCGCGCTTCCAGCCGGAATCGCGGACCACGCGCCGGTTTTTCAGGGTGCGCAGCGTGCCCTTGTAGTTCTGGGTTCTGACCGCCAGCACATGCACGCCGAAATACTTTTCAACGGCATCTTTGATCTCGATCTTGTTCGCTTTGGGAGCGACCTCGAGAATGTACTGGTTCTCGCACGCCAGCTTCGTGCCCTTTTCCGTGATCTGCACCTTGCGGATGATTCCGGCGTGCTTCATGCGCCCACCTCCGTCTTCTTCTTCATGCGCGCCGTCAGCGCCTCGAACCCTGCCTTGGTGGCCACCAGCGTGCGGTAGAAAAGAAGAGAATGTACATCAACTTCCGCCGCACTGACAACCTCAACCTTTTCCAGATTGCGGGCTGCGAGCATCACCTTCTCCTCGTGCTGATCCAGCACGATCAGCGCCGAGCGCTCGACGCCCAGTCTCTTCAGCAGCGCCGTCAACAGCTTGGTCTTCGGCTCGGCCAGATCAATCGTGTCGATCACCACCGTCTGCCCATTGGCGATCTTCTCGCTCAGGGCGCGGGTGAACGCGAGCTGCTGCACCTTGCGGTTGATCTTCTGCGAGAAGTCGCGCGGCTTCGGCCCGAAGGCCACGCCGCCGCCACGCCACACCGGGCTCTGACGATACCCCGCGCGGGCACGGCCGGTGCCCTTTTGCCGCCACGGCTTCTTGTTGCTGCCGGCGACCTCGCCTTTGCTCAGCGTGGAGGCCGTGCCGGCGCGGAAGGCGTTCTGAATCGCCACCACCACGTCCTTGACCGCCTGCTCGCCCTTGTCCAGCACCAGCCGCTCGTCCGCGAAAGTCAGTTCGCCCGCTGGCTCGCCGGCCGGATTAAAAACCTTGATCGTACTCATCGGTTCTCCACCCCTATTTCTTCAGGGCTTTCCTGATAATGACTACGCCGCCTTTCGGCCCCGGCACCGAGCCGGCCACCAGCAGCAGGTTCTCTTCGCCGCGGACCTGCACGACGGTCAGGTTGCGGGCCTTGCGGTTGACCGCGCCCATATGGCCCGGCATGCGCTTGCCCTTCTCGACCCAGCCCGGCAAGTCGCGCGCACCGATACCGCCCACGCGGCGCTTCGAGTGACCGCCGTGGGTCATCGGGCCGCCGCCCATCCGGTAACGGCGCACCACGCCCGCGAAGCCGCGGCCTTTGGTGACGCCCGACACGTCGACGTACTTCACGCCTTCAAACATGCTGACCGTCACCGCGTCACCCGCCTTGACCTCCTCGCCCTCGTCGAGCTTGAACTCTTTGGTCATTTTGCAGGGCTTCACGCCGGCTTTCTCGAAGTGCTTGACTTCCGCCTTCGACAGGCGGGACGGTTTCTGCTCTTCATAGCCGAGCTGCGCCGCGCGATAGCCGTCCGTCTCAGGCGTCTTCACCTGAACGACCGGACAAGGCCCCGCCTCCAACACGGTTACAGCAATCCGACGCCCCTGGTCATCATAGACCTGCGTCATCCCGATTTTTCTGCCAAGTATGCCTTCCATGGTGTCACCGTCCTTAGATTCGAATTGTGATGTCCACGCCAGCAGGCAGATTCAACTTCTTGAGCTCATCGACGGTCTTCGCCGTCGGGCCCACGATGTCCAACAACCGTTTGTGCGTGCGCATCTCAAACTGGTCCATGGACTTCTTGTCCACGTGGGGGCTGCGGTTGACCGTGAACCGTTCAATCCTCGTAGGCAGAGGGATCGGTCCGACAACCTGGGCCCCGGTACCGCGGGCCGTGTCGATGATCGCGCTCACGGCCTGATCCAGCACCCTGTGATCGTACGCCTGCAAACGAATGCGTATACGCTGACTTTGCATTCTAACGTTACCTGTTCAGTAGTTGTTCTCTCACTGTCCGTGGCACGACCGCAAATTCGCCAGGTTCCATCGTATAGCTGGCGCGGCCGCGCGAGAGCGACCGGATTGCGGTTGAGTACCCGAAAAGTTCTGCCAACGGCACCTGCGCGCGCACGATCTGCATGTCTCCACGCGTCGTCATGTCGCGCACCGAACCGCGGCGGCCGTTAATGTCCCCCATGATGTCGCCGACATAGTCGGCAGGCGTCACGATGTCGAGGGACATGATCGGCTCCAGCAATTCCGGCGCGGCGGCCAAGGCCGCCTCGCGGAACCCCATCACGACCGCGGTCCTGAAAGCCACGTCTGTCGCCGTTTCCTCATCCGTGATCACGACCTCCGTGACCGTCGCCAGCACGTCCGTCATCGGGTAGCGCGCCAGCACCCCGGTCAGGATGCCGTCTGTCAATCCTTGCTCCACGCAATCGGCCAGCTTCTCATCCGGGAGCCGACGCCGCACGGCGGAGGTGATCTCCACCGCATAGCCGCTGCCCCGTTTCCGAGGAGCCACCTCAACCGTCACTTGGGCGTAATGCCGTTTCCCGCCCAGCTCGCGGTCGAAGAGATACGTGCTCTTCCCTGCGGCTGTGACGGTCTCGTAGTACGACACCATCGGACGGCCCGTGTTCGCTTCACACTTGAACTCGCGGCGCAGGCGATCCACCAGGATCTCCAGGTGAAGCTCACCCATGCCGCTCAAAATCGTTTGCCCCGTCTCTGCATCCACGCGGATCTGGCAGGTCGGATCCTCTGACGCCAGCAGCGCCATGGACTGCTCCAGTTTCTCTTTGTCGCCGCGTGACTTGGGCTCGATCGCCATGAACATCACCGGTTCGGGCACCGTGATGCGCTCCAGATACACCGGCTGATGCTCGGCGCACAGCGTGTCGCCGGTCGTGGCCTCCTTGAGCCCCACAATCGCCCCGATCTCCCCCGGCCCGAGGGCCTCGACCTCGGTCTGATCATCCGCGAACAACCGCACCAGCTTCAAAACACGCTCGCGCTTGCGGCTGCGCGGGTTGTACACGTTCTGGCCCTTCTTGAGCGCACCGGCATAGACGCGCACAAAGAACAGCCGCCCCACATAGGGGTCTGTCGCAATCTTGAACACCAGTGCGGTCAACGGTGCGCCCGCGCTCTGCTCGCGCGTCACCTTGGCCTCGCTCTTCAGGTCCGTGGCCTCTACCGGCGGACGGTCGAGCGGCGACGGCAGATACCACACCACCGCATCCAGTAACTGTTGCACGCCCTTGTTGCGCAGCGAGGTGCCGCACAACACCGGCACGACCTTACCCGCGATCACCGAGCGCCGCAGCGAGGCGCGCAGCACGTCCGCCGACAGCTCGGGATTCTCGAAATAGGCCTCCATCAACGAATCGTCGGCCTCGGCCACCTGCTCGCACAACGTCGCCCGCGCCGCCCTGGCGGCCTCCATCATCTCGGCCGGGATCTCAAATGCGCGGACGTCGCGGCCATCGGTGCCTTCGTCATGCGCCAGCGCGCGCATCTCCAAGAGGTCGATCACGCCGCTGAAGGTCTCGGCGCGGCCGATCGGCAACTGCAGACGGACCGGATTGGCGCGCAGCCGCGTGCGGATCTCCTCCACGCAGGACTCGAAATCGGCGCCCATGCGGTCCATCTTGTTGATGAACGCGATGCGGGGCACTTGATAGCGGTCCGCTTGACGCCAAACTGTTTCAGACTGCGGCTGAACCCCGCCGACGGCACAAAAAACGCCCACCGCGCCGTCCAACACGCGCAATGAGCGTTCCACTTCAATCGTAAAATCGACATGTCCGGGCGTGTCGATCAGATTGATCTGCACGCCCTGCCAGGAGCAGGTAATGGCGGCGCTGGTAATGGTGATGCCGCGCTCGCGCTCCTGGATCATCCAGTCGGTGACAGTGTTGCCTTCGTCCACATTGCCGAGACGGTGCGTGCGCCCTGCGTAAAAGAGAATCCGCTCGGTCGTCGTGGTCTTGCCCGCGTCGATGTGGGCCACGATGCCGATGTTGCGGATGTTGCCAAGCAAAGCATCGCCGCCAGCCGGCGCATTGCCGACCGCTGCCGCATGACTTTTGTCTGCCTTGCTTTCCAAGACGCTCACCCTTCACCCTGAACTTTTCAAAGAACAGTGGATGTTCCCGGCACCCTGCCGGCTTATCCCACGCGGAGCTTAGACCCGCATGTTCCCACTCCTTCCGGGTTGGAAAAAGTTGGATGAGATTATCAAAGCGCACCGCGACAGGCAAGTGCGAATTTGCACCATCGGCGCAAAAAATTTATACCCCGGTTGCGTGTGCGTTGCTT
>DAOTKE010000098.1:0-13393 GCA_035449085.1 Kiritimatiellia bacterium | reverse complement strand
GCAGCAGGTCATGAAGATGACCCAGATCATCTGGTACCGCTCGCAGACGGCACCGGCCGCAAAAGGGGATGAGGTCAGGAAAGCGCCTGCCTCACCCTGGGAGGACACCGATCCCGATGCGGCATTCCCGACCATTGCGCCCATGCACCTGCGTGAGGCGTTCTGGACCAAACTGGCCAGGCCGGTGCGCGGCATCATGTATCACGGCTGGGGATCGCTGGTGCCGCAGAGCGGTGAAGGCTCCTACCGATATACCCATCCGCAGACACAGCATGAGTTGCGCCGCCTGATCCGTGAAGTCGTCGAACCGCTGGGGCCCGCTTTGCTGAAGGTTCCGGATCGGCCCAGCGATGTCGCGTTCCTGGAGAGCTTCGCATCGCAGATGTTTGCGCGGCGCGGAACGTACGGCTGGGGCAACGGGTGGTCCGGCGATGCGTACCAGATGCTGCTGTGGGCACATCTCCAGCCCGAGATCATCTACGATGAAACGGTGCAGACACGCGGGCTGGACGGATACCGTGTGCTGGTCATGATGGACTGCGATGTGCTGACAGCCGGCGTGGTGGCCGCAGTTAAAGCGTTTCAGGCGCGTGGCGGCATGGTGGTGGGGGATGAGCGCCTCTGCCCGGCCATCCGGGCCGACATGACGGTCACGCATTACACACGGACTCGCAAGGCGGATGAAGACCGCGCCGCCCTGATCGCCAAAGCTGCCGAATTGCGCGCGGCGATCGACACGCGCTACCAGCGCTATTGCGACGCCTCCACGCCGGATGTGGTGCCCCGTTGCCGTTCGTATGGTTCCACCGATTACCTGTTCGCCGTCAACGACCGGCGTGAGTTCGGGGACTACGTCGGGCAGCATGGCTTGGTGATGGAGAACGGACTGCCGGCAGAGGCGACGCTGTCGCTGGCGCGTAGCTCGGGCTATGTATACGATCTGACGGAAGGGCGTGCCTTGGAAACGCATGTGCAGGATGGACGGCTGACCGTCGCCCGGGCTTTCGATCCCTGCGACGGTTGCGTGCTGATGGTTACGGAGCGTGCGATCGCCGCGGTGCGCATAGACATCGCGAAGGAGACGCGCTGCGGCGGCCGCCTGTCCTGCACGGTGTCGGTGGAGGATCGGGAAGGGAAGCCGATCGACGCCGTGGTGCCGGTGCATGTCGAGATCCTTGATCCGGCCGGTGCGCAGGCGGAGTGGAGCGGTTATTACGGTGCCGAACGGGGGCAACTCGTGCGTGAGCTTGATCTGGCGCCGAATGATCGGCGCGGCCTGTGGCAGATCCGCGTGCGGGAACTGGCCTCGCGTCGTTGTGCCACGGCCTACTTCAGGGTGAAATAGGGGGAGAACGCCTCGGTTTGAAGCCGTTTGACGATATGCTATGATGCCGGCATCGAACCCATGTGGGGACTGCAAGGGAAGGATGTAGACGAATGAAGCATGCTTATGCGGTGATTTTGGCGGGGGGGAGCGGGGAACGGTTCTGGCCGCTCAGCACGAAGGCGCGTCCCAAGCAATTCATTTCGCTGTTCGGTGGGCGTCCGTTGCTCTCGCTGGCGGTTGAGCGCCTGCAGGGCCTGATCCCGAACGACCGGATTTTCATCATCACGGCGCAGCATCTCGTCGAGAACACGGCGGAGGCGGCCTGGAATGTGCCGCGCGCGAATATCATCGGCGAGCCGTGCAAGCGTGATACCGCACCGGCCATTGCGGTGGCCTGCGGACTGGTGCATCGGCGCGATCCCGAGGGCGTCGTGTGCATCTTGACGGCGGATCAGTTGATGACCGAGGGCGAGACGTTCCGCCAGACGCTGGAAGATGCGATTCAGGTGGCCCAAAAAGCGGACGCCATCGTGACGATCGGCATTCAGCCGACGTCTCCGGCGACCGGATTCGGCTACATCGAAGCGGGCGACGCCGTGGAAATGGGTGCTGTGACACGGTTTCATCGGGCGACGCGCTTTGTGGAGAAGCCGGATGCCTACACGGCGGCACGATATGTCGAGCGCGGCAATTTCTTCTGGAATTCCGGGATGTTCATCTGGCGGACACAGGTGATGCAGGCCGCGTTTCAACAGCACGCACCGGATTTGTCCGGGCTGTGTGAGGCGATCGCCGCAGCAGCAACACCGGACGATGTCGATGACGTGATGAACCAGATGTATCCTTCGCTGCGCGCGATCTCGATTGATTACGCGGTAATGGAACATGCGGACAACATCATGATGGCCTGCGGCGCGTTCGGTTGGGATGACGTGGGGTCGTGGCCGGCGGTGGCTGGGCACTTCAAGGCCGATCCCGCGGGCAACGTCGTGGTGGGTGCCTGCGAGCCTTTCGAGTCGACCAATAATATCGTGGTCTCGGAACATCGTCTGACCGCGCTGATCGGCGTGAACGGCCTGGTGGTGGTTCACTCCGACACGGCCACATTGATCTGTCCGAAGGAGCGGGCCGAAGAGGTCAAGAAGCTGATGCGCCGCATCGCGGATCGCCCCGATGGCGCGAAGTACGTCTGAACAGGATGGTTGTCTTGTCGGATAAAATCAAACAGGCTCTGCCCGTACGGCGTTTCAAGTTGACCCTCGCGTATGACGGCACGGCTTATGCGGGTTGGCAGGTGCAGCCGGACCGGCCGAGCGTGCAGCAGACGGTCGAGCGCGTCTTGGCAGGGATTGTTGGGTATCCCGTCAAGATCCACGGCAGCGGCCGGACGGATCAAGGCGTGCATGCGCGCGGCCAGGTCGCGCACGTGGATCTGACGTGCCGGATGTCGGCCCAGTCCCTCGGGCGCGCGCTCAACGCCCGCTTGCCGCAGGACATCCGCATCCTGAAGGCCAGTTTGGCGCGTCCGGATTTTCATGCCCGGCGCTCGGCGGTTGGCAAAGAGTATCGTTACGTCGTATGGAACGACACACTGGTACTGCCGGATAAACGGCTCTATGCGACGCATGTGTACCGTCCGCTCGATGTGGCGGCGATGCGTCAGGCGGCCGCGTATTTTGAGGGACGGCACGACTTCGCCTCGTTCACGGCCAATCCGAATCGTGTGGTCGAGAGCACGGTGCGCACGATCTTCCGTTTCGGCATCACGCGCCGGGGCAAAGAGATTGTCTTTCAGGTGAGCGGCGACGGATTCCTCTACAAGCAGGTGAGAAGCATGGTGGGGTTCCTGTTGCGGGTGGGCGAGGGGGCCGAGCCGCCGGAGGCGGTCAAAGAGTTGCTGGATTCCCATGCGCCGCGCAAGGCGCGCGTGCCGTCGGCCGCGCCGCAAGGGTTGTTCCTGTGGCGGGTCTGGTACAGATGATTACCCGCGCAGGACGCGATCCAGAACAGCATCACTGACAGCGACGCCGGTGCGGACGTCGCCGATCGAGGCAGGCAGAGCGAATTTGATTTCGCCGCCTGCCTTTTTTTTGTCCAGCGCCATCGCTGCCCGTACGGCGGTCAGATCGATCCCGGACGGCATCGTCACCGGCAGTCCGACCAGCGCGAAATGCGCGGCGAGCTGTTGCGCCAAGCCAGACTGCGCAAGACCGATCGCCTCCGCGAGCCTGGCCTCGAGTACCGTGCCGATGGCGACCGCTTCACCGTGACGCACGGCGAAATGCGTCGCCTTTTCGATGCCGTGTCCGATCGTATGGCCGAGGTTGAGCGCGGCGCGCACGCCCTTTTCAAACGGGTCCTGCTGGATGACGCGGATCTTGACAGCCATGGCGCGCGCGACGATAGACGCCAGCCAGTCGGCATGCGCCAGGCTCTGGCAGGGGACATCGTCGGCGCACTGAGCGCAGAAGGCA
Organism: Kiritimatiellia bacterium; assembly: GCA_035449085.1. Lineage (GTDB taxonomy): Bacteria > Verrucomicrobiota > Kiritimatiellia > RFP12 > UBA1067 > DUPH01. The sequence continues at coordinate 9,592 of DAOTKE010000098.1, read as the reverse complement.
AAGCGCGGCAGTTCGTCCAGCAGGCCCGGATCGCCGATCACCGCGTGCTTGATGATCTCCGCCAGACCGCAGCGCAGTTCGGCGGCAGGCAGGGTGGGCAGCGTTGACGTGTCGGCCAGCACCAAAGACGGTGGGTGAAAGGCTCCGATCAGATTCTTGCCTTGCGGCAGGTCGGCGCCGGTCTTGCCGCCGAGCCCGGAGTCGACCATCGCCAGCAGGGTTGTCGGCAGGCCGATCCAGCGCACGCCGCGCAGCCAGGTGGCGGCCGCGAAGCCGGTGAGGTCGCCGACCACGCCGCCGCCGAGCGCGACCACCGCGTGAGTGCGCTCGATGCCCGCGCCGAGAAAGGCAGACCAGAGCGTCGAGACTGTCTCGATCGTCTTGGTCGCCTCGCCGGCCGGGATCGCAACTGTGCGGACCGCCATGCCGCTCGCGCGCAATGCGGCCGCCACACGTTCGCCGTGCAGCGGCAGGGTGTGGGCGTCGCCCGCGATGATCGTGCGGTTGCCGCAGCCCAATTCAGCCATGTGAGTGCCAAGCGTGTCCAGCACGCCACCGCCGACGCGGACGGTGTAGGCGGCGCCCATGCCGCTGATACGGAAGCGTCCGAGTGCGGCCTGCGCCTGATCCGCTGTCGCCTCTGGGGGCAGGTCGCTGATCCGCAGTTGACACGCGAATGACGCGTAGTGGTCGGCGCGTTCGGCCAATAGCAGAGCGATGGGTTTCGCTTGGCCGGGTGCGGGCGGAATGGCGCAATCCGAGCCGGGCGCGGCGAGCAGGGGCCGTTTGCCGGGGTGGCGGTTCACGCGCGCCTCCAACGTGGCGGCCTCGGCCTGCAAACAGAGGATGTCGCCGGTTGCCTCGGCTAGCGCACGGTTCGCCGCGCTGAGCAGGGCGCCGCCGCCGAGCGCGATGACGGCGGAGGAGCCGCGTGCGACCTGAGCGAGCGCGGTGGACTCACGCGCCCGAAAACCACTCTCGCCCTCGCAGGCGAAGAGGTCGGGGATACGCTGTTTGGCCGTACATTCGATGAAGGCGTCGAGGTCGATGAAGGGCAGATCCAGACGTCGCGCGAGGATCTGGCCGATGGTGGATTTGCCGCTGCCTGGAGGACCGTAAAGGTAGAGGTGCATGCGCGTGAATAAATCGGGTTCGGGGTTACGGCCAGAAAAGGTGGGGCTGGCCGGACATGCGTGTGTCGTCGAGGGTTGTACGCCGTAGCGAGGCGAAGCGGGGTGTCATTTCAGCCAGACTGTCACCGCCCAGTTTTTCCGTCAAAGCATCGGCCATGACAATCGCGACAACGGCTTCGAGCACCACCACCGCGCGCGGCACGGGGCAGATGTCAGAGCGTTCATAGTAGGTGAGGCAAGGCTTGCCGGTGGCGAGGTCGATCGTGTCTTGGCCTTTGCGCGTGGTGGGAATGGGTTTCATGGCGGCGCGCAGCCAAACGGGCTGGCCGTTGGTGATACCGCCCTCGATGCCGCCGCAGGCGTTGCTGCGGCGTTCAAGTCCGGCGGGGCCGGGCACGATGGCATCGTGCGCCTGCGAGCCGGGCTTGGCGGTACTGGCGAAAGCGTCGCCGATTTCAATTCCTTTTATGGCCGGCACGCCCAGCACCGCCTGCGCGAGTCGGGCGTCCAGACGCCGGTCCCAATTGACATGCGAACCGAGCCCGACGGGCACACCCTGCACGACGATTTCAATGATGCCGCCCAGCGTCTCGCCCTGGCTTTTGGCGCGATCAATCAATGAGACGATCTGCGCGGCGGTCTCAGGGTCGGGGCATTGCACCTCAGATCGGCGGGCGCGCACGACACGGTCGCTGAAGGACATGCCCTCCAAGCGGGCGGTGTGGCCGTTGATGGCTGCGACGTAACCATCCACCGTGATGCCGAAGGTTTTCAGAAAGGCACGGCAGATGGCGCCGACGGCGACGCGCGCGGCGGTTTCGCGGGCCGAGGCGCGCTCCAGAGAAGGACGGATGTCGGCGTAGCCGTATTTGACGGCGGCCGCGAGGTCGGCATGGCCGGGGCGCGGCGTGGTGTAGGCCGGCACAGCCTTGCCTTTCCAGTTGGCGTGGTCGCGGTTGACAAGCTGGAGCGTGATCGGGGCGCCGGTGGTCACGCCCTCCATCACGCCCGAGAGGATGGCGGCGCGATCCTGCTCGATCGCCATGCGGTCCCCGGCGCCGGCGCCGGTCTGGCGGCGCGCGAGGTCGGCGGCGATCATCTCCTCAGTGATCGGCAGACCGGCGGCCATGCCCTCGATGATCGCGGTCAGTGCGGGGCCGTGCGATTCGCCTGCTGTCAAGTATCGTAATGCCATAAGAAAATCCGTTCAGGAAGGTGTATCACAGTGTAGCGGGGCGCGGGAGGCGATTCAATGCCGCTTTTAGCGCCTGTGTTGAAAAAGCTGAGAGGTCGGCCTCGCTCCGGATGGTGCCGATGTCGTTGAGATAGTGGGCGTCGGAGGAGCGGATCACCGGCAGGCCAAGCGTCTTGCCGCGCCATGCGTCCAAGACCGCGTGGCGGCTCAATTCGACGGCGTCGAATCCCTCGTCGCCGGCAAGGCCGCCGAGCTGCGAGGTCACGCTGAAGACCGGGCGATCAATGTGTGCCGCAATAAAGAGTCCACCCAGCTTGTGGATGTGCTCACCCACCTCGTGCAACGGCAGGCGGGTTGGCGCACCCAGCAGACGCCACTCCAGCTCTTCCACGTTGTCGTCGGCGTCCACCACCGCCTGATATCCGAACACCTCGGGCTGGTTCACCCGCTTGGGCAGCGCGGCATAGCAGATTTCGGTCATCGCCGCCGCCTGCTCCAGCGTGTCGAAAACCGCCAGGCTGTGCACCTCTTCCGCCGATGTGATCTCCAGGCCGAACAGGCAGCTCAGTCCCTCGCGCCGGCAGGCCTCCGCCAGCGCCGGGCTGTTGCGTGACGAATTGTGGTCCGCCAGCATGATGCCGTTCAGCCCTGCGGACTTCGCCTTCTGCACGATCGCGCGTGGTGACGCGTCGAGATCGCCGCACGGCGAGAGGCAGGAGTGGATGTGGAGATCGAACGCGAACATGGTGAGAGTGTAGCCGCTTCCACAGGCGGCGGCAAGTCCACCGCCTGCGGAGGAAGAAGAAAGAGAGAACGCGGGACGCTGAATGTGGCTCGGGGAGACGGGACGGCAGTGCCGGGAGTACCGTTTAACCGTCTTCGTTGTTGCGCTGATCTGACGATGTGGATATGCTGAAAACATGTGTGAACTGTGTATGCCTTTGGTAGGGGTCGGGGCGCTCTGGCTTGTCACGAATCTGGTGCACGGGCTCTGGGTGGAAGTGCGCCGTCGGGCTTGGGAAAAACGCGTGCGGCGCGGATCTGACGGCCTGTTTCCGGATGCCGCGGCCTACCAGGTCGGCAACGGCCCCGTCGCGCTGCTTTTCATCCACGGTTTCGCGGACACGCCGTACATCTGGCAGCGCATCACGCGCCGCCTGGCGGAGGGCGGACGGTTTACCTGCCGAGCCATGCGTCTGCCCGGCAGCGCCGAGCCGGTCTCGTCCGCGCGAGGTCAGTCGCTGGCACGCTGGCGCACGCAGGTGGCGGACGAGCTGGTGCGGCTGCGCGAGGGTCATGATGCCGTATGGGTCGTGGGCCATTCGCTGGGCGGCGCGCTCGCGCTGGATGCGGCGTTGCGCCTGCCGGACATGGTGGACGGCGTAGCGGTCTTGGCACCGCTTATCGAGGTGTCGCGCACGCGGAGTCCGTTGCTGCCGCCGCGTGTCTGGTTCGCGCTGGCCCGCGTCGTGCTCTGCCTCTCGCCGACATTTGAGTCGCCTTTTGCCGCGCAGGGGGTTGCCGAGGATGATCCCTCTTTCATTTACCCTCGAGATCGCTTTATCCCCTTCTGCGTCTACCGTGCGCTCTTCAGGCTGATCCGCGACAACCGCCTTCGTGCGCCTCGTCTCGCTTGTCCGATTTTTGCGGTGACCGCTGCGCAAGATTCCGTCGTCGACACCGCCGCCGCCCAACGCTGGCTGGCCGCTTGCAAGGGGCCGTCGTCGATCCGCGAATTGCCTGAAACCGGCCATGTGATCCCGCTGTGCGCCGATTGGAAGCGTGTGACCGACGACATGGCGGCGTTTATTGAGGAGAATTTAGGAATGAGGAATGAGGAATGAGGAGTTGGGGCGAGTTGACATCGGCGGGGGAACGTACGACACTGGACGCATGAAGAAGCCGATTGCCCTTGTGGCTGCGATGGAGGAGGAGTTGCAGGCGCTGCTGGCGCAGTTCCCGTGTCATGACGCGCGCGTGCACTTCAACACGAGATTGTTTCACGCTCGCCACGGCGAGCAGGAGCTGGTGATTGCTCAGACTGGCGTCGGCAAGGTCAACGCCGCCTGTACGTTAGCCCTGCTGCTCTCTGACTTTGCGCCGGGGTGCGTCATCAATACCGGAACCGCCGGTGGCCTGCATGCCGGGCAGCGCATCCTGGAGCTGCTCGTGCCGGAGGAGATCGTCTATACCGATGTGGACGTGACGCCTCTGGGACTGGCGTTCGGACAGATGCTGGGCAGCGAGCCGCGTTTTCGCGCATCGTCCGAGCTGCTCGCGTGTTTCAGGGAGACACTGGCGGAGCAGCCCTCGCCGCCGGTCTGCCATCACGGGGTGCTCGGTTCCGCCGATTCTTTCATCCATTCGCCTGAACAGCTCGCCCAGATCCGTACGCGCTTTCGGGGCGACGTGTCAGGTGTCGATATGGAAGGCGGCGCGATCGCGCATGCCTGCACGCGCTTCGGCGTGCCCTTCCTGATTTTGCGCGCGCTGAGTGACGTTCCCGGCAGCGGCGACAATGCCCTGGACTTCAAGACCTTTTTGAAACGTGCGGCCGCGGAATCCGCCAGCCTCTGCCGTGCGCTGGTCGAGCGTCTCAGCGTACAGCCGGACGTGGACTAGTCATCGCCGTCCTCGACGTCGACGATCTTGCCGTCGAACTCTTGCAGCACCTGCTTCAGCAGCGGGTCGTCGTAGAGGCCAGCCGGGCGCGCCGCAGGTGCGGCGGGCGGGCGGGCAGTGGCAACCTGCGGCTCTTCCGACCGCAGCGCGTTCAGGCGGCGCAGCACCTCTTCAAGCGACACCGCGTTTGCGATGCGTGCGCACCGGATGAGCGTCATCTCGATCAGCGTGCGCACCGAAAGGGCGAAACGCAGCCGACCCTCCATTTCGGCGAGCTGGTCGGCGATCTGCTGCACGCGCGCGGCGTCCGCCAGCGACGCTTGCGCGGCCAAAGAGCGGATCTGCTCGGGCGTGGCGTCGAGCGTCGACATGGCGTCGCCGACGTACTGGTAGACCAGCAGGTTACGGAAATACTCCATCAGTTCCACCGTCAGACGGCGCATGTCCTTGCCGGCACTGTCAAACATCGCGACCAACCGCAGAATTTCGGGCATATCGCCTTTGAGCACCGCGGTGGCGAGCGCCTCGAGTGACCGGCGCGAGACCAAGCCGAAAACCGCCAGCACATCCTCTTCGGTCAGGGAATCGCCTTTGAAGGAAATGAGTTGATCCAGTGCGGAGAGTGCGTCGCGCATACCGCCCTCGGCGCCGCGCGCGATAGCCAGCAGCGCGTCGTCGTCGATCGTGATGTGCTCCTCCGTGCAGATGTGGCGCAGGCGCTCGACAATCAGCGGCGTCTGGATGCGGCGCAGATCAAAGCGCTGGCATCGCGAGATGATGGTCGGCAGAACCTTGTCGCCTTCCGTCGTGGCGAAGATGAACTTCACGTGCGGCGGCGGCTCCTCCAGCGTCTTGAGCAGCGCGTTGAAGGCCGCGGTGGAGAGCATGTGGACTTCGTCGATGATGATGATCTTGAAGGTGCCGTGGGTCGGGGCGAACTGAACCTGGTCGCGCAGGTCGCGCACCTGATCCACGCCGTTGTTCGAGGCGCCGTCGATCTCCAACACATCGAGCGAGTTGCCGGCCGCGATCTCGCGGCACATGCTGCACTCTTGGCACGGCGTGGTCGTGGGGCCTTTCTCGCAGTCCAACGCTTTGGCGAAAATGCGCGCCAGCGAGGTCTTGCCGATCCCGCGCGGCCCGACGAACAGATAGGCGTGCGCGACACGTCCGGTCTCGATCGCGTTCTTGAGCGTGCGCGTGACATGCTCCTGACCGACCACATCGTCAAACCCCTTGGGGCGCCATTTGCGTGCTAACACTTCATAAGCCATGACGGGGAATGAGTGTACCCTTTGTGCCGTGTGAAGCAAAGGGAAAAGGCGCGATTAGGAGTCAGGAATGAGGAGTCAGGAGTTAGGGGTTTGGGTGCCTTAGGCTCTGATTCAATCGGCGAAGGCAGCCGGCTCTTGGCAAACACGCAGCTCTGGCACACAGGCGCGGCAGGTCCATGTGCCGTCCGGCGCTTCGAATAAAGCGGCGCCGTGTAAGAACCCCACCCAGTCCTCTGCGGTATAGGTGCGGATTTTGAGGCCGGTCAGGAACGAGGCGACGAAGATGTCGTGGCTGATGAAAATGCCGAGCCGCGTGGTTGTCTGGTGGCGCAGCCATTCTGCGAGGTCATCGGTGGCCGGACCGATCGGCCGCGAGTAGGGGGCCGTGCCGTTACGCAGGTAATCGAGCATGAAGGCCATGTAGCCGCGCTGCTGCATCGCCGCCTGAACGGCGTAACAGTCCTCATAGAAAAAGCCGCGCACGCCAAGCTGTTCAGCGTCGGTGACGGTCGCGTCCGGCAGGCCCATGCCCTCGGCGATGTGCCGTGCGGTAAGCTGGCAGCGCGCCATCGGGCTCGCAAAAAAGCGGGCGTCGCGGATGCCGGCCAGGTGCGAGCCGGCGGCACGCGCCATCTCGATGCCGCGCGGCGTCAGGCCGATCCTGCGTCCGAAATCCTTGTCATCGGTCGGTATCGGCGGACGTTCGGAGTGCCGCAGCAGCAGGGCCACGCGGCAACCCTGATCGATTTTTGCGCGAATCTGTGGAAGATCAAGCGTTTCCAGAGAGGTTTTCACGGGGGCGCAGTGTAACAGGGGCGACGCCGTTTTCAAAGGAGGATTTGTGCTAGACGGGGCGGGGAAGGTTTGTTACCTTGTGCGCTTCCATTGCGGGAGCGGTGGATTTCACGATCCTGTACGGGCGATCATGGCTGGCTGCCCTGCGGGTTCAGGCTTCAACTACAGGACAAGGAGCGTTCATGCCTACGATGAAGACCAAGAAATCCGCGACCAAGCGGATTAAAATGTCGGCCACGGGTAAAGTGTTGCGCACGCAGGGGGGCAAATCCCACCTGAACGGCTACAAGCCGCGCGGGCGCAAGCGGAATCTCCGTGGGACCACTGTTGCAGACGAAACGTTCGCCAAGACTGCAGCGCGCATGCTGCAGGGCAATTAACACGGAGTAAGACCCATGTCACGAGCTACAAATGCACCCGCTTCACGCGAACGTCGCCGTCGGCGGTTAGAGTTGGCCAAAGGTTTCCGCGGTGCCCGCAGCAAGCTGTTCCGTCAGGCGACTGAGGCGGTCGACCGCGCCCAGCGTCTCGCGACCGAGCACCGCAAGCTGCGCAAGCGTGATTTCCGCCGTCTGTGGATTGCCCGTATCAACGCGGCGGCTCGAAATGAGGGGATGACCTACAGCCGCTTTATGGAAGGTCTGACCAAGGCCGGTGTCGCGGTGAACCGCAAGATGCTGTCGGAAATCGCGATTGCCGATGCCGCAGGCTTCAAAGCGCTGATCGAAAAGGCGCGCGCCGCACTGGCGTAATCGCATGGCTTGACGGATCAGTCATGAAAAAGAACCGCCTCGTTTCGGGGCGGTTCTTTTTTTGCCACCAATGTCGGCATGATGGATTGTAAGAAAGCGCTGACCGACACCAACGGCGATATGGAAGCCGCCCGAAAACCCGGCGGGAACACTGGGTTTTTTGGGTGGGCGGCGGTCCGTAACGAAAACGCGTGTGCTGGAATTTGACTGAACTGTTTCTAACGCGGGCGTAGCCCGCAACCCAATTCAATCTCACACAAAGGCACAAAGGCCACAAAGGCTTCTTTTAAAACGGCATCCACCTTCGTGCCCTTCGTGGCTTCGTGTGAGAAACAACTTGTTTTTTATTGTGCTTGTCGAGCCGCAAGGCACTAAGAGGGCCTTGTTTTTGCGGGTGAATCAACCATGCTGTCCCACAAGCGAGCTGGAAAAAGCCTCGAATCCCGGCAAAAACGGCTCTTTCGCGGAGAGTACGGGCCTGTGCGGGCCGTCGGCTGTCCCCTAGCAGCGCAGGAGTTCGCAGAGGTCGGTCTTGACCCACAGCGCGCTTCTGACGATCCCGGCGCAGCGCGAGAAGCTGCGGCCCCATCGCGAGACGTGGCGCAGGAAACGCAGCAGCAGGTGTGTCAGCAGCCCGGTCCAGACCTGCCACCTGACGGCCTTCTCGTTGGTCCCGACGAAGTCCCGCAGCTGGAGCGTCTGCTTGATCTCCTTGAAGAACAGCTCGATGGCCCAGCGCGTGCGGTTGGCGTTCGAGAAGGTGTTGCGCTTCGGGGCCGTCGCGCCGGGTTTTTTTATTTCAGCAACAACACCGCGCCGTGATTGGGCAGGAGCAATTCGCCAGCCCCGGCGATAGTCTCGGGGTGTGTCACCGCTGAAACGATACCGCTCACCAAACGGCCGCCGATCCGCAAGGTATGCAGCGGCTGCACCCCTGCAAAATCCAGCGCCAGACGTGCGTCCTCCGCCAGTTCGACTGTCAACCCCTCCGGGAACGGCGCGTATGCGTCTACGACCGGTAAACGCGTTACGCGCACGTCGTCTATGGCCGACGACCGGTCACCTCCGGCCGAATTGAGCCCCTGGAAGGCGAGCAGATATGACACGCCGGACTTGACATAAGGCAGACGGAACGTGTAACGCTCATGCAGGTAATCGGTCGTGGTCACCCGGCCGACCTCGGCACCGTTAAGCATCAGCGCAAAATCATGGCCCACGTGCGAATAATTGCCATCCGTGCGCGCGGCCGCCATGAACGAGACCGCGTAATAGCCATCCTCCGGGAAGGTCACCGGCTGCCGGATCGACGCCGTCTTCTGCAGCCAACCCGCCTGTCGCCCCATCGGCACCGCGAACGAGAAGGCGGTGCGCTCCACGCAGAGCCCACTCTTGGTATCGTTGTCGCCGCTGTCGGCGGTCGACGTGAATGACCACGCCGCTCCGCTGGGCGCAACCGAATAATTGCCTGTAACCGGATTTTCGAATCCGCCCTCCTGCACCACGGCCGGCCCCATGTAGGTCACGCGTACGTCATCGATCAAGCCGATACGCGAGTGACTGTTTGTGCCCGTAGTGCCCTCGAAGCCGATCACCGCGACCTGCCCCTGCGTCACGGCCGGCAACGTCACCTCATATAGCTGATAGCCCGGTGGGCCGAGCCGGATCGGCGCGATCTTGACGCCGTCGAAGGTCACATCCAGCGTGTGCCGGGCATTCACGCTCGGATAACTGCCGGCCCGCGAGAACGGCGACCCGCCGGCCCCGCCGGCCCCCAGGAACGAAACCCGGTAAACGCCGCCGGAGGGGAAGGTCACCGTCGTG
>DAOTKE010000097.1:0-13397 GCA_035449085.1 Kiritimatiellia bacterium | reverse complement strand
AGCAAATACGCATGGGTAAGGGCTGATTGCGCGGCCTATGGGATGCTAGTGATTTGCAGGGTCGATTTGTGTATCCTTCCGGCATGCGAATTTTCTTTGCGATTCCGGTGCCTGATGATGTGAAAACGGCTTTGTGCGACGCGGCCGAGCGCTTGGTGCCGCTCGCGTCTGGAGTCACATGGTGCAAACGCGACCAGCTCCACATCACCCTGATTTTCCTGGGTGAGATAGCGCCTCCTATCCTGTCGCATGTGACCGCTGCCGCAGACCATGTGTGCGCAACGCTGCCGCCGTTCGACTGTCATGCGCAGGGATGGGGGATCTTCGGAACGAAGCGCATGCCCAGGACGTTGTGGGCGGGCGTCGATCCTTCGCCCGAGCTGGACGCACTGCACGAACGACTGTGGTCGGAGTTGAAAAAATACGGCTTTAAAAATGAGGCCCCGGATTTTCGGCCGCACATCACGCTCGGACGCTGCCACGGCGATGCGAACAACCGGAATGTGGTGGAGGCGATGGATGCCGATGAGCAGACCGAGTTCGGCGTGTGGGCCGTCAAGGGCGTGACGCTGTATGAAAGTCGTTTGACGCCGCGCGGCGCGCTCTATCGCAAGTTGAATCAATCTCCCCTATTGGGGTGACCCCGTTACGGCATGGTCGGTGGTGGGGGAGGCGGCGAGGGCACAAGGCCTGTGCTCGGCAAGTGTTGCACGGCAACCGGCGCTGACTGTTGCGTGGCGGCAGGCAACAGCGTGAAGGCCTTGTTCAGCAATTCGCGCGCCTTAGCATCACGCAGCTTGCGGGTTTCACTGCCCAGGACTACCACGATCACGCGCCGTCCATTGCGTTTCGCCGTCACGACAATCGACCAGCCTGCCGTCGCCGTGTAGCCGGTCTTGAATCCATCACACCCCTCTGCACCCTCTTTGAGAAAAGGGTTGTGCGTGCGCATGTCAAAGGGTTTGGGCGTGTTGGCACGAAACTGACGGTAGACGGCGGAGGTGTAGGCGAAAACCGCGGGATGTTGGCACAGTTCACGTCCCAGCAGCGCCATATCACGGGCGGTCGAGACGTCGGGGCGCTGCCCTTCCGAAGGCGGCAGGCCATGAACCGAAGCGAACCGCGTGTTTTTCATGCCGATCCGTTGCGCGCGCGCATTCATCATTTCGACAAAACCCTCTTTCGATCCCGCCACATGTTCGGCCAGAGCGACCGCCGCGTCGTTCGCCGATTGGATCATCATGGCGTACAGCAGCTCTTCCAGCGGAAAAGATTCCTTGGGGTCGAGGTACACTTGAGAACCGCCGGTTTTGTAGGCTTCGACTGAGACCTTGACCGTGTCGTCAAGACGTACCTTGCCGGCCTCAATCTGCTCCTGCACCACCAGCAACGTCATGAGTTTGAGTGTGCTGGCAGGATAGCCGGGCACATCTGCCCTGTCCTCGAACAACGTTGCCCCGGTATCGGCGTCCAGTATGATCGCGCCGATGTAGGGCGTCCGCGAAATGCAGCCTCTGGGCCGTTGGGCGGTCGCACCGCATGCAAACGACAGCACGGTCAAAGAAAAAAGAAAAACACGCTTCACAGACAAAATTCCCCCGTCTCCATAAGATCATAACATGCCAACGCGCCTGCACCTGTTGCGGCACCCCGGATGGCGCGGTATTAAAGCAGGTTCGGTTGGTTTTGGGAAGCGCCCTTCGCGGCGCCCGCGCGACTTTCCAAAAAGGCCTTGTGCCCAAAGAAAGGCCTTTGGTACGATCACTCAACAAGAGGCAGATTTGCTTTTGCGTGAGGTGTGTTCAGCGGCAGACAAGGGAGAATATTGGAAGATTTCGGGATCACCTTGTCGCGGATGTTGATCGGCGGGTACTCAGTTGAACGGACGAGTGAGGATGCCGGACGGGCCTGCCCTCACGCAGATCGGGAGTGAATGATGGGAAACCGGATTGAACAAGTGAAAAGGAGTTTGCCGGTCATCGGCGCGATGACGTCCTTGCTGTGCGCAGGCTGTTTTGAGAACCGTGAGGCGCCGTACCGGCCCGCCACGGCGCGTTCGTTGGACGAGGCGATCACGAACCAGGCGGGGGTCGAGCGCGTCATCCTTGCCGGACAGACCTTGTCGGCCTTTCCGAAGGAACTGGCCGCGATGCCGAAGCTTACCGTGTTGGAGTTGCGCGGAACGAAAGGACTGGGCGCGCTGGAGGGGCTCTCTGACCTGAAGGGGCTGAGGCAGCTGGATCTTTCTGCCACGCACATGGAGACAGTGCCGGAGGCCGTGTTCACGTTGTCCGGACTCGATAGACTCTACCTTTCAGACAACGGGATCAAAGAACTGCCGGCGTCCATCGGTAACCTGACCGCACTCTCTTATCTCAATCTGGACATGAACCAGCTCGCCGCGCTGCCCCCTGAAGTGGGGCGTATGAGTGGCTTGCGTTGGTTGCGGTTGAACAGCAACAAGTTGACTGCGCTGCCGCCGGAAATCGCTGCCTTGAGCCGTCTGCAGCGCATCTATCTGCGCGACAACCTTTTGACGGCGGTTCCGGAATGTCTCAAGGCGTTGCCCCTGTTGGAGGACATCAGCCTCAGCGGAAACAAGGTGACGCAGATCCCGCTGTGGATGACCCAGTTGCCGAAACTGCGGCAGGTGGATTTGGACGGTTGTCCGGTGAACAAATTGCCGGATGACTTGTCGGGCTGGGCCTCATTGCAGGTTCTCTCTCTGGTGCGCTGCCCGATCGACGAGGCGGAGAAGGCGCGCGTCCGTGCCGCGTTGCCCAAAGTTCATGTCGCCTTCTGATACCGTGAGCGCCCGGCCTTCAACGCTTCGGCTTCAACCATCACCCGCAGCGTGGCAGGACTGGCGTTGGCAGATGCGCCATGCGGTCATCGGCCCAGCGCCAGAACTCGCCGAATTGGGGGTTGATCTCGACATGGCGGCGCGGGTGCACCGGCGCTATCCGATCCGCTTGACCCCGTACGCCTTGTCGCTGTTGCGTTCAGGGGATCCGCCCGGCCCGCTCGCGTTGCAGAGCTTGCCAGACGCTTCCGAGCTGATCGACGAGCCGGGCATGACGGCGGATCCGTTTCGTGAGACTACGCAGGCGGCCTGTTGCCACGGCCTCAAACAGCGTTTTCCGGATCGCGTGTTGGTGATGGCGCACGACCGGTGCGCCATGGCCTGCCGCCACTGTACCCGCAAAGGGTTGCTCGGCACGGCCGGTGTTCTGCGCACGCCGACACAAGTGAAGCGAGCCGTGGCGTGGGTGCGGGCGCATCCTCAGGTTCGCGAGGTGTTGCTTTCAGGGGGGGATCCCTTGCTGCTTTCTGATCGCAAACTGACGAGTCTGGTGCGCGCTTTCGCCGGCTTGCCGCAGATTGACGCAGTACGCATCGGAACCCGTGTCCCGATGGCCTTGCCGATGCGTGTGACGTCAGAGTTGGCGGGGGCGCTCGGCGCTTTCAAGAAGGTTTGGGTCAACACGCAGTTCAATCATGTGCGCGAGCTCACCCCGGAGGCTGTCGTGGCATGCACGCGACTGGTGGATGCCGGGATTCCGGTCTCGAACCAAACCGTGCTGCTCAAGGGGGTGAACGATTCGGTTGAGGCGCTTTTCGCGCTCTGCGCGGGCCTGCAGCGCATCCGTGTGCGGCCGTACTATGTGTTTCAATGTGACCCAATTGCGGGGATCGCGCACTTCCGCGTGCCGTTGCGGCGTGCCCGTGCGCTTGAGCGTGCGCTGGCTGAACGGATCGGTGGTCTCGCGCTGCCGCGTTTCGTGATGGATGTGCCGGGTGCTCCCCGCAAGCGGCCGATTGGCGAGCACTTCTCTCCGAAGGCTATATAAGTGTTCTCCGTTGAGATGTTGTCTGCGCTTGCGGATATGGCGGTGGCAAGTTATACTGTTCTCACGTTTTTGGAGTCGTTATGCATCGCTTTTTCTGGGTCGTTCTGTTTTTCGTGATGGCCGGGGGTATGCGGGAGGCGTTCGCGCAGCCGCCGCTGATTTCGGTGGTCAAAAAGGGGGCGGACAAAAACACCGTCTCGCTGTCCGGCGTGCAGGCGCCTGGGCCGTACGGGCAGCTTTTCGTGAAGACGCTGGCGCGTGACCTGGAACTGTCTGGCTGGTTCAAGGTCGCGCCGTCGGGCGCGGTGATCGTCAAGGGTTCCGTGGCGGACGCGGGGTCGGGCATCCAGAGTAGCTGTCGCGTCGAGTGGCCCGGCAAAGCCTTCAACTGGTCGCGCACTTCGATGGGACAGGCCGAGGTGCGGCGTCAGGCGCACCAGCTCGCCGACGAGATGGTCAGGCTGATCGCCGGTGAGACCGGCATCGCCCAGACCCGTATCGTCTTTGTCAACCGCCGCGGCCGCAACAACGCGGATCTCTACGTCTGCGACGCCGACGGCCAGAACGTCATGCAGATCACGCATGACAATGTGGCGGCGGTCGGCCCGCGCTGGGCGCCGAACGGACGCGACATCTACTACACCAGTTTTTTGAAGGGCTATCCGGCGGTCTACCGCATGGTGGCGGGCACCGAGCGCAAGGCGCTGGCGGCGTTCAAGGGGCTGAACACCGGTGCGGCGATCTCGCCGGACGGCTCGCGCGCCGCGCTGATCCTCTCTTATCAGGGGAATCCGGAACTGTATGTGCTGACGCTGTCCGGCGGCAACCTGACGCGGCTGACCCAGACGCCCCACGGCTCCGAGGCCAGCCCCTGCTGGTCGCCCGACGGGCGCAGTATTGTTTATGTGAGCGACATTGACCGCACGCCGCAGCTTTACCTGGTGGACGTGGCGACGCGCCGCTCGCGCCGGCTGACCTACAGGGGCTCCGAAAATGTCAATCCTGACTGGCATGCCAAAGGCGGGATTGTCTATGCGACCAAGCGCGGCGGGGGCTATCAGATCGCGGTTCTCAATCCGCAAGAGGGCGAACAGTCGGCGACGATGGTGACGCAGCCCGGCAGTTACGAGCACCCCTCGTGGGCGGCGGACGGGCGGCATATCGTCTGCTCGAACGGTGGCGCACTGTACATTCTTGACACTCTGGGGGATCCTGCGGTACGGTTACTCAACATTGCCGGTAATTGGATGTCCCCGGATTGGTCTGAGCGTTAAAAAACGGTTCATGAGGAGTTCACGTATGCATATTCGTTCGGTCGTCTTTGTCAATGTCGCGCTGGTCGGCCTGCTTCTCGCAGCGGGTTGTCGGATGCCGTGGTCGAAAAAAGCCGGCGCGGGCAGCGGCGCTGGCACCGAGTTGGATGACCCCACGCTGCTGGAGACCACTGACATTCCTGCGGTGTACGACAGTGCCGGCAGTGTGGTCAGCGGAGCGCGTTTCGAGGACACGCTCCAGCCCGTGCAGGGTGTAACCTTCGCGCCGGTTTATTTCGCGCTGGACAGCTACGCGCTGGCCCCCTCCGAGATCGCCAAGATCGAACAGGTTGCCTCACACCTCCAGCGGAATATGAATCACGTGTTGGTGGTCGAGGGCCACTGCGACGAGCGCGGCAGCAATGAGTACAATCTGTCGCTGGGCGAGAATCGCGCCATTTCGGTGCGTACGCGCCTGATCGAACTGGGGGTGTCGGGTGATCGTATCCAGACGCGCAGCTATGGCGAAGAAAAACCTGCCGTGGCGGGTTCCGGCGAAGAGGTCTGGCGCCTGAACCGTCGCGGCGAGTTCTCGCTGTTCCAGAAATAAGCAGGCGAGTAGGGGCTTCCGGGTATGTCGTATTTTCCCTGTCTGGCGTTCCTCGGCGGCTCCGTGGGTGCGGGCGAGTGGGTGGTGTTGTTTGCGGTCGTCCTGATTGTGGTCGGCCCCAAACGCCTGCCGGAGATCGCGCGCAAAGTGGGCCGCATGATGGAGATGTTCCGCCGTGCGGCTGACGAGTTTAGAGATCAGTTGATGAACATGGATCAGCCGGCACCGCCGTCATCGCCGGACACCTCGTATGGTGGCGGTGACACGCCGCCCGATCATGCTGAGCCGTACGATAATCCGTACCCCGACATTGCAGACTATCCCGGCAACGAGGATCAGGTCGCTGAATGGTCGTCAGGCTCTTCGGAGGCGCCGGCTGACTCGCAAGGCGCGACGGAGGCGGAAAAGCCGACAGCGCCTGAGGCCCCGGAGACGCCCGTGGAGCGCGCACCATGAAGATCGGACGGTTTTCGGTCAAGAAGTTCGGCGGAGCCGATGATTACAATGATCCGCCGCGGCCGTTCATGGAGCACCTGATCGATCTGCGCGACTGCCTGTTGCACTGCGCGATCGCTTGGGCCCTGTGCGAGGTTGTCATCATTCCATTTGCTCCGAAGATTACAGAGTGGCTCATCGCTCCGGCCGGGCTTTCTAAGGATATGGTGCAGGGGCTCGGCTGGACCGCCGGCTTCAGCATCCTGATGAAGATCATGTTGTGGGGCGGCACGGCCCTCAGCCTGCCATTTTTGCTTTTTTTCGTTATGCGCTTCGTCTTTCCCGGATTGAAGCGCAGCGAGCGTTCGATCATTGTCTTCTGCCTGTTCACCTCGACGCTGCTGTTCGGCATCGGTGTCTGGATGGCCTATGCGGCGACGTTGGAGATTGCGATTCAGGTTCTGCAGCAGATCAATGCGTGGGTGGGTATCAAGGTCGATATCGTGCGCCTCGACGAGCATGTAGACATCGTCATCAAGACCATTATCGCCTTCGGACTGGCGTTCCAGCTTCCGCTGCTGCTGCTGGTGCTAGGCTGGATTGGCTTGATTCCATCCGAGGCGCTCCGGTCACGGCGCCGGATCGCCATCGTTGCGATCTTCGTGATCGCGATGATCCTGACCCCGCCCGACCCGGTTTCGCAGATCTTGATGGCGCTGCCGATGTGCGTGCTGTACGAGGGCTGCATCTGGATCATCCGTCTGCGTGAGCTGGCGCGGCGGGACACGAAAGACGACGAACCCTCCGCACCGTCCGGCGGCGCGGACTGAGATTTTGGGAGGTATGCCATGGCACGCACGGCGACACGTACACGCACCACGCGCGAGACGGATATTGCGGTGACGCTCAATCTGGACGGCAGCGGTGTCAGCCGCATCGAAACCGGCATCGGGTTTCTTGACCACATGCTGGAGCTTTTGGCGCGACATGCACTTGTCGATCTCGAAGTGCGCGCCAAAGGCGATGTGCATGTGGACTACCACCACACCGTGGAGGATGTGGGGCTGGTGCTCGGTGCCTGTCTCAACGAGGCGCTCGGTGACCGCCGCGGCATCCGGCGTTACGGATTCTTTCTGCTGCCGATGGACGAGGCGCTCTGCGAGGTGGCGGTCGACCTGGGCGGACGTCCGTTTCTGGTTTTCGCCTGTACCCTCAAGCATCTCAAAGTGCGCGACTTCGAAGTGAAGCTGTTGGAAGAGTTCTTCCGCGCGCTGTCGGTCGAGGCGCGCCTCAACCTGCATGTGCGGCAGGTGTACGGCGACGAGACGCACCATGTGTGCGAGGCCATGTTCAAGGGATTCGCGCGTGCGTTGCGCATGGCCGTTGAAGTGGATCCGCGCGAGACCGGTGTCCCCTCAAGCAAGGGAACGATTGGATGATTATTCTGCCCGCGATTGATTTGAAGGATGGACGCTGCGTTCGGCTGCGGCAAGGTAAGGCTGATGATATAACGGTCTACAACGACGACCCGGTGGCGCAGGCACTGGCCTGGCGCGAACAGGGGGCGGAGCAGTTGCATGTGGTGGATTTGGACGGGGCGTTCCAAGGTGAGCCGCAGCATACGGCGGTGATCGAGCATATCGTGCGGGCGATCGGCATACCTGTTGAAGTCGGCGGTGGATTACGCAGTGATGCGCACGTCGAGCAGATCCTGTCCGCCGGCGCAGCACGAGCGATCATTGGCACCCGTGCGCTGGAGAGCGTCGAGGCCCTGGCGGCCCTCGTGCGGCGTTTCGGTGACGCCATCGCGGTCGGTATCGACGCGCGTGACGGCTTCGTGCAGGTCAAGGGATGGGTCGAGACCACGGGCACGCGTGCCACGACCCTGGCGCAGCAGGTGGGGGATGCCGGCGTGCGCACGATCATCTACACCGATACCGCGACGGACGGTATGCTGGGCGGGCCTAATCTGACGGCCATGCGCGAGATCTGCCAGGCTGTGCCGGCTTGCAGCGTGATTGCTTCGGGAGGCGTGAGCGCCCCGGAACATGTGGTCGCCCTCAAAGCGTTGGGCTGCGCCAATCTGTTCGGCGCGATTGTCGGCAAAGCGCTCTACGACGGCAAGACGACCCTGGCCGCGATGCGTGCCGCTGCGGTCTGAACGCGCGGATTGCGGAGAACCCCTATGCTTGATCATGTTGATGTCACTGTCTTGAAAAACGGCGCCACCGTCGTGTCGTCGCAGATGCCGGATGCGGAAAGTGTTTCCGTCGGAATCTGGGTGGCCGTCGGCGGCCGCCATGAAGCGCCCCGTTTTGCAGGCATCAGCCATTTTCTTGAGCACATGCTTTTCAAAGGCACACCGACGCGTTCGGCGCTGGCGATTTCACAGGCGATTGAAGGCCGCGGCGGTTACCTGAATGCCTACACACAGGAGGAGAGCACCTGCTACTATGCGCGCTTACCGCACGAATATCTGGAGCAGGCTTTCGATGTGCTCTCCGACATGTATCTCAACGCCGTGATCGGCGAGGAGGATTTCAACCGCGAGCGCGACGTGATCCTCGAAGAGATCAAGATGTATCAGGATCTGCCGCAGCATGTGGTGCAGGAAAAGTTGCAGGAGGTCATGTTCAAAGACCATCCGCTCGGTGCGCCACTCTCCGGCAACGAAGCCTCGCTACGGCGCATGACGCGCGAAACGTTACTGAACTACAAGATGCGCGCCTACACGCCGACCGCGTCGATCTTCGCCTTTGCCGGACGGCTCGATCATGCCGCCTGCGTGGCGTGTGTCGAGCGGGCGATCGGCGCACGGCGCACGTCCAGAGCACGGCCTGCCAAGCGTGTCGATGGGGCGGTGGCGCAGGAGCGTTTCGTGTGTGTGCGCAAGGAGATCGCGCAGGTTCACGCCGTGGTCGGTTTCCGCATCTTCGGCCGGCATGACGACCGCCGGTATGCGCTGCGTGTCCTGAACGGTCTGCTCGGGGAGAACATGAGCTCGCGCCTCTTCCAGAGCGTGCGCGAACGGCATGGCCTCTGTTACTCCATCCAGTCCAGCTTCCAGTTGTTCGAAGAGACCGGACTCTTCACCATCAGCGGCGGGTTCGACACGCAGCGCGCGCATGCCGCCCTGAAGCTGACGGCTAAGGAGATCCGCCGTGTGCTCACGTCAAATGTCGGGGCGGCGGAGTTGAAGCGCACCAAGGAGTATTTGCTGGGAGCGTTCCGGCTGGGGCTCGAAGGGGCCGGCAACCAGATGACCTACCTCGGCGAGTGCATGCAGAATTACGGACGTTTCGTCCATCCGGAAGAGACGATCGCGGCGATTCAGGCGGTGACCGCAGCGGATGTGCGGCATGTGGCGGAGGATATCTTCGAGCCCTCGCGTATGACGCTCTCGCTGGTCGTGCCCAACACCCACCCGCTGAGCGACGAAGAGTGGGTCGCCTGTCTCGATCTGGGATGAATGCCGCGCGGAGGGGCCCATGAACCGCATCCTCTTTGAGGCGGACGAGTTTCTCGCGGACGGGACGGTGCTGCTGACTGACGTACGCGCCGAGCATCTGCGTCGCGTGCTGCACGTCGAGCCGGGGCAGACGGTCGCGTCCGGCACCCTCAACGGTCTTGCGGGGGTCTCGCGCGTGCTGTCAATCGGGGAGGAGGGCGTCCGCTTGTGCCCCGTGCACGATGTCGCGTTGCCGGAACCCTGGATCGATTTGCTGCTGGCCTTGCCGCGTCCCAAGGTGTTGAAGCGTCTCTGGCCTCAGCTCGCCGCGCTGGGCGTCGGGCGCATCGTGCTGCTGAATGCCGCCAAAGTCGAGAAGTGCTACTTCAGCAGCCAGTGGCTGGAGCCCCGCGCCTACCGTCCCCTGTTGATCGAGGGATTGATGCAGGCAGGCCTCACGCGCTTACCCGAGGTGCTGGTCGCTCCGCGTTTCAAACCTTTTGTGGAAGATGAGTTGGGCCGGCTTTTTCCTGAGACCGTGCGGTTGCTTGCGCATCCAGGAACACCCACCGCTCTGCCGTCCTGTGACCCTGCGCACCGTGCGCGGCCGTTGCTGGCTGTCGGTCCCGAGGGCGGATGGACCGACTACGAGATCGAGCAATTACGTGCACGCGGTTTCCGCCTCTTTTCGATGGGCGGCCGCATCCTGCGGTCCGACACCGCCTGCATCGCGCTGATCGCGGTGTTGGAGTACGTTCTCGCCCATGACCTGAACGTTGCGCGTTAAACATCATGCCGTCGTTTGATCCCGCTCTGCTGGTGGGCTAAACGCCTACGGTTGCGGCTCGTCCGCGCCGTACAGATAGAGCGCACCGTAGCTCCATGTGGGCGGTTTGACTTCGGGAAAGTTGGCGCGGTCCATTGTCAACAGGACGTAACGGTGGGGATAGCCTTCGGGCAATGGCACGATGTCGGCCCAGACGCGTCCGGCGGGCTTGGGCCAGTGGGGCTGGAAATCCATGCGGATCTCGCCGAGTTCTGCAAGCGACGGATAGGCATGGGCGCGCAGGTTGCCGTGTCCGCCCATCAGCGCGTAGACTGTGTTCCCCATGCGTGCGAGGGTGGTGCCGGTGGCGTTCGCGCCGATGGGCGGCGTGATCGTCGTGAAAGCGCCATCCCATGTGTCGGCCTCGTGCAGGCTCGCGGTAATGTTGCCTTGGCCATTGATCTGTGTGAAGGTGCTGGTCAGCAGACGCCATTTTCCAGCGCTCTTATCGTAAAAAATGCTGGGATCCTCGTGGCGTCCGGCCAACTGCGTGTTGGGGATCAGGGCGGCGCGCATGACCGAAAAGCCACGGCGCGGATCCTTGGCGGAGCGGGCCCGGAAGAGCTGACTTTCGGCGCGCCCCTCACGGTTCGAGCTGCCGCCGAAATCACTGGAGAAAGCGCGCCATTCTGCAGCGGAACGGTCATAAAACAGGTGCGAAGCTACCGCGTTGCGCAGCAGACCGTCGCCGAAATCGAAAGCGATGGCACCCTCGAAACGCAAGTCGAATACGGAAGGGTCAAGACTGAAGACGCCTTGCGACGGGTGCGGGAGAGCGATCCCGCGCATGGAGAAGGTGAACCAGAGGCGTCCGTTTTCCAGGAAGGGGGTCAGGTCTTCATAGGTGACGGCACGGATGTCAACCTGGCCCATGCCGGCCGAGAGGTAGGCGCGTGCGCTGCGGAGTACGGCGTGACCTTGTCCGTTGAACAGCACGTTAAAGGTGCTCTGCCGGGCGGTTTCGCGACGGCGAAAGTCCAGGACATCGCCAAAGTGCTGCTTGCCGGCCTTTGCATGCGACGCCGAGTCGTCGGTATGTCCGTGATAGGCGGTCACCCCGTCCGTTTCTGTAAAGACCGCAATGTTGCGCCCGGAGAGCTGTGCTCTGAGGACAAACGGGCATTCCGGGATCTTCGAAGAAAAGCGGATCTCACGGACTTGGCGTCCTCCCTGCCAGACACGCAGAAACAAGCCGGCCTCTGCGCCGGCGCGGGCCACAGCTTGGACGCGGTCACGCAGGCCGTGCCGTGCGAGGTCGATCGCGACCTCGGCGGATACGTCCGCTGCGGGGGCTGTGAGTTCTTCGATCGCGACATCGTAGGACGCGAAGGGGTTGACCGCCCCGACGTAAATGCACACGGGGCGTCCAGCGGGCGGGCCGTTCAGTTCGAGGTGCCCGCGGCTGAGCGCAGGGACGAAAGCGGCGTCGCACATCGGCGTATCGTTTGAGGAAACGAGGAAAGCCGGGTGCATGGAGGTGAAAGCGACTGTCTCGGCCGGTGCGAGTTCAGCGAGTGGAATGTTTTGCGAGAAAACGAATCGGCGTGCGGCCAGACGTTGGAATCGTAGGCTTAGCACATCATCAGCCGCACCGGACGTCAACGCGATCGCGACGAACCCGGCGACTCCAACTTTTCCATATTCAAGCAGTCGTTTCATGAGGTTCCATCTCCGGCGGGATGGTGAGCGGCGGCAGCGGCCGCTCTGGCGCGGACAGCGATTGAAACCCGCACTGGCCGATCGGCAGGCCTTGGCTGCGGAAGATGTGCTCGAATTCGGTCTGTTCGTGCGGGGCGCGCTCCATCGCGGGGATCTCGCGGAAGCGCGGATCGGCGGCGAATCGCTTCCGGATTTCGGCAAAGTAATCGAGGTGGTCGGTGGCGACCTGAATCGTGCCGCCGATTTCGAGCCGCGCCCAAAGCGCGTCGAGGAAAAGCGGCGAAAAGAGACGGCGGTTGTGGTGGTGACGCTTGGGCCAGGGGTCGGGGAAGAAGACGTATACGGTACGCACGCGATGTGCCGGCAGCAGATAGTAGAAGGTGTAGAACGCCTCGAGACGGAGAATGCGGAGGTTGTCGAGGTGCAGGCGGGTGGCCTTCTTGTCCAGCTTGGCCACGCGCGACAGCATGCGTTCGATGCCGAGATACTGGGTCTCGGGATTCTGCGCGGCACGCGCGGCCAGAAAACGTCCTTTGCCGCAGCCGATCTCGATTTCAAGCGGGCGCGCCGGATCGAAGATGGTATCGATGGGCAGGGGTTCGGTGAGGCGAGTGACCGGAATGACGTGCGAAAGAGGGAGGGGGAGGGGCATAAGGCTGGATGAGGACAGGGGTGGGAGGTATAACCGGTTAGACTGCTTTCTGGCGGGTCTGGGAATAAACGCGGGATAACTTTCAACGCGCAACGTTCAACGTTCAACTTTTAGCCCTCAAGGTGAGGTAAGGGGCGCGGCGAGGCAGCCGATCGCGGCGAGGAAGGCGGCGGAGGGACGTACAGGTCGGAGTGTTTGGCTGTCGACATGGGCATGGATTGTGTAGCCTTCGGCAAGCAGGCGTCCGTCGCGCCGCACTTCGCAGGCGATCTTCAGGCGGACGCCCTTGAGGGAATCGAACCAGGCGACAATCTCCAACAGATCGTCATAGGTGGCGGGCGCGTGGTACCGCACATGCGCTTCCAGAACCGGCAGGGCATATCCGTCGGCCTCCAGCTCGCGATACGTGATGCCGCAGGCGCGCATCAGCTCGTTGCGGCCGCGCTCAAAAAGCGTCAAGTAGTTGGCATAGTAGACCACGCGCATCTGGTCGGTGTCGGCATACGGTACGCGGTAGGCGAGGGTGATGCGTTTCGGTTCAGACATCCTGTGACTCCTTGATCGGTTCGGGGCCAGTGTAGAGGGCGCGTCCGGGGTTGGCAAGCACGCGGGTGTGTGTCAAGAAAGTGACAGGGGTGTGCCAGGCTAGTGGCCAGCGAATCG
>DAOTKE010000096.1:0-13726 GCA_035449085.1 Kiritimatiellia bacterium | reverse complement strand
CGCACGCCGGGATCTGTGCGGGGGGCACCCGGCAACGGGTGTCCCTACCGCGATAGGCGGATCTGGTCTTTACCCCGCCCGCAGGCAGACGATTCTTTCGTGCCGTTCTTTCGCGCGAAGGCCGCACGACTGGCATCACTCCGCTGCGAGACTGGAACACAGCCGGAACCAATCTGTGGGTCACCTGCACGGTCGACGCGGTCCCGACCAACGGTCTCCATTCTTCGCTGGCCTTCAACGCGGCGGGTGTGCTGGGCATCGCCTACTACGACGACATCGAAAAGGATCTGAAATACGCCTCGTACGACGGCGCGCGGGTGAACGTGGAACGGGTGGACACTGCGGGCGACGTTGGGCAGTATTGCTCGCTGGCCTTCGGCCCGGACGGCTATCCCGCCATCAGCTATTACGATGCCACCGGCGCTGATCTCAAGTTCGCCTTTTGCGACGGGAGCCAGTGGCACATCGAAACCGTCGATACTGACGGCAGTGGCTCCGGATCCGGACGGTATTCGTCCTTGAAATTCACGCCGGATGGCTATCCTGCCATCAGCTATCAGTGTCATGTTGCCTATCAACAAATTTTACTCCGCTATGCGGAGAAAAACGCCGCAGGCTGGACATTGACAACGGTGCAACAGCTAAAATATGTCATCCAAGACCTTTCGCTGGCTTTCGGTGCCAACGGTTATCCCTCCATTGCCTATCAAGATTATGACAAGTATTACGTCTATTATGCGGCGTGGAACGGTTCGGCGTGGTCCACTCAGAACACGTATGGCCGCTATACTGAAAGCCTCTCGCTGGCTATCACGCCGGGCGGACAGCCCGCGATCGCCTATTGGGACTATATCAACAGCAAATTATGGTACATGACGAGAAGTTCGGGGTCGTTTTGGTCCTCCGGACAGACCGTCGATGTGATGCAATCCGTCCACAACGCCCATGTCAGTCTGGCTTTCGCGCCGGACGGACAGCCGGCGGTCGGCTACCACGATGAAAAGAATGGGCATCTGAAATATGCCAAGTACAACGGTTCGCAGTGGGTGATTAGCACGATTGACGCGGACGGGTTCGTGGGTGCCTACTCTTCGCTGGCCTTTTCGCCGGACGGGCGTCCCGCGATCAGCTATTTCGACGCCACCCGCGGCGTGCTCAAGTTGGCCGAGTGGGTCGAAGGCTGTGTGATGCCCTGATCAGGGCAGACCGCCGTTGTCGGGTTGACGAACTTCCGCAAGCTGTCCTGAACGCGTGAAAAGCAGCATGGCGGTGATGTGACCGGGAGACAAGCCGAGCAACTGAGCGGCGGCCAGGGCGTAGTCGCGCATCTGGCTGGCATAGACGCGGACCGCCTCCCGCACCTGCTCGTCCGTGGTGATGCGGTTGCTCTTAAAGTCGGTGATCGTCGCGCGCACGGGACGTCCAGCCGCATCCCGCTCGATCACAAGACGGTCGAATCGTCCGCTCAGGAGCTGCCTAGGCCCGCCAACTTTCACGAGGAGGTTGAACGGCGCCTCGCGCCAGACTTCCGCCGTTCCTTCGGAAGAAGGTTTTGAAAGCGCGCGTTGAACCGCGTCGTTTTTCAGGCACGCTCGGAACTGACGTTCCACGTCGCCCAGCAAGACCGCAGAGTCGCCCGACTCTTGGCGCCACTCGGCGATGAGGCGTTCCAGATCGGTGTCTTCGAACCACTCGATCTTCTGGAAAAGGCGGTGGATCGCCGAACCGAAGGCGCGGACGTCGCCGGCTTCGGCCTTGAACAGCCACTGGGCCGGGAAAGTGAGGTTGTCGGGGCCGTCCTTAGAAGGTTCTCGCGGCGTGATCTCAGCCTCGAAGGCGATGTGGATCGGTGCGGTCGGGGCCTCTTGCGCGTTGGTTGCCGGAGGCTGATGCCGCCGGAACCAGTCGGGATCCCCGTGGGCGTAGAGCGGCGTCAGTCCGGCGAGGCCAGCGTCCGGGACGCTGTCGGAATGCAGGCGCTCGCGCAGCAAATCCGCCTCGCTGACCGTCGTTGGATTTTTCGCCTTCGTTGGAACGAGCATGTACATCGCCCGCTGGGCACGGGTCATGGCCACATACAGCACGCAGAGCTGGGCGAAATTCGCGTCGGCACGCGCCGCGTCGCAGGCCTCCGACAAGGCGCCGTTAGCGGCTTCCAGTACGGGGCGGCACGGGGGATTAAGGATCCAGCCGCTGCCGGCCAGGAGCTGCGGGATCTTCGGGTTCTCAAAGCTGTTTGCACGAGGTGCAAAGGGGATGATGACCACGTCGAAGCCTAACCCTTTGGCCTGGTGGACGGTCATCACGCGCACCGACCCTGCGGCGGCGTCGGAACGGATCTGGTAGGCTTCGATGTGATCTTCAAAGCGGTCAGGATCGCAGATGCCTAACGCATCGAAACTCTCGGCACCCGCCAAGAGTTCGTCAAGGCGTCTCTGGCTGAAGGCGTCTAAACGCCCCAACTTCTCGCCCCACTCGCGCAATGTTGCGGCGAAGCCGCGCGATTGGAATGCGTGCAGCATGTGCGCGGGCAGGATCTCGTATGAGATGGCCGCACAGGCGTCTGCGAGCGGACTCATTTGAAGGTGACGCAAAGCGACGGTGTCGCCGGGATGCGCGGCGTAATGCACCAGCGCCAGAAGCAGAGTCACGGCCGGATTGTCGGTGATGCCGCCCTTCCCTTCGTGTACGCACGGCATGTCCGGCAGCAGGCGTCGGAGCGCATCCACGCACGCGCGTCCGTCCTTGTTGTTCCGCACCAGCACGGCCGCGGTCAAGCCGCGCTGAATGGGGGCGACCTGTTTCAGGATGGCCGCAACAGCCTCAAACTGGGCGGGACACGCGGGGGCCTCATCGTCATTGTCATCGACGTCGTCGGAGGCCTCCGCACTTGCTTTCTTAGGGTCGTATTCGAGCAGGGTTACAAATCCCAGCCCTTCGTCCTTCCGTGCACTTTCGTGGCGTGTCCAGGCGCGTGAAAAGGCTTCGATCGCCTCCGGACGCAGTCCAGCCTGCCTGCCCAAAGAGGGCGTCCAGTCCGCAAGCTGGTCGAAGGTCCGGTTGACGGCATCGATAATGGCCGGCAGTGAACGGTGGCACGTCTGAATCGACTCGCTGGCAATGGCGCGCGGGCCACAGCTCTGATACTTTTTCTGGATCTCGTTGAAAAGGCGGTAATTGCCGCCGCGCCATCCGTAGATCGACTGCTTGATGTCGCCCACAAAGAAGAACGAGCGCGCGTCGTCTTGGATGATTTCGTCCACGAGGTTGGCCAGCGTGTCCCACTGCGTGTCGCTCGTGTCCTGGAACTCATCCATCAGCCAGTGATCCAGCTTGCCGTCCAGACGGTAGTCGATGTAGAGCCGGTTCTCGGCGTTGGGCACGCGACTGGGCGAGGGGCCGCCAGACCCGAGAAGACGCGAGAGATCTTCAAAGGTGAAATGGCCGTCGTGCATCTGTGCCGCGGCATAGCTCTCATCGTAACGGCTGAGCACGGTGCGCAGTCCTTGCGTTTGTGTCAGTGAACGTCCGATTTCCACATGGATCGCATGGCGTAACGCCGTACGTATGCCGTCCCACAAGGGTTGCGGGAGCACATACTCCTGCCTGTAGTAACTGAGCGTGGGCGGCTGGAGGTTTCTAGCATTCTCAAGGAGCGACCGCGAGGCTTTGTCGGTGCGTTGCGGCCATGGTTTATCGCTTGAATGGGATAGGAACGCAGCCGTGAAATCTGCAAGGCTCTGGCCGAGCTGGCCCGGGCGTCCCGACTCGCCGAACAGGGTGCGCAGGCTCTCGACCAAGGTGTCGGGCGGCTGCGGATCGCCGGGGGCGGGTTCCCACCAACGCTCTTTCCGCGGCCAGATGCTGTCTGGATCGCCCCAGCGCCACGGCGCACCGCCGTGCGTCCGGTAAAAGACGTGGTAGTCCTTGACCAGTTGATCCAGCACGGACAGCAGCTTTTTGCTCGCACGCCCGTGCTGCGACAGGCGGAAGTCGCTCAGGAACGCCGCCTGCCCACTCTCCCCGTGCGCGGATCGCGGATCGAGGAGTCGGGTCAGGATGGCCCGGCGCGCGGCCACGGCTTCGCCGCCGTCACTGTCCATGGGCTGCGTCTCGGGCGGCACCCCCAGCTCCAGCGGGAAGGCGCGCACGACGCCGAGGATGAAGCTGTCGAGCGTGCCGATCCGCAGACGGTGTCCGTTATCGAGCAGGGTTCGCAGCAGACGCAGATAGTCATCCGCACGGGACGGCGCGGCTAGTCCCTCTCTGGCAATTGTGTTCGCAGTCTGGATCCGCTTGCCGTCATCTGTCACAGCCGCGCACAGGTGCTCGACGATCTTGTCAAAAATCTCGCCTGCCGCTTTACGGGAGAAGGTGAGGGCGCAGATACGGTCGGGGGCGACACCCGCCGCCATGAGGCCGATGTAACGGTGGGCGAGCCGGAAGGTTTTGCCGGTGCCGGCCGAAGCGGAGATGGAGCGGTTTTGTACGGGGTTCATGAATCGGCGCTCCAAGGAGGGGGAGGTGGCTCGATCGTTTTCGCGGCGTCACCAAGCAGCAGGCCGCCAAAGTCACCCTCAAACCGTGGGCGTCCTGCCTGTTGGAACTTGCCCGCCTTAATGTTTTCGACAACGGCTTGGGCGCAGGCCATGGCGGAAGCATGCAGCGCGTCGGTGTAGGTGTCCCAAAGGTTGAAGGCGATGTCACCCAACGCACTCGGCAGGTTGACGTACCCGAGCCGGATCTCGCCCTCACACTGCGTTTTCACGAATTCGCGGTAGAGCGGCAACTGCAGGTCGGCCCAGCGCTTGTCGGTCTTGCTGTTCGGCATCAGCGCTTTGGGAATCTGCGCCGCCTTCAAAAACTCGCTGTCGCCGAAAGGCGGCCCCACATGCGCCTGCACCGGCATTTTAGCCTTGTCCGCGGTTTTGTAGTCGAGTATGCAGAAGACCGCTTTCCCGTTTTCCATTCTTCTGTCGATGCGGTCGATCCGTCCGCGGACGGTCACCCCGTCGACCATGATACGCTTGCCCTGCGTGTCCTCATGCTCGACGATCTCCCAGCCTTGACGATGCCATTCGACCTGTTTCTGTGCGAACGTTCTGAGACGCCGCACGGCGCTGTCCACGGCCAGTTCGACGCCCAGCCACGGACGTGACCCGTAACGGGCATGCGCCAAGGCCCGCATCCTGTTTTCCATCCAATGTCCCAGCTTGCCCGCATCGCCGCACGCCCACAGGCCGCGGTCCGCCGCCATTTCGTCGAGCACGGCGTGAACCAGCGTGCCGAAGGCCAAGGCGTCCGGCTCGCGCTCGCGGTCGCTGAGCGCCTCCATGTCGAGCACGTGTTTCAAGTAAAACTGAAGCGGACTTTCCAGATAGTCACGGAAAAGCGTCGGACTCAAGACCTGCCGCCGTTTTGGGTTGATGCTGTCGGAGGGGACACGCCGTGGATCGAGTTTGAATCCAATCGTAAACGCCGATGCGGTGCCCGGCGGGGGTGTCTCGCGGAACAGTTTTTTCGCACGCGTCACCAGTTCGGCGTCGGGACAGCGGAAGAGCAGGCGCGAGGGACGCAGCGGGTCGCCGGCGGTGGAGGTCTTGCCGACGACGAGGATGGGCCGTCCTCCGCTACGGCGTTGTGCAATCAGGGCTTCCAGCACGTACGCGTCACGCGCCACGCGTAAGCGGTCATCGCGCAGGCCGAGTCGGGTCCGCAACGCATCCGGCAAGAAAAGATCGCCCACATGTCCGTCGGGCACAAAACCTTCGTTCATGCCGGCCACAAAAAGGAGAGGCGCCGGGTTCCAGGCTAACTCCAGCCAGCCTTCGAGGTCGAGCGGTTCGCCTTGACGTTCGGGCTTCACACTGCTTTCGCGCAACCGGGCGAGCAGAATGTCGGCGTCATCCCTACCGGCTTGTCCATCTGGATTGGCGGTCTCCAATTCCCGCAGACAGTCGTCGAAGACGGTGACGGCCTGCTGAAAGATCGCGTCGTCGGGGTTGTCAGATTTGAGTTGGCGTTTTTTGAAAATGTGTTGCAAGACCTCGCGTAATCCTGTGGCAAGATCACCTTGCTGCAAACGCGCGCGCCAGGCCCGCACCTGTGCGACGGCAGCCGGCAATGCCGTGATCTGCGCGTTGTGGCCTGTGTCTGCTGGGCCATGATCACACAGGTCGTTCAGCGTGACCGGCAGATATTCCGACTGGAACGCATCCAGTTCACGCAAGACATCGGCCCCGCACTCGAGCGCGTGCAAAACGTCCGGGTGACGCAAGAGGGCGGCCACCTCGTCGTAGCCGTCAGAATCGCGCAGGGCAAGCAGGGCGTGAACGAGCCGGGCGAGCGGGGTCTGCGAGAAAGGCCGGTTTTGCGGATCAAAGGCGGGCAGCCCGAGATCTGCCAGTGCGCGCTGCAGCGGCGCGACGGTTTCACGGTCGGGGACGCCGATGGCAAGCTGCGGACGAGTCCCGGTCGGGCGGGGCTGTGTTTTCAGAGACGTTGCGACCGACTTGGCGATGCGCGCGGCCTGGTCAGCAGGCGTGGCTTCCAGCCAAAGGTCTTCATCGTTCAGCGCGATGTGCCGTTTGGCCCAGACGTCCGGGGCCGGGCGGCCCCAGTCATCGAACGCATGGGTCTCGTTGTCGGGAGCGGCGACGAGGATGTCGACTGTCACCCCGGCCTCGCCCCAACGCGCCAACAGCTTTTCGAGCAGTCGGGGAGGATCGGGCACGGCGGCCACGACGACACGTGCGATCTCGGCGGGCGGTACGCCAGCGCGGACATGGGCGAGTTTCGCGGCGGTCGCATCCTGGAGCCCCTGCGCCGCCAACCGCTCCAAGTAACGGCCCTCGAGCGCCTTCATGTCCGCCCAGCACTCGGCCTCTTCCAGCGCGTCTCCCCGATCCGCGACGTCTGCCAGCGTGAGGTCGCCGTCCGCCAGTTCCTGCCGCAGGCGCTGAAGCTGGCGGGCGATCTGCAGCGCCCACGCGGTCGTGGACGGACGCTTGTCGCCAGCACCTAGAAAGGCGCGGAACTCATCCGCGCCGATTGTTTTGAGGGTGTCCGTCCAGGTGCGCAGGCTTTGAAAGCCGGACGCCACGCCTGCCTGTTGCGGCGGCGCCAGCAAGACCGGCGGCGTGACGATCTCGGGGCCGATGCAGGCGACGCCCCGCGCGTCCGCGGCCAGCGGTAACGCGGCGCGCAACCGCCAGCTCGACTGGCGGGTGGGCACGATCACGGTGGTATGCCGCAGATCCAGCAGGCCGCCGCTTGATGGCGCTAACAGAAAGGCGGACACGGTCTCGCAAAGCGGTCGCTCCCAGCCGATGAATGTGCGTGTTACAGGCATGATGAACAGGAAACCCCTTGTGCGCGATAAGGCCAGAAACAATCGTGGCGCTTATTTGATCCGCTCGACCGACACCGAATACCGGAAACGCAGGGTCTCCCCGGCGGCGAGTTTCAGCGGCTCGTGAAAAATCATCGCGGGGCCGATGAGGTAGTAGCCGCGCCCCTTGTGCGCGTTGAGGTCGTAACGCACGAACCATGGGGTCGGATGGCGCGGGTTGCCCTCCAGGTCACGAAACACGATCTTCGCCTTCGCGCCGGTGGCCTTCGAGACCGCGACCGCCTCCACGAACGCGCTCGGCTCGCCGCACGCTTTGACATTTTCTTTGCCTTCAGCGTTCCTGACTGAATAAGAGAAATACGGCGTGTCCGGGAAACGCCACATCAGTCCCGCGTAGCCGCCGGACGCCCAATCGCCGTTCTTGTTCTTGCCGGCCTTCGTACAGTCGAACGCCGCATCGCCGCCGACCGCCGTGAACGCGCTCTCCCACTCGATCGTGTAGTCGCCGTTCTCTGCTGTCGCGACACGCACTTGGCGCGCCTCTCGCACGATTTCCGTTCCCTTGCCGAGATAGGATAGTACAACGTCGGATGACATCACGTTGCCCTCTGTCTTCACGGTCTGCGACACGATCTTCGTGACCGCGTTGGAGGTCGGTTCCCAGAAGTTACAGCCGTTGATATACTTCCATGAGAACCAGAGACCCAGATGCCAGGCGTGGTCTGGCGGCCGGAACGCGGTCAACGGTTCGCCAGTGCCCGGGACACACAGCGGATGAAAGTACGGCTTGCCTTCTTGGCTCTGCGGCACATATGTCCAGAGGTTTGTGCCGTTCACCCGCATCGTCACCGCGCCGGTTTCCGCGTCCGTCGCAAAACAACGGGTGTCCTCCGCGCGCACCTGCGCCACGCAGACCGCGACACACCAGACAAGGCGATTGATTTTCTTTAACATGGTTACTCCTTCATGGGTTGACGGTGTGGATGATACCACCTTCCCGGCACTGCGGCACACCGTTACCTATTTTCCCGCCTCCTCCAGAAACGCCCGCAGGTTCGCCGTTGAGACGCCCGGCGGCAGACCGCCACCACAGGAGAAGATCACGCGCGTGAAGTCACCGTCCAGCGTCTGCTTCTGCTCTGCCACGCACCTCCGCACCTGCTCCGGTGTCCCCGCCGCCAGCACGTCGCGCGGCGGGATGTTGCCCAGTAGCCCTACCTCGGGCCCGACCAGCTTGCGCATCTCGTCGATGGGATGCTCGAAGCTGAAGTTAAAAAGATTCACTCCCACGTCTGCCAATTGCTCCGCACAACTCAGGCCATTCGCGTCATTGTGCAGGAAGCGGATATCTGCGTCGATGGCGCCGAACACGCGCTTAAGCGACGGCATGGCGTAGGTCGCGACGTCTTCCGGTCCAATGAAACCGATGATGTCGTCCAGCAAAAGAACGCCCCTGATGGAAGGGATCGTTGCCGCCTGCAGTTTGATCCACTCCGCCAGAAACGCCGTGATGACCTCCAGCATCTCTTGCGTGCCGTCGGGATCGAGCTGCATGGCTATCAATAATTCCGTCGTCCCCATCAGGAACGAGGCGATGTTGAGCGGTCCGCGCGCCACGGCAAAGCGGATCGTATGGCCTTCCGCCTCAATAGCAGGCCGCGCCCGGACCAACCGCTGCAACGTAAAGGGGAGTAATCCCGCCGACGTCACGTCGGGTTTCGACAGCTTCAGCGCGCGCTCGCCCGTCCCCGCGCCGGAGAGGGCCGCCGCGAACGGCAATTCATTCTCGTGCCAGATCAATTGCGCACCGAATGCGGACGGCTCGGTACACATGCCGTACTCCGACCAGAACCCCGGCAGGAACACCGCCTCCGGGAACGTCCTGACGGCGGCGAGATTGGTTTCCAGCCAGACCTGCTCGGAAGCGAAGTAATCCAGAATGCTGGCCTTGCCGCTCCACCCCGGCAGCCACGGGCTATCCGCGATGAAACCGCAGAACGGCTTGTCCAGACGCTCGCCGCGCACCACCACGGCGAGCAGCTTTTCCCATTGTTCGTTTGTCATTTTTTGATTTTCGCGGGTGTCAAGGCGCACGGCCCCGACAACCGCGTTAACCTCGCCTATTTGGCATACACCTCATACAGTTCATTGAGCTTCGCGCTCTCCGCGTCACCCGCGAACACCACCGTGCGGTAGCGCAACGCGAGCTTCTCCCCCTGTTTCAATTTCGTGGACTTACCGTCCTGCGGCCAGAACATCGGCGTGGGCGAAAGGAAGCCGTAATCCCGCGTGAACCAGGGGGCGGGATACCACGGGTTGGACGGATGCTGGAAAAGCGCGATGCCCTCCTCGACGCCTGTCCCGTGCTTGCCGAAGAACGCCATCCATGGCGAGCCCTTGCCGAATGTCTCCTTCTCGCCCTTGATCCCTTCGGCGTTGACCATCGTGCCGCCGAGGGCGACGGCGAAGGCCGGATCGGCGCGCAGGCTGAAAAACGAGTGGTTGGTCTTCTCGATCTCCACGTCGATCAGCGCTTCCAGCGTGATGGTGGCGTCGATCACGCGAAGTTCGGTCGATGGCGCGGTGATGACATAGCGGCGGGTGTCGCGGAAGGGTTCCGGAGTGCCCGGACGCCGCCAGATGCAGGTCTGGCTGATCATCACCTCTTGGCCGGACATAGTGGGCAGATCGGCGCTGGTGCCGCGTGTGGCCCCTTGGAGCACGAGGCTCTCGGTGAGGATGCGCCCGTGTTCCATTTTGTCCTGCCAATAGTTGCCGCCGTTCACCCGGTCGCAGCCAAACCACAGCGAGGCGTGATGTGGATACTGTGGATTGCGCACCGACGTGACCGAGATGCCAGAGGGACCGTTGACCGGAAAGAAGTACGGCAGTTTCTCGCCAGTGTTGTAACGGTAACTGGTGAAAAACTGGTCTCCGATCCAAATATCGACAGTGCTATCGGATAGAAACGCGCGCAGCGTCTCGACCGCAGAGACGACGGACACGCAGAGCGCCGCCGACAGAAAAATAAGGTTTCTCATTTTCCTTATCGTCTCATGTGGAACCGGACACTTTACGTCTCGATTCTGTTCGATTCACTCGCTTCATTCGATACACCACGGTTACGACCGTTTGCCGGACATGCGTTCGTATGCGCGGCGCGTGCCGTACGGCGCGCGTTCCTCACGGCGCAACATCGCGTTGGCCTCGTCGTCGTTGACGAAGCGTTCCTTCACCGGATCCCACTCCAGTCGGCGTTTGAGCTTCATGCCGATGTGCGCCAGCAGGCAGGCCGAGCATGAGCGGTGCGCGGTCTCCACCGGCACAAGCGTGTCCTCGTCACCTTTCAGGATGTGGTCGATCCAGTTCTGGTGGTGATTGCCGCGATGCTTGTAGAGTTTGATCGGGCCGGCGTCGCCTTCCAGCAGAGCGGGATCGCTGGCGTCGAGAGCCTTGAGCGGCTTGCCGGGTGCGACGGGATCGGAAGCGGTTGTCTTGGTCGCTCCGCGACTGACGAAGATCCATCCCTTCTCTCCGATGAAACGGATACCGTTGGGGAACTTGTCCCAGACACGCATGAGTGTCCCATCCGCGTAGGTCATTTCCACGTCGTACTCTCCGTGGACATCCCAGAGGCCGAGCACGTCCTTGCCGTCCTTGTCCTTGTAGAACTTGTTGAAATGCGTTCCTTTGTCCTGAATGAACTTCGGCCCGGAGGTTTCCCAACCCATGCCCCAGTGGGCAATGTCGAGGTGGTGCGCGCCCCAGCCTGTGATCATCCCCGCGCCGAACTGCTCGCAGCGCAGCCAGCCGGGACGTGATGTCAGCTTCCGGTCGTGGTTCTTATGGACGCGATCCTCGGTGTAGTAAACTTCCGGCGTAGAGCCCAGCCACGCCTCGTAATTGAACTGCTCGGGCACGGGCATCTTTTCCGTCCGTCCGCCCGCCGGATCGCCGGGAAGTCCGATCTCGATGCGCGTGACCTTGCCGAGCCGCCCGTTGCGCACCAGCTCGCAGGCGCGGTGGAATTGCTCGCTTGAGCGTTGTTGCGAACCGAGCAGGAACGTGCGTTTGTTCGCGCGCACGGCATCACTGAGCAGACGTCCCTCGTCGATGGTCAGCGACGTCGGCTTCTGCAGGTAGACGTGCTTGCCGGCGAACGCCGCCTCGACGCCGGGCTGGCTGTGCCAGTGGTCGGGCGTGGAGATGGCCACCGCGTCGATGTCCTTACGGGCGATCAGTTCGCGGTAGTCATGAACCGCCGTGATTTCGCCCGGCACCCCTTGTTTCGCATAGTGCGCCTCGATGCGTTCCTTACCCCACTGCGCGCGCTCTTTGTCGAAGTCCGCGACCGCCACGTACCGTGCTCCCTTGCAAGCCAGTATTGCAGGAACGTCCATGTACGACGCGATGCGTCCATAGCCGATCTGTCCGATCTGCACCGTCTTGCTCGGCGCCTCCTGCCCCAGCACGCGTGCCGGAATGATCGTCGGGAAACCCGCGACCGCTGTTGCGCCTCCCAGTCCCTTCAGCATATCTCTGCGTGTCATTGTCCTCTCCTCGTTGTTGAGCATCAATCGTTAACCGTCGAGCATGGAACGCGCTTCGCGTCATTGAATCAACATCATTGTTCCTTTTGCCGTGATCGTCAAGATCACGGTTTCATCCGTCTGCTTCACATCAAATGAGAAGCCTACGGTGTTCGCTGTTGCGGAGATGTCGATCAGCCATTCCGGCGAACCATGCAGCGCGGTGGCGGTGAGCACCGTGAACGTCCCCGCGCGTATCTCCCCTAGCACGACCGTCACGCGGGCCGGTAAATAAGCGTCCCCGTCCACGCTGATCGCCGCGACGCCCGGTGCGGGCAGTGCGTCCAGTCGGATCGCCGCGCCGATCTCTGTCGCCGCCGGATAGAAGTCAAGATGCAGATTTCCGTCCACGGCGAGTCCCGCAGCCGCGGGCGCAACCTCGCGTGCCAGGACCGCCGTGCCCGACACCGTGCCGGAACCGCGGAGGGCGATCAAATCCTCGTCCACGGTACGGTAACCGTCCAGCCGCCGTGCGAACCATTTCCACGACAGGTAGGCATCGTTCGCGCGGTTTTGCTCCGCCGTCAGCGGGACGCCGTAGACTAACACCTCGCCCAACCGCTGAGCACCGGAACGCTGGGCAAACGTGTTGCCCACCCGCTCGCTGGCGAACGCGGCGGCATACGTTGGCCCGGTCGTGCGTACGGAGACCAAATGATAGTCGGCTGACGGAAATCCATTTGAGATGCCCAATCCGTCGTTCTGCACGCCGTTGAGATACGCGGTTCCGTTGTGGATGTAGTCCATCCGTCCGGCACGGTTGCCCCATCTTCCCTGACTGGGTAAGAGCGGCGTTCGGTAGTCATCCCCGCCGTTTCCGTAGCGGTAGTTCGGCATCGGTTGCGTGTTGTTATCACTGTATCTAAACCAGTCGATCCCACCGCCGCTGTTCATGTCGCCGAGTAACTGTCCGCCGCCGTTCTGTGCCCCGATCACCCAGTGGACCGCCTGGACGGTCGTGATGCGCTGGTTCCATATCATTCCGCGTTCGTCCTTGCTATCGGCTCCCAACGGCCCGAAGTCTACGACCGGCAGACCGTTGAGTTGGTTCTGCAGGATCGGCGGCGTACTATTGCTGAGCGCGGTGGCGAACATCAGGCCCGGTGTCCCGTCGCGTGCCGTGCGCTTGTCGAGCCAGACAAGCTTGCCCGACGAATTCGTCTGGAACGAACCGCTCTGGCTGGCGTCTACCCAGAAAGTGGGTTCGACAACCGGTTCAGCCGGGATCGTGTTGGTGCGGGTGTTGTCGACATGGAACGTGCCGCCGTTGTTGACGATCACGCCGTCAAAACCGTGCAGGTTGGAAACGTTTAGCACTGCCCCCGTCTCCAGCGTCACCGTATCGTGTCCCGAGAGCGACGCGGCGGACAGCGTCTGCCCGGCGGCGACGTTGAGCGCGGTGCCGTCGAGGATCAGGCCGCCCGTGAAGGTCGCGTTCGAGGCGATGTTGAGCGTCCCGCCCGCGAAGGTCATCGGGTAGACGTTGGTGTAGTCCGGCAGGGCGAGGGTGAGCACCGAGCCCGCGCCCAGCCCGAAGCGCGCCGCCGAGCGCACGTCCCAGCCCGACGGCGTGAGGACGGTGCCGTCCGGGAAGATGATGCCCTCGTCGACGGTGAAGTTGCGGCAGTTGCCGATGGAGTCGGTCACGCGCAGCGTCCCGCCCATGACGTTGACGTGCCCGCCCGCCTGGTCGATGGAGAGCGTCTTCGCGGTGGTGACAAGCCCCGTCGGGAAGTAGATGGCGCGGTCGTTCCACATCGCGAGGTTGACGATGTTCAGCGTCCCG
>DAOTKE010000095.1:0-13839 GCA_035449085.1 Kiritimatiellia bacterium | reverse complement strand
GAAGTGTTTCCCTGATAAACAACGCGCGAGCCCAGTTCAAATAAAAACGCCCTGTACGCAAGGGTGTGTGTCAGGAAAGTGACATCGTTCCGGAGGTCATGCCGCAAAGACTGCCTCTCTGACAGTGGCCTCACGGTCGCGGCTCCCCTTCCAATAGTCGTCGTGGAGCCCGTCCGTGAGTAACCGTTTACCGGATTCCGGGGGTCAAAACCACGTCCGCAAGGAAAATAGTCTGCGGGGTCGCGACGCTAAGCGGGGTCGCGACGCTAAGCGTCGGTAACTTATTGATAGTCAAAGTGATACGATGAAAAAATAGCCAAAAAACGGCCTAAGATGGCGTTTTTCAGGTGTTTTTTGTCGGGGGAAGCGGGGATGACGGAAAACAGGTGGCACTAAAGATTGGATGTCTACCGGCTGGCGATCGGCTACGTCGCGTGGGCCTACGAGATCGCTGCGCGGCTGGAGGGCGTCCATCGTGCGGCACGGGAACCATGGCGCTAAACGAAGCCGAAAGCCAGGAACGAAAGCAGGAACTGGTTTGCCGCGTCGGCGAACGGGACGTGGCCGTAACTTTCGATCTCGCGTGAGAGGTGTTGGGACGTCTGCCGCTAGGTAAACTCCGAACGCCGAACGTTGAACGCAGAACTCTCAACTCTCAACCTGCAACAAGTAACCTGTAGCCAGAAACCGGCCGAAAAGAACCGAATGGTGGACATGACGAACCGGTCTTTTTTTGGTTTAATCATGCCACAAATCGGAGAAGGACGGTGAATCAATGCTTCAGGGGGGCATGGGCGCCCGGGCGCAGTCATTCGACGATCAAAGGAGTAAGACGATGGAGAGCATGACATTCAATCGGAGGACGTTCCTCAAATCCACGGCCGCGGCGGCCGCTGTGTTGCCGACCTTCAATATCCTGAGTCAAGAGGCCAATACCATCGGTCCCAAGGATGACCAGGTCAATGCGGCCGTGATCGGCTACGGCGCCGAGGGCGAGATTTTGACGGATGCCGCGATGAAGATCCCCGGTGTGCGGTTCAAGGCGGTTTGCGATATTTGGGATTACCGCCGCAAGATGGCCCGTGGCCGCCTGCGTTCCCTGGGGCACGAGGTCAACGTTTACGAAGACTACCGCGAGATGCTCGACAAAGAGGACAAGAATATCGATTGCGTGATCATCGCCACGCCGGACTGGATGCACGCCGAGCACACGGTTTACTGCCTGGAACACGGCAAGCACGTCTACTGCGAAAAAGAGATGTCCAACCGTCTGGAGAAGGCCAAGGAGATGGTCTTGGGCCAGCGCCGCACCGGCAAGATCCTCCAGATCGGCCACCAGCGCCGCTCCAACCCGCGCTACATGCACGCGATCAACCGCGTGATCCGCGAGGCCAAGATGCTGGGCCGCGTGACCCACGCCTACGGCCAGTGGAACCGCTCGGTCGCCCCCTTCCTGACCGTGCGCGACCGTCTGAATATCCCGACCGAGACGCTCCAGAAATACGGCTACGAGAATATGGAGCAGTTCCTCAACTGGCGCTGGTTCGCCAAGTACGGCGGCGGCCCGATGGTCGACCTCGGTTCGCACCAGATCGACCTCTTCTTCTGGGTCTGGGACTGCGTGCCGGTCTCGGTCACCGCGGTGGGCGGCAACGACTACTACAACCGCGAGATGAACGACAACGTGATGGCGATTTACGAGTTCAAGACCAAGGAGGGGGTGATCAACCGCGCCTACTACCAGGTGCTGACGACCTCCAGCCGCGGCGGCTTCTACGAGCAGTTCATGGGCGAGAACGGCTCGCTCACCATCTCCGAGATCGCGGCCCGCGGCAACGCGGTGCAGCGTGAGGTGCGCGACGGCGTGCCGAACTGGGATCAGTTCGCCAAGATGGGCCTGGTGCTGCCGGTCAAGAAGCCGGTCGCCGCGACCGTCACCTCCAACGCCGCGATCGACGTGCGCGTCACCGCCGAGGCCGACGGCTGGCCGCTGCCGGTCGACCTGCTCAAGCCCGCGCACATGCCGCACCTGGAAAACTTCTTCCTCGCCGTGCGCCGCAACAAGCCCGAATTGCTGACCTGCCCGGCCGACCTCGCCTACGAGTCGGCAGTGGCGGTGCTGGCGGCCAACCGCTCGGTCGCTGAGCGCAAGACCATCTATTTCAAGCCGGAAGAGTTCCACGTGTAAATCCGACAAGTCGGACAGGTCCGACAAGTTGGACGAACAGGAAGTAATCGAATGAAAAAGCTTCTCTCTCTTACATTGGCCTGCGCGGCCGTCTCGGCGTTCGCGACGGTCGAGTCGCACTGGGATGGCGGACGCAACACGCCGGTGCACCGCCTCGCCCTGAATGATGAGTTCGGTGATGCGATCGTGCCGGGCACGCCCAACGCCCTGCCGGTCAGCACGCGCAAGACCTGCGGCCAATGCCACGACTACGACACCATCGCGTCCGGCTGGCATTTCAACATGTCCGGCACGAACACGGCGCACGGACGACGCGGCGAGCCTTGGTTCCTGATCGATCCGCTCAGCGGGTCGCAGATCCCGATGAGCCTGCGCAACTGGCCGGGAACGCACACGCCGGAGCGGCTCGGCATGACCGACTGGGAGTGGACCTACACCTTTGGCCGTCACATGCCGGGCGGTGACCGTGCCGATCCAGCGGATCTCTACGCCGAAGGCGGGCCGCACGCCCGCTGGGACGTGTCGGGCCCCATCGAAATCAACTGCTTCGCCTGCCACAGCCAGAGCAAGGCCTACGACCACAGCGAGTGGGTGCGCCTGATCCTGCGCCAGAACTTCCGCTGGGCCGCCACGGGCGCCCTCGGGCTGGGCGAGATCCGCGGCATGGGGTCGCGCGTGGCCGACTACTGGGGCGTGCTGCGCGGCCTGAACCGCGACGACGCGGTCTTCGCCGTGCCGCCGCACGTGGTCTATGACACGCGGCAGTTCGACGCCAAGAACCGCACGGTGCTGGAGGTCGGTGCGCCGCGCAGCGAGAACTGCCTGAACTGCCACTCGGTGTCTCAAGCGGGTATGCCGCACAAGGACATCGACGGCGACGTGCATCTGCGCGCGGGCATGAGCTGCGCGGACTGCCACGGCAACGGCGAAGACCACGCCATCGCGCGTGGCTACGAGGGCGACAACACCGGCAAGATGGACAAGGTCCGCGCCAGCGCGAGCTGCGTGGGCTGCCACATGGGCACGGACGCCGCCCGCGCCGGCCGCCACGGTGCCCCTGCGCCGAAGCATGTCGGCATTCCGGTCTCCCACTTCAAGGAGCTGAGCTGCACGGCCTGCCACTCCGGCGTGACGGAGGAGGGGATGCTGGCGGAGGTGCGCACCTCGCGCGCCAACCGCATGGGCGTTTACGGGCGCGCCCGCTGGGCGACGCCTCAGCCGTTCATTCTGGAGCCGGTCTTCGTGCGCAACGAGGCGGGCAAGATCGAGCCGCGCCGCATGACATGGCCGGCCTTCTGGGGCGTGCGTGACGAACAAGACGCCGCCACCATCACGCCGCTCCGCCCCGAGACCGTGACGGAGGCGTGCGCAGGCTTGCTGGATGTGCGCGAGCAGGTCGGGGCGGTTCTGGGCACGCTGGCGACCGATCCCAATATCCCGGGCGAGCCGGTGCTGGCGATCGGCGGGAAGCTCTTCAAGAAGCATCTGGACGGTTATGCCGAACCGGCCGGCGACACCACGCAACCGGATGGGATCTACTAC
This sequence comes from Kiritimatiellia bacterium, assembly GCA_035449085.1. Lineage (GTDB taxonomy): Bacteria > Verrucomicrobiota > Kiritimatiellia > RFP12 > UBA1067 > DUPH01. The sequence continues at coordinate 10,109 of DAOTKE010000095.1, read as the reverse complement.
CAGACCGCCACCAACCTGATCGCTGTCATTCCTGCCTTTGATCCGAACGCCGACACCGAGAAGATGAGCGACGAGCAGCTTGAGGCGCGCCAGGCCAGTGAAAAGTGGCTGTCGAATCTGCTGCAGACGCTCGATGCCTCGCCGGCGGCGATGACGAACGGTTTTGGTGCGGTGGTCTACGGGGACACGCTGTTTTTCCGCGGTGGCGACGGCGATGCCATGATCAGCACCAATGCCCCGGCTAAGGCCGAAAAACCGGTGGTTGGCTGGTACAAAGAGGGTGCCTTCACCGAACTGGTCTCCGCTTACGCGGCGACGAACGTCAAGGAGCTGGGCGGCAGTGCCTGTTCCATCACCGAGACGATGGTCGCGGCTGGTCTCAAGCGGCTCGCCGAGGCTGGTCACGCTCGCGCCGTCTATGTCGCGCACGGCCAGGTTTGGGAACTGGCGGCAGACGGCAAACTGAGCGCCAAGATCGAGAAGGCCGCTGAGCCGGTGTCTTGGGCACTGGGGCATGATGTGCGTCCGGCGCGCATGGCCCGCGGCGCCAAGCCGGTCAAGTGCGCCGACTGCCACACGGTGGGCTCTGCGTTCTTCTTCGCTAAAGTTGCGTCGACCGGACCGCTGCTAACCGCGCGCAAGCTGGTCAAGGCGCAGAACGAGTTCATGGGCCTCAGCGGCAGCTACAACAAGGTCTTCGGGACCACTTTCCTGATGCGTCCGTTCTTCAAGATATTCCTCTGGGCGGTCTTTGCGATTCTGGTGCTGGTCTCGGTGGCCTTCACGGCGGCGGCGGTGCCGGCGGTGCTCGCCAAGGGTGGCATCCCGTACGGCAAGCCGGCTGAGCGTCTGATGGCGCTGATCGACCGCGGGGCGGCGTTCGCGCTGGCACTGGCGAGCGTCTATCTGGGCCTCTCGGGGCTGCTGGGGTGGTGCTTCCACCTGATGACCGGCTATATCCTGATCTTCCACATGGTGGGTGGCGGACTCTTCGCGGCCTGTCTGTTGGCGCTGATCTGGTTGCGCGGCGGTCGCCGTATCGTGAACACCAAGCGCAATGCGCTCTGGATGGTCGTCATGCTGCTGGGGGTCGGCGTGATCTTCACGGCGGTGGCGCCGATGATGACCTGGTTCGGCGAAGGCTGGCAGTGGGCGATGCTCTGGGGCCACCGCATCACGGGCATGTCGTTCCTGGCCGTCTCGGCCTGGATGCTGCTCACCGGCGGACGCAAAGAGTAGCGCAGCGTTGTTCTATGACATCTCAGGTCCACAGGTTTGAGCACCAAGCCATGTCGACGGTGTTCGAGCTGCTGATCGCGACAGAGGATCGGCAGCTCGCCCAAAGCGCGGCTTATGCGGTGTTCAAAAAGGTGGACAGTCTGGAGGAGCTGATCAGCCGCTTCCTCGACGTGAGCGAGGTGGCGCTGATCAGCCGCCTGAAGCCGGGCGAGACCTTCCGCGTGGCGCCGGAGCTGATGGAGCTGCTGCTGACCGCCACGCGCGTCTGCGCGGCCACGCGCGGCGCGTTTGACGTGACGGTCGGCCCGGTGATGGACGCCTTGCGCGAGGTGAAGCATCGCTGGCGCGCGTTAACGCCGCGGGAGCGCGAAAGCGCTTTGGCCGCGTGCGGCATGAACCGGCTGGTCATCGACACCGAGAATCTGCTGATCGCGGTGCGGCCCGACCGTTTGGGGCGCGCCTCGCCGCTGGAGCTGGATTTCGGCGCCATCGGCAAAGGGTATGCGCTGGACGTGGCCTGCCGCATGCTGACGGAGGATTGGGACTTCACCGATTTCCTGATGCACAGCGGAACCAGCACGGTGGTCGCGCGCGGCAGTATGGGTGACGGCCGGCCGGGCTGGCCGGTGGATGTGGGCGGCGACTGGCGCGAACGCGCCGGTCTGCAGCACGTGCGGCTCAGCGAGGGCGCGATCAGCGGATCGGGCTTCGAGGTGAAGGGCGCGCATGTCGTGGACGTGCGGCGCGGCGCGGCGGCCGCGCGACATCCGGCGGCCTGGTCATACGCCCCGACGGCCACGCTGGCGGATGCGCTCTCAACCGCCTGCCTCGGACTGGGATGGAACGAGATCCGCGCCGCGTGCGCGGAGTTGGAAGGGTGCGGCGCGCTGGTCGCGCGCGCGCAACCTGCATGGATGGACCGGGTGCGTAGCCCGGTGAGGCAATACGGCGCCTTTCCTGCCGTTAAATGAAGCAAGTGATTTTGGGTCTGACGGGTCGGACAGGTCTGACAGGTCGGACGGATTGGGCAAACACGAACAGAGGAACAAGGAGGAACACATGAAACACACTGGAATGATGCTGGCGGCCGTTGTTGCGGGCCTCGCTGTAGTGGCCAGCGCTCAGGACGGCGCCAAGGTGCAGTTGAAGATCGAGCTGCCGAAACCGCAGTTCACGGGTACGCCTAAAGACATCCGCTCGCCGAACCTCGAGCCGGCCCGCGGCGGCAAGCCGCGTCCCCCGATCGATGTGCCGGCCGGCGCCGACAAGGTGCTCTCCAGGAATTGCAAGGTGACGTCGAGCGATCCGGAGCCGATCATCGGCGAGCTGTCGTTCATCACGGATGGCGACAAGGAGCACGACGCCGCGACGTATGTCGAGCTCGGTCCGGGCACGCAGTGGGTGCAGGTCGATCTGGGCGCTGAGAAGGAAATCTACGCCGCGTGCGTGTGGCACTACCACGGCGAGGCGCGCGTCTATCGTGACGTGATCTGCCAAATTTCCAATGATCCGGACTTCATCGACGGCGTGGTGACGGTCTTCAACAACGACCACGACAATTCGTCGAAGCTGGGCGAAGGCAAAGAGAAAGAGTACATCGAGACCAACGAGGGCCGTCCTTTTGCCATCAACGGCGTGAAGGGTCGCTATGTCCGCTTCTACAGCAAAGGCAACACTTCGAACGAGATGAACCATTACACCGAAGTCGAAGTGTACGGCAAGCCCTGAGCGGCAGCGGGAAGTTAGGAATGAGGATTCAGGAGCTAGGCTCCAGGATCTGGTCATGGACGCGGCGTGGCGGATGTTAGGTCTGCCCGCCGCTCTTCTTATGTCGGCGGTACCTCGCGAAAACTGCCTCAACATGTGCGGGATCGTCGGTGTCGGCGGTGATCACCCCTGCCTCAAGCACAATGAAACGCCGGGCAACCTGCCGTGCGAGGGCACCCTCTTCTGCACGGGCCTATGCGACCTCGACTTCTCCAACTGCACGTTCCAGACGCGGCACGCGAACCCCAGCCACGTCGTGTGGCTGGGCGACATGATGGCCGACGCGCTCGCCGACCGGTGCGCCTGTCTGGTCATGATCTCCGGCGCAGGCCCGTAGTAGGCGCAGGTGAAACGCACGTGCCCGAAGAGCGTGTCCGCCCGGTCTCGCGGTAGCCGTCCGGTGTGCCGTGGGGTGCGGCGCGCCCGATGGCGCACAGCACCAGCGCGAGGGCCGCAGCCATGTCCTTGTCCGCGGTGTCGGCAAGTCGCTCGTCAAGCCGTTCCCCATCATCTATCGTGAATCCCGCCCCCGCGCTTGTCGCCAAAGTGTGGGCGTGATATGGTGAACGTATGGAATTTGACACGATTCGTGATGAAGATCTGGACGAGGTGACGGAGGGACAGAAGGGTTGTCTGCGTGGTTTGGTCAACCTGTTCCTGTTCCTGCTGGTGCCGCTGGCTGTGGTCGTGGTGCTGATTCCAACGTTGCTGTCGATGGACGGTGGACGCCGTTGGGTTCTTGGCAAAGTCAACGCGGCCGCCGCGCCGATGCACGTGTCGTTTGAGCGTTGGTCTCTGGGCTGGTTCCGTGCGCCGGTCTTGGAGACTTTCTCTTTCAGCGACCCGCAGCGTGGGATTTCGCTGACAGCCGAGCGTGTCGCATTTGATCGCGGATTGTTGCGCCTGCTGCCGGTTGGGGTGCTTGATTTGGGAGAGGTGACGCTCAACGCGCCGGTGTTTGATCTTGACCTTGCCCCTGTTCCCAAGCCGGAGGAAAAGGGGGCAAAAACGGGGGAGGGGAAAAAGGGATTCCTCTTCCTGCCGGTCGTAGATGTGGCGATTGCCCTGAATGTGACGGGTGGACGCGCCTCCGTTCACGGCGGGGGTGCGGGGCGCTGCATGACGGAACAGGTGGAGGGGCGAGTGACGTTGACCTCGTACCGCAAGCCGATCTCGGTTCAGACGCGCATGCAGGTGGGGGGGGGCTTGTTGGCATTAGAGGGACGCGTTCAGAGTATTCGTGATCTCTACAAGGGTGCAGATTGGGAACAGCCTGAGAGCATGACGTTCAAGGCCGTGGGCGTGGATCTCACCGCATTCGCACCGCTGATCGAGTTTGCGACCGGTGACGCGTGGATCCGTAGCGGTACGGCGGAGGGCGCACTGACCGTCACGGTTCACGGTCCAGCGCAGGGAAAGATTTCGGGCGGAATGGCTGTTAACCGTCTCTCGGTCGGCGCACGGGACGAGAAGCCGTCGCCGCCCGGCGACATGGCGTTGATGGTGGATATCGGGGTTGACGGCAAGACCTTCACAATCACCCAGTTTAACCTTGCCTCCCCGTGGATGCGTGCCGAAGCGAAAGGCACATTGCACGGCGCGGAAGAAAAAGGCAAGGTGACGGGAATGATAGACGGCAAGGCCACCGTTCAGCTCGCGCCGTTGGTGCGCGATTTCGGATCCGCGCTGGGGCTGTCCAAAGACTTCACGATGAGTGGAGGCGAACTGCGCGCCAGTCTGTTGATCGAGGGCAACGACACGGCGTTGCAGATGCAAGCGGGTGTCGTGGCGGCGGATCTGGCGATGCAAGCCGGGACGCAGTCGATCACCTTCAAGCCTGAGCCCGCGCTGCAAGTGAAGGCGCGCTTCCCGTACGGCACATGGCCCGAAGTGGATCGTCTGCATCTCAAAGTCCCGTTTGCCGACGTGTACGCCAGTGGCCGTTTTGACGCGGCGACCCTCAAGGCGCAGATTGATCTGACGCGGTTTGGCCGGGATGCCACGCGTATCTTCAAGGTTTGTCCGCCCATGGTGGGATCGATTTACCTTGACGCCTCCAGTCGGCGCGACGGGGCAGGCGTGGCGCTGGCCTCGTTTCTGAAGCTCTCCGACGTGGCCGTGGAGGTGAGGCCGGATCAGCGCATGGTGGTGCCGCAGGGCACATTGAAGGCCGCCGGTCGCATGCCGCTGCAGGGTGATGAACCGCAGGCCGAGGTGCACGATGTGACTTTTGAGTTGACGCTTGAAAATGGCCGTGCCTCTGGCGCCTGCCGGCGTCTGGTGCCGGCCGGCGAGGGGCGCCCCTTGCAGGTAAGCGGGTTTTCTCTTTCCAGCGACATGGAGGTGGCCTCTGTGCGCCGTTTGCTGGGCGGCATTCTGCCGGTTACCGTGCAGCGTCGTCTGTCCGCGTGGCAGGGCCGCGTGGCGGCCAATGCGACGGCTGAAGCGGCGGGAGGCGCTGTGAAGGCGCGTCTGCATGCCGCCGGTTTAGCTCTCACTGCGCGCGTGGAAGACGGCGTATGGCGGGTGCCGGACGTGCGGGTCGAGGGCAGCGTGACGCGCGACCACACTGTGCGCGGGACGGCACTCGCGCTGGCGGCACATGGCGAAGCCAGACTGGAACGCGACGGCGAGGTGGTGTTTGCCGAGCCGGCGGCGCGCATGACGGTGGAAGCGGCCGTGGCGGAAGACGGCGCGGGCGTGGCGGTCTCTAAGCTGGATGTGACAAGCAGCCTGTTCACGATGGAATCACAAGCCGCGTTAAGCGAGCTGTCCGGTCGCTGCCTGGCCTCGGCGAAAGGTCGCGCGGCGCTGGATGCCGGTGCGGTGACACGGCTGCTGGCGGCCAAGGGCATCGATGAGTTGACATTGACCGGTCGTGAGTTCCGGCCGTTCAGATTTTCATCGCCGCTGGCGGGTGGACTTTCGACTGTGTTGGCCGAGGGCGAACTCGATGCGGCCGCGCACGTGAAGTCACTTGCCGGGCTCGGTTTGCGGGCCGGCCCTGCGGATGTGCTGTTCCGTTTGTCCAAGGGGGTGTTGCGTATCGGATACGAGCCGGTGTTGAATGGAGGACGCCTGCGGCTGGTGCCCGAGATGGCGGTCGGTGGTCGCGGTGGGGGCGTCCTGACGGTGCCGCCCAAAACGCGTATGCTGGAGCGCGTCGCGTTGACGCAAGAAATGGTCGATACGTTACTGGTGAATCTGAATCCGTTGTTTCAGGGAAGCCGCGTCCGTGACGGGACGGTGTCGCTGGATGTGCGGAACTGCCGTGTCGAACCGGGCGTGGTTCCGGAGCACGGGAACGCTGCCGATCTGGACATCACGTTCGAAAACCTGAAGCTGGAGTTGGGGCCGTCGCTGCGCGATTTGTTCGGCATGATCAAAGTCAAGACGCGCGTGTATGAAGTCGCGCGCCTGCCGCTTCACGTGACGGTACGCAACGGACGGATTCAGGCTGACCCGGTGCGTCTGGTGATCGAGAATCAACCTGTGATCATCGGCGGCTGGGTGGCCTTCAATGGCGCTGTGAATTATGTGATTGAGGTGCCGGTGACGGAGCGGTTGGTGGGGTCGGCGGCGTTCCGCATGCTCAGAGGCACCTCCATCAAGATCCCGGTCTCCGGCACTGTGGACGAGCCGCGCCTCGATACGCGTGCGTTGCAGAACATGTTGAGCAGCGTGCTGAAAAACGCCGTTGGCGAACAGGCGGTCGAGCGGGTCAGCGGCTTCTTGGAGAAACTGCGCCAGGAACTGTCGAAGTAACGGCAGCATCACGGCGCATACGGCAGCGGTTCGCAGAGCGCCGCCAAATTTTCGGGGGGCGTACCCGACGGGATTTCACAGCCGGCCATGACCATGTGCGGGTTCCCGATCACAGCATAGCTCTGAGCGACGGCGGCCCGGATGCCTGCAGGCGTGCCTTGCAGGACGTCGCCGACGGGGTCGATACGGCCTGCAATGGCCGTGCGCGGCCCCAGGTACTGTCGCGCGGTGGCGGGATCCACCATGTGGTCAATGTCGAGAATGTCGACGTTCAATCCGGCGAGATGCGGGAGCAGGTGCGTGATGTTCCCGCAAATATGGAGTTTGACGAGTCCGCCGTCGGCTTGAATCGCTTCGATCAGCCGCTTCTCCAGCGGCCACACCCGCTCGCGGTAAAGCTCCGGCGGCAACTGGCTGGCGATGGCATCACCGATGCCGATGGTGTCCGCTCCTTCCGCCAGTTGGGCACGGGCAAAGCGGATGGCCGTTGCGGTGCACCGTTCCATCAAAGCGAAGGCTGCGGATGCGTCATCCATCATGTCGAGCAGGAAATCCTGGACACCACGCAGGTCTGCCGCCTCGGCAGCTGGACCTTCGACCCACCCCAGGATCGAACACTCGCCGCCGAGCAGACGTTTGAATTCACGTACGGCGAGCAGGCGGTCGAGCATGCGTTCGGAGGCGTACGGGTCGGGATCATCACGTAGCGGTGAGAGGTCATGGATGTCGGTGAGCGGCGGGCATGCGAGACAAGGCGCGTGATCTTCGACATACTGAATCTCGGCACCGAAACCTTGGGCCTCACGGTAGGGGTCAGAGATCGCACTCACCTGGTCGAAGCCGAACTGTTCGCGGCAACGGAGGTTGGCCTCCACCAGCACACGCCAGTCTGAGGCGAAGGCGGCGTAATTCGAGCCGATGTGCTCGGCGGCGAACTGCATGAGGATCGGCACGCGCGGCAGCATGTCGGTGGGGCGGCCTTGGACAGTGGCGAGATAGCGTTCAAATGAGGTCATAGGGCGCTTTCTGACAGTTAGCGTTTTAACGCGGTTGATTTAACCATAGTGGCCTTATGGAAAGCAATCTTGTATCAACAGACGGAATCCGCTATAAGACGGCAGCGTTTTCACGGCCGCTCCGAATCGAACGGGAAGGGACGAAGACATGAACTATGCTTACCTGCATCCGCGCGATGAGATCGCGCTGACGCTGTCGCGGATTTACCGGTACAAAATGACGACAACATCGGGAGGCAATCTCTCGATTCTGGATGAAAACGGCGACATCTGGATCACGCCTGCGCGTGTGGACAAGGGAACGCTCAAGCCCTCGGACATCGTGTGCGTGAAACGTGACGGTACGGTGGTGGGGCCACATGCTCCGTCGTCGGAGTATCCGTTCCACCGTGCGATTTACCAAGCGCGCCCGGACATCCGTGCGGTGGTGCATGCGCATCCGATGGCGCTGGTCGCTTTCTCGATCTCCAAGAAAATCCCGGAGACCAAACTGATTCCTCAGACATACCGCTGGAACGGCCATGTGGGCTTTGCGCCGTATGGCGTGCCGGGCAGCGAAGATCTGGGCCAGAAAATCGCCGCCAAATTCGCGGAGGGCTTTGACAGCGTGGTGCTGGAGAGTCATGGCGTGTGCTGCGGGGGCAAAAACCTGCAAGACGCCTTCCAGCGGTTCGAGACGCTGGAGCTGTGCTGCAAGACCGAGATCAAAGCGTCCACGTTGGGCACACCGAAGTTCCTGACCGACCAGCAGCTCCAGCTCGAAAGCAAGTCGGATGTACGTCTGCCGGCCTTCATCTATGATCCGGAGATGATGACGGTTCGCGAAAAAGAACTGCGTAACGCGCTCTGCCAGTTTGTGGAGCGCGGCTACCGCCAGCGTCTGCTGACCGGCTCAACCGGCACGTTTTCGGCGCGGATCGATACTGATTCGTTTTTGATCACGCCGTGCCCGCTCGACCGGTTCAGCGTATTGCCCGAGGAGATCGTGATGATCCGCAAGGGAAAATGCGAGCCGGGGAAGACGCCCAGTCACGCCGTGCTGGCGCACCAGGCGATTTATGCCGCGCACCCGGAGGTGAACGCCATCATCAACGCGTGTCCGCTGAACGCCTTGGCCTTTAGCGTCTGTCACAAGACGATCGACACGCGCACGTTGCCGGAGTGTTACATTTTCCTGCGAGAAGTGAACTTGTTGCCGTTCGAGACCACCTTCAACAATTATGAGGAGATGGTCAAACAGATGTCCTTGCGCCACCCCGCCGCCGTACTCTGCAACAACGGGGTGATGGTGCTCGGGCGCGATATCCTTTCGGCGTTTGATCTGCTGGAAGTGTTGGAATGTTCGGCCGAGGCGATTCTGGACAGCCTGCCGATCGGGGGCTTCGTTCCCATGGGACAGCCGGTAATCGACGAGATCATTCAGGCTTTTCACCTGCCGGCCTGAGTCCGGGCAAAAAGTGGAACACTGCTGTATGCTATTACGCTGTCTTGGGAACGAGATTGAGCGTTTCTGAGAATCAAGGGGAAGATGCCCCTTGTTTTGAATGCTGAGCGATCAGTGTCAGGAATGTTTCCATGAAGAAGTCACGGTCGGGGTGAAGGGTCCATTCAGAGCCACTGCAGATGATCATTTCCCGTGAGGCGAGTTTTTTCAGATGCCGCTCCAGTGCCTGCTTGGAAATGCCTGTTCCCTGTGCGAGGACTGAGAAGGAGAGGGGGCCTCTTAACAATAAATAGTGTAGTACGGTCAGCCGGCGCGGATGTGTGAAGGCGGTCAAGGTGCGGATCAATTTGGCGGTTGACCAGTTTTCCTTGAGTATCGCTCGGCTGACAATAGTCAAAATGGGAGCGGCCACGGGCACGAGCGGATCTGGCGAAGGAAAGTAATGAACCCAGCGGCTTTGCCGGGTTGCATGGAGAAGACCACGCGCCTGCAACGCTCTAAGGCACAGGCTGGCCTGATCGTCCGGGATTCTGGACTGTTCAGCAATCTCCTTGACTGAACCGCCTGGCTGGCGCAACACGGCCGCGAGACAACTGAGCCGTCGCTTGTTGGCTAAAACACGGCATGTACGCCAAATGGTTGGATGATAACTCATCGTTATCCACACCTTTCAATGTGTGGAGCCGGTGTTTGAAAAGCTTTGTGTCCCCAAACCGTTGGCATGGGCAGGGGCACGCAACAATCGCACAAGGCAGCCGCATAGGGGTGCTGGGACACAAAACCTGTTTGCGGTTTTGGAACACGGGAACAAGATGTGGTCGTGTGCAGCGGTTCCAAATCAAGAATTCTTCGAGTTGCGAGGCTGCTGGATAGCGCGA